>NZ_LDSL01000078.1 GCF_001476815.1 Pseudacidovorax intermedius | reverse complement strand
CACCGACTGCCGGGCCAGCCCGGCTGGCCGCTGCCCTACCTGGGCTATGCGCCCGGCGCCTACCTGGGCGGCGTGGTGGACCAGTTGCTCAAGGCCTCGTCCGTGCCCATCCACCTGGACCGCGTCTACGAAACCGACATGGCCGAGGGCCTGAAGGTCATGGCGCTCGAAGGCCATGGCATCGCCTTCCTGCCGCAGAGCGCGGTGCGCAACGAGGTGCGGGCCCGCAAGCTGGTCAGTGCCAACGGTCCCGACATGGCGCCGCTGGAGGCGACCATGGAAATCCGCGCCTACCGCGAGCGCCCTGCCGCACCGGCCCGCGGCGAGGCCGGCACCGCGCCCAAACGCGCGGCCGACCTGCTGTGGGGCTATCTGAGCAGCGCGGCGGCGGCGCTGGAGTGAGTGCCGCTGCACGCGCTTTTTCGTGGTACACGCGCCCGCAACGGGGTGGCCGGCACCGCCGGCCGTGCTCGCCATGCCGTGTATGCATGCCTCCATCCTTCATGCACATGGGCCAGGAATGCCCTGGGCATGGAGACTGCTACCTGCTGAACATCGGCTGACACAGAGGAGGCGTGCACCACAATCGGCTGTGCGGCGCACCTTTTTCCACCCCATACCGGTGGGTTCTGCACCGCCCTGGTTCGGGTAATCCCGAAAAGGGTGAATGTCTAGAATTTCGGCCGTTCCCTCGACCCTCCCCAAGGAGCATTCATTCATGAAGAAGCAACTCACGCTCATCGCCATTGCGGCGCTCGCCACCAGCGGCGCGTTCGCGCAGGCCAACGACACCCTGGCCAAGATCAAGTCCAGCGGCAGCATCAGCCTCGGCGTGCGTGACTCCTCGGCCCTGTCGTACACGCTGGGCAACGGCAAGTACGTCGGCTTCCACACCGAAATGGGCGAGCGCATCATCGACGACCTGAGCAAGGACGTCGGCAAGAAGCTCAACATCGTCTACACGCCGGTGACCTCGCAGAACCGCATCCCGCTGGTGCAGAACGGCACCGTCGACCTGGAGTGCGGCTCCACCACCAACAATGCCACCCGCCAGAAGGACGTCGATTTCGCCCACACCACCTATGTGGAAGTGGTGCGCACCGCCGTCAGGGCCGACTCCCCCATCAAGGACCTCAAGGACCTGAACGGCAAGACCGTGGTGACCACCACCGGCACCACGTCCGTGCAGACCCTGCGCAAGAACGAGCGCGCCCAGGGCATCGACTTCAAGGAAGTCATGGGCAAGGACCACGCCGACAGCTTCCTGCTGCTCGAGTCCGGCCGTGCCGACGCCTTCGTGATGGACGGCTCCATCCTGGCTGCGAACATCGCCAAGTCCAAGAACCCTGCCGGCTTCAAGATCGTCGGCCCCGAGCTATCGGTCGAGCCCATCGCCTGCATGCTGCGCAAGGGCGACGACGCCTTCAAGAAGGCCGTCAACGCCTCCATCGACCGCCAGATCAAGGACGGCTCGCTGGCCAAGCTGTACGACAAGTGGTTCATGCAGCCCATCCCCCCGACCAACACGGCCCTGAACCTGCCGATGTCGGACGCCACCAAGGCGGCCTGGGCGAACCCCAACGACAAGCCGATGGAAGACTACGCCAAGAAGTGATCGGCAAGCTTTCGCGGCAGGTCTGAATGACCCGAGCGCCCGCCAATTCGGCGGGCGTTTGCGTATGAGCCCCGCGCGGCCGGCCCCGGCGCGCGCGAGGCACGGCTCTTGAATACACAACCCCTACAGCGAGGAGCGCCCAGATGGGAAATTGGGATTGGCAGGTCTTCCTGCAGGATCCAGGTGGGAAGGACCCCACCTATTGGCAATGGATGATGTCGGCCTGGGGCTGGACGGTGTCGGTGGCGCTCACCGCACTGGTCATCGCCCTCGTCACCGGCTCCATCGTGGGCGTCTTGCGCACGCTGCCCGACAACCCCTGGCTGGTGCGCTTCGGCAACGCGTGGGTGGAGCTCTTCCGCAACATCCCGCTGCTGGTGCAGATCTTCCTCTGGTACCACGTGGTGCCGGCGCTGATCCCCGCCATGCGCGACGTGCCGCCCTTCATCCTGGTGGTGCTGGCGCTGGGCTTCTTCACCTCGGCGCGTATCGCCGAGCAGCTGCGCTCGGGCATCCAGGCCCTGCCGCGCGGCCAGCGCTACGCGGGCATGGCGGTCGGCTTCACCACGCCGCAGTACTACCGCTACGTGCTGCTGCCCATGGCCTACCGCATCATCATTCCGCCGCTCACCAGCGAGTCGAT
This sequence comes from Pseudacidovorax intermedius, assembly GCF_001476815.1. Taxonomy (GTDB): domain Bacteria; phylum Pseudomonadota; class Gammaproteobacteria; order Burkholderiales; family Burkholderiaceae_C; genus Xenophilus; species Xenophilus intermedius_A. Next base: position 1,527 of record NZ_LDSL01000078.1, on the reverse strand, counting down.
GAACATCTTCAAGAACTCGTCCGTGGCCTTCGCCGTGTCGATCGCCGAGCTGACGCAGTTCGCCATGCAGGCCGGCGAGGAAACCGCCCGGCCCATCGAGATCTACTTCGGCGTGACGGCGCTGTACGTCGTCTCCGCGCTCATCATCAACCGCATCATGGCCTTCATCGAGAAGCGGCTGCGGGTGCCGGGTTTCGTTGCCGCTGGTACCGGGGGAGGACATTGATGCAGTTCCACCCCCACGCTCTTCACTTCGTGTATTCGCTGCCCCCCGAGGGGGCACAGGCCTCCCTTGGGACGGCCCGGCGGGAGGCCTGACATGAACCTCGACTTCGGCTTCTACAACTGGGGCGTCATCAGCAACTTCGTCCTGAAGGGTCTGTGGTTCAGCCTGACGCTGACCATCGTGGCCACGCTGGGCGGCATCTTCTTCGGCACGCTGCTGGCGCTGATGCGCCTGTCGGGCAAGAAGTGGCTGGACATGCCCGCGGCCATCTACGTCAACGGCATGCGCAGCATTCCGCTGGTGATGGTGATCCTGTGGTTCTTCCTGCTGGTGCCCTTCATGATCGGCCGCCCCATCGGCGCCGAGATGTCGGCGTACATCACCTTCATCGCCTTCGAGGCGGCGTACTTCTCCGAGATCATGCGCGCGGGCATCCAGTCGATCCCGCGCGGCCAGGTCTTCGCGGGCCAGGCCATGGGCATGACCTACAAGCAGAACATGACGCTGGTGATCCTGCCGCAGGCCTTCCGCAACATGCTGCCGGTGTTGCTGACGCAGACCATCATCCTGTTCCAGGACACCTCGCTGGTCTATGCCATCGGCGCCTACGACATGCTCAAGGGCTTCGAGACGGCGGGCAAGAACTTCGGCCGCCCGGTCGAGGCTTACCTGCTGGCCGCCGTCGTCTACTTCGTGATCTGCTACGCGCTGTCCTACTTGGTCAAGCGCCTGCACAAGAAGATCGCCATCATCCGATGAACCGCTGAGAGGAATGCTCCATGGCTGAAAAAATGATCGAAATCAAGAACGTCTCGAAGTGGTACGGCCCCGTCCAGGTGCTGCACGACTGCTCGGTGAGCATCGACAAGGGCGATGTGGTGGTGGTGTGCGGCCCGTCGGGCTCGGGCAAGTCCACGCTGATCAAGACCGTGAACGCGCTCGAGCCGATCCAGAAGGGCGAGATCGTCGTCAACGGCATCCGGGTCAACGACCCCAAGACCAACCTGCCCAAGCTGCGTTCCAAGGTGGGCATGGTGTTCCAGCACTTCGAGCTGTTCCCGCACCTGTCGGTGACCGAGAACCTCACCATCGCGCAGATGAAAGTGCTGGGCCGCAGCGCCGACGAGGCCAAGACCCGCGGCCTGAAGATGCTCGACCGCGTGGGCCTGATGGCGCACAAGGACAAGTTCCCCGGCCAGCTCTCCGGCGGCCAGCAGCAGCGCGTGGCCATCGCCCGCGCGCTGTCGATGGACCCGATCGTCATGCTCTTCGACGAGCCCACCTCGGCGCTCGACCCCGAG
>NZ_LDSL01000077.1 GCF_001476815.1 Pseudacidovorax intermedius | reverse complement strand
TCAAACGGCCGCGGAGCAGGCCAATGCCAGTGCACCCGCGGAACCGGCTTTGCCGGGCCGCGGGGTGCGCCCCCCTCCAAGCCGAAGGCGACAGAGAGGGGGGAGCCGCGAAGCGGCATGGGGGGTGTTCTCTCGTTCAGTTCCTGAACAAGTCGAGGATGCGGTTGCGCTCCTCGCCCACCGGCGCCGGCTCGCCCGTGCCGCCGCTTTCCATGCCCGGCACCACCACCGGCTCCACGCCCAGCGAGGTGACGCCGCGGCCGGGTGTGAACTCGTCGTAGTAGACCTCGCCGCCGATGCTGACCACGCCCGGCGGCGGCTGGATCTCGCTCACCGGCACGCCCTTGAGCGCCGTCTGCATGAAGCTGATCCAGATCGGCAGGCTCAGGCCGCCGCCGGTCTCGCGGTCGCCCAGCTTGCGCGGCGTGTCGTAGCCCATCCACACCACCGCCGTCAGCGTGGGCTGAAAGCCGGCGAACCAGGCGTCCAGCGAATCGTTGGTGGTGCCCGTCTTGCCGTACAGGTCCACCCGCTTGAGCGTGGCCTGCGCCTTGGCGGCGGTGCCGCCGCTGGCCACGGACTGCAGCAGGCTGTCCATGATGTAGGCGTTGCGCTGCGGGATGGCGCGCGAGGTCTCGCCCCGCAGCGGCGGCTGCACGTCCACCAGCACCCGGTCCTTGTGGTCGGTGATGCGGGTGATGAGGTAGGGATTGACGCGGTAGCCGCCGTTGGCGAACACCGAATAACCGGCCGCCATCTGCATCGGCGTGACCGAGCCCGCGCCCAGCGCCATGGGCAGGTAGGCCGGGTGCTTCTCGCGTTCGAAGCCGAAGTGCGTGATCCAGTCCTGCGCATAGCGGGTGCCGATGGATTGCAGCACGCGGATGGAGACCATGTTCTTGGACTTCATCAGCGCCCGGCGCAGCGGCATCGGCCCCTCGAAGTTGCCGTCGTAGTTCTTCGGCTCCCAGGGCTGGCCGCCGGTGGTGCCGGCGTCGAAGAACAGCGGGCCGTCGTTGACCACGGTGGTGGGCATGAAGCCCTTCTCCAGCGCCGCCGAGTAGATGAAGGGCTTGAAGCTGGAGCCCGGCTGCCGCCAGGCCTGGGTGACGTGGTTGAACTTGTTCTTGCCGAAGTCGAAGCCGCCGACCATGGCCTTGATGGCGCCGTCGCGCGGATCCATGGCGACGAAGGCGCCTTCCACTTCGGGCAGCTGGGTGATTTCCCAGCCACCCTTGGCCGTCTTCATCACGCGGATGACGGCGCCGCGGCGGATGCGCACGTTGGGCGCCGCCTTGTCCGACAGCCCCGACTGGGCCGGGCGCAGGCCCTCGCCGGCGATCTGCAGCACCTCGCCGCTGGAGCGCACGGCCGTCACTTCCTTGGCATTGGCCTTGAGCACCACGGCCGACATCACGTCGCCGTTGTCCGGATGCTCGGCCAGCACGTCGTCCACCGCCTCGTCCAGTTCCTTGGGGTCGGTGGGCAGGTCGACGAACTTCTCCGGGCCGCGGTAGATCTGCCGGCGCTCGTAGTCCATGATGCCGCGGCGTAGCGCGGTGTACGCCGCCGCCTGCTGCGAGGCGACCAGCGAGGTGTAGACCTTGAGGCCGCGGGTGTAGGTGCTGTCGCCGTACTGCGCGTACATCAGCTGGCGCACCGTCTCGGCCACGTATTCGGCATGCAGCCGCTCGGGGTCGTTGGCGTTGCGCAGGTGCAGGCGCTCGGCGCGGGCCTCCCTGGCCTGCGCCTCGGTGATGAAGCCGGCCTCGACCATGCGGTCGATCACGTAGAGCTGGCGCGCCCGGGCGCGCGACGGGTTGTTCACCGGGTTGTTGGCGCCGGGCGCCTTGGGCAGGCCGGCCAGCATGGCGGCCTCGGCGATGGTGATGTCCTGCAGCGGCTTGCCGAAGTACGACTCCGACGCGGCGGCGAAGCCGTAGGAGCGGTTGCCCAGGTAGATCTGGTTCAGGTAGATCTCGAGGATCTGGTCCTTGCTCAGCTGGTGCTCGAGCTTGAAGGCCAGCAGGATCTCGTAGATCTTGCGCGTCAGCGTCTTCTCGGAGCTGAGGTAGACGTTGCGCGCCACCTGCATCGAGATGGTGGAGGCGCCCTGGCTCTTCACCCGGTTGAGGTTGGCCAGGCCTGCACGCACCACGCCCTTGTAGTCCACGCCGCCGTGGTCGTAGAAGCGGGCGTCCTCGGCGGCCAGCACCGCCTCCTTCATCACCTTGGGCACGGTGGCGATGGGCGTCAGGTTGCGGCGCTCCTCGCCGAACTCGCCGATCTGGATGCCCTCGGCCGAGAAGACGCGCAGCGGCAGCTTGGGCCGGTAGTCCGCCAGTTCCGACACGTCGGGCAGGTTGGGGTAGGCCACCGCCAGCGCCACCGCCGCCACCAGCAGCACGGCGGCGACGGCGGCGCCGGCCAGCCCCAGCAGCCAGAGGACGATCCGCGTCGTCCAGCGCAGCCAGGTCGGGCGCGATGCCGGCTTGGGGTCGCGGGCGTCGCGGGGGGAAGGCGCGGGCGCGCGAGGGGAGGAGGGCATGGATCGTGCGGCGTGAGGGCGCGCGATTATAAAAACCGCACCCCTGGCACGGGGCTGGCTACACTCAAACGTTACTTTGTGTTGAGAATTCGTTTCTTCTGCAGCGTGTTCTTTTCGCAACTAATACCGAAATGGGGCAAAAAAGCGATGGACGGTGGTTTGTGGCTTACGAGCGGCGCTGCTAGCATCGAATCGCACGCATTTTTTGCCAAGTGTTACAAGCACCTCTACGGCTGAGCGTCCTCTGATGGCCCTTGGATCCTTTCTTCGTCGACAGCCGCAGCCCCTTCTCGGGCTGGACGTTTCCTCGTCCAGCGTGAAGCTGGTGGAACTCGAGCGCAACGCCGCCGGCAAGCTGGTGCTGCTGCGCTGTGCGATCGAGCCGCTCGAGCGCGGCTGGATCACGGACGGCAACGTCGAGAAGTTCGACGAGGTGGCCGAGGCCGTGCGCCGCGTGGTCCGCAAGAGCGGCACCAAGACCAAGAATGCCGCCCTGGCCCTGCCGCCCTCGGCCGTGATCACCAAGAAGGTGATCCTGCCCGCTGGCCTGAGCGAGCAGGAGCTGGAGGTGCAGGTCGAATCCGAGGCCAACCAGTACATCCCCTTCTCGCTCGACGAGGTCAGCCTGGACTTCTGCGTCATGGGCCCGAGCCCCGGCACGCCGGAGGACGTCGAAGTGCTGATCGCCGCCTCCCGCAAGGAAAAGGTGCAGGACCGCCAGGGCCTGGCCGAGGCCGCCGGCCTCAAGGCGGTGATCCTCGACGTCGAATCCTTCGCCTCGCGCCTGGCCGCCGCCCGCCTGATCGAACAGTTGCCCGGCGAGGGCCGCGACGCGGTGGTCGCCCTGTTCGAGGTGGGCGCCAGCACCACCAGCATGCAGGTGCTGCGCAACGACGAAGTGCTCTACGACCGCGACCAGGCCTTCGGCGGCGCCCAGCTCACCCAGCTGATCGTGCGGCAGTACGGCTTCTCGGTCGAGGAGGCCGAGGCCAAGAAGCGCAATGGCGACCTGCCCGAGGACTACGAGAACGCCGTGCTCAAGCCCTTCGTGGCCAGCATCGCGCAGGAGATCGCCCGGGCGCTGCAGTTCTTCTTCACCAGCACGCCGCACAACCGGGTGGACTACGTGCTGCTCGCGGGCGGCTCGGCCGGCCTGCCGGGGCTGACCCATGCGGTCACCCGTCAGACCTCCTTCGCCTGCTCGCTGCTCAATCCCTTCGAGGGCATGGAATTCGACTCGAACGTGCGCGCCAAGCGGCTGCAGCGCGAGTCCTCGTCCTATCTCACGGCATGCGGCCTGGCGATGCGGAGGTTCCTGCAGTGATCCTGATCAACCTGCTGCCGCACCGTGAGGCGGCGCGCAAACGGCGCAAGGAAAACTTCTACGCCTCGCTCGGCGCCGCAGCCCTGGCTGGCGGCCTGCTGGCCGGCATCGCCTTCCTGTACCTGCAGGCCCTGATGCTCGAGCAGGAGACGCGCAACAGCCTGCTGACCACCGAAAACCAGAAGCTGGACGCCGAGATCAAGGAGATCGCCACGCTGCAGGGCGAGATCGCCTCGCTGCGCGCGCGCCAGAAGTCGGTGGAAGACCTGCAGGCCGACCGCAACCTGCCGGTGCACCTGCTCAACGAGCTGGTGCGCCAGATGCCCGACGGCGTCTACCTGACCAGCATGAAGCAGGAGAACCAGACCGTCACGCTGCAGGGCGCTGCGCAGTCCAACGAGCGCGTGTCCGAACTGCTGCGCAACCTGGCCAACAGCAGCCCCTGGCTGACCAAGCCCGAGCTGGTGGAGATCACCGCCGGCACGGTGGCGCTCAGCCCGCGCGACCAGCGCCGGGTGGCCAACTTCACCCTGCGGGTCGCCGTGCGCCGTCCCGTCGAGGCGCAGAAGCCCGCCGCCGGCGCACCGGCCGCGACGACCACGGCGCCGGCCGCCGCGCCCAGGGGATGAAGAAGAACATGGCATCGCGCATTTCCTTGCCCCGCGCCGACCTCGGCGCCTCGCTGCGCGCGGCGGCGCGGCAGTTCCGCAACCTCGATCCCAACGACCCGTCCCGCTGGCCGGCCGTGCCGCGCTACGCGCTGTGCCTGGTCGTCGCCGCCGTGGTGGTGGTGGTGCTCTGGTTCGTCTGGCTCGGTGGCGTGGATGAGCAGTACCAGGCCGAACGCGACCGCGAGCAGGCCCTGCGCAACGACTACCGCACCAAGGTCGCCCGCGCCGTCAACCTCGAGCTGCTGAAGAAGCAGCGCGAGGAGGTGCAGCAGTACGTCACGGTGCTCGAGAAGCAGCTGCCCAGCAAGGCCGAGATGGACGCCCTGCTGTCGGACATCAACCAGGCCGGCCTGGGCCGCAGCCTGCAGTTCGAGCTGTTCCGCCCCGGCCAGGTCGAGGTGCGCGACTATTACGCCGAGCTGCCCATCGCCCTGCGCGTCACCGGTCGCTACCACGACATGGGCTCCTTTGCGGCCGACATCGCCAACCTGTCGCGCATCGTGACGCTGAACAACATGTCGATCGCGCCCCAGAAGGACAGCGGCAACCTCACGATGGATGCCACGGCCCGCACCTATCGCTACCTGGACGCCGACGAGCAGGCGGCCCAGCGCAAGGCCGCCACCGCGCAGAAGAAATGATGAAGAAGATCGGCTTCCTGCTGCCGTGCCTGGTGGCCTTCCTGCTCGCGGGCTGCTTCGGTGGTGACCAGGACGACCTGGTGCAGTGGATGCGCGACGAACGCGCTGCGGTGCGGCCGCGTGTCGAGCCCATTTCCGAGCCGAAGAAGTTCGTGCCGCAGCCCTACACCGGCGGCAATGCGCTCGAGCCGTTCGACAACCAGCGCCTGCTGCAGGTGCTGCGCCGCGACAGCGCCAGCCCGGCGATGGCGCGCAACGACCTGATCGCGCCGGAGCTCAACCGCCGCAAGGAGCCGCTGGAAGCCTTCCCGCTGGACGCCATGACCATGGTCGGCAGCCTGATGCGCGGCGGCCGCCGCGTGGCACTGGTGTCGGTGGACAAGCTGCTCTACCAGGTGCGGGTGGGCGACTACCTGGGACAGAACTACGGGCGCGTCATGCGCATTGACGAAACGGAGCTGTTCCTGCGCGAGATCGTGCAGGACGCCGCCGGTGAATGGATCGAGCGCACGGCGACGCTGCAGCTGCAAGAGAGGTCGAAATGAAGTCATTGGTCAGCACCCCCGCCCTGCGCTGGTTGCGACACGCGGGCATCGCGATGCTGTGCCTGGGAGGCATGGCACTGGCGCAGGCACAGAACGCCATCCAGGCGGTGACGAGCTCGGTGCAGTCCGGCTCCGAAGTGATCCGCGTCGATTTCAGCCGGCCCCTGGCCGCGCCGCCTGCCGGCTTCACCGTGCAGAACCCGGCGCGCATCGCGCTCGACTTTCCCAACACCAGCAACGTCTCCGGCCGCAACTCGGTGGAGTTCAACCAGGGCAACCTGCTGTCGGTGAACATGGTGCAGGCGGCCGAGCGCACGCGCATGGTGCTCAACCTGAAGCAGGCCGCGGCCTACCGCACGAGCATCCAGGGCAATTCGCTGTTGGTGGTCCTGGACCCGGCGCCGGGCCCGACACTGGCCGCGCCGCCCCTGCAGGCCTTCTCCGAGGACTTCAACCGCAACGGCCAGCCGCTGCGCGACATCGACTTCCGCACCGGCCCGGACAACACCGGCCGCGTGATCGTCGAGCTGGCCAACAACCAGGTCGGCGTCGACGTGCGCCAGCAGGGCCGCCAGCTGGTGGTCGAATTCACCCGCTCCACGCTGCCCGAGGGCCTGCGCCGCCGCCTGGACGTGACCGACTTCAACACGCCGGTCCAGTTCGTCAACGCCCAGCAGGTGGGCGACCGCGTGCGCATGACCATCGACGCCCGCGGCGACTGGGAGCACAGCGCCTACCAGAGCGACAACCAGTTCGTGGTCGAGGTGCGCGCCCGCAAGGTCGACCCGACCAAGCTGACGCAGGGCGCCGGCTACACCGGCGAGAAGCTGTCGCTGAACTTCCAGAACATCGATATCCGCTCGCTGCTGCAGGTCATTGCCGACTTCACCAACTTCAACATCGTCACCTCCGACTCGGTGACGGGCTCGCTCACGCTGCGCCTGAAGGACGTGCCGTGGGACCAGGCCCTGGACATCATCATGCAGGCCAAGAACCTGGGCATGCGCAAGAACGGCTCCGTGCTGTGGATCGCGCCCAAGGACGAGATCAACGCCAAGGAGAAGATGGAGTACGAGGCCAAGGCCGCCATCGAGAACCTGGAGCCGCTGCGCACCCAGGCCTTCCAGCTGAACTACACCAAGGCCATCGTGATCGCCCAGGGCCTGACCGGCACGGGCACCGCGGCCGGCGGCGGCGGCGCGGGCACGGCCACGCGCATCCTGAGCGCGCGCGGCAGCGTGATCGCCGAGGCGCGCACCAACCAGCTGTTCGTCTCCGACGTGCCGTCGAAGCTGCAGCAGGTGGCCGAACTGATCCAGAAGCTGGACGTGCCGGTGCGCCAGGTGATGATCGAGGCGCGCATCGTCGAAGCCACCGACACCTTCGGCAAGTCCCTGGGCGCGCGCCTGGGCGGCAGCGCCATCAACCGCCGCACGGCGCTGGGCACCTACCCGGTGCTGTCGGGCGGCAGTGCCAGCAGCACGAGCACCAACACCGGCGGCGTGACCACCACCACGTCCACCACGACGAGCCCGACGCTGAGCTTCGGTGCCGCGGCGATCAACAACTTCATCAACCTGCCGGCGGGCGACGCGGGCGGCACGGGCAATGCCGCGGGCGCCTTCACGCTGGCGTTGTTCAACTCCAGCTTCTCGCGCATGCTGAACCTGGAGATCTCGGCCCTGGAAGCCGACGGCAAGGGCCGCGTGATCTCCAGCCCGCGCGTCATCACCGCCGACCAGACCAAGGCGCTGATCGAGCAGGGTGAAGAGATTCCCTACCAGCAGGCCACGTCCAGCGGCGCCACCTCCATCTCGTTCCGCAAGGCCGTGCTGAAGCTGGAAGTGACGCCGCAGATTACGCCCGAGGGCAACATCATCCTGACGCTGGACGTGAACAAGGATTCCCGCGGCGTCAACACCTCGGCCGGCCCGGCCATCAACACCAAGCACGTGCAGACCGAGGTGCTGGTGGAGAACGGCGGCACGGTGGTGATCGGCGGCATCTTCGAGCTGACCGAGTCGAACGACGAGTCCCGCATCCCGGTGCTGGGCGAAGTGCCGGTGGTGGGCGCGCTGTTCCGCAAGCGCGACCGCGTGTCGAACAAGACCGAGATGCTGGTGTTCATCACGCCCAAGATGATCACCGACCGCAACGCCGCGCGTTGAGCGCGCGTGGGCGCCGCGTGCGCCGCGCCTCCTGGAGGGGGGGCGTCCATAAGAACCGTACTGGAGAAGGAATCCGTCCATGAGTTTCAAGAGTCTTCGGCCCCTCGCTTGGGTCGGCACCGCGGTGCTTTCCCTGGCGCTGGCCGCGTGCGGCGGCGGGGGTGGCGGCTGTCCCTTCTACACATCTGAGGCTGCCGACGAAGAGGA
>NZ_LDSL01000076.1 GCF_001476815.1 Pseudacidovorax intermedius | reverse complement strand
TTCCACAACTGTCGCTGCCGGCAGGGCCCAGCAGAGACAGGCCCAGCGGCGCGCCGTCGCGTTGGGCCAGCGGCAGCGACAGTTGTGGAAAGCCCGCGAGCCCGGCCAGGCACAGCAGGCGGATGGACCGATTGCGGTAGTCCTCCAGCGCCGTGTCGGGGTCGCTGCGCAGCGGCGCGATGTCGGGCATGGTGGGCATGACCAGCACGCCGTCGCTGCCGAGCAGCGCGGACAGGTGCGCGCGGAAGCGGGTGCGGAAGGCTTGCGCCTCGGCCACCTGCGCATCGGTCACGGCGCGCGAGAAGGCGAAGCGCTCCTTCACGCCCGGCCCCAGCGGCGGCGCGTAGCGCTCGATCAGCGGGCCGTCGGTCATCCAGGCCTCGCGGCCCTGGATGTGGCGGAAGTGCCAGTACATGGCGTCGAAGCCGTCGAGCGCTGCCTGCATGGGCGCGGCGGTGCCGAAAGCGGCCTCGACCTGCGCCAGCGCGGGCTGCAGCGCGTCGGCGGCCTCGGGTGTGGCCAGCGCCCAGACGTCGGTGGGGCGCAGCAGGCGGGGCGTGGCGGGCAGCGGCGCCGGGTCCTCGCCGAGCAGCACGTCGGCCACGCGGGCGAAGGTGCCGATGTCGCGGGCGAACCAGCCGCAGGTGTCCAGGCTGGGCGCGAGGTCCAGCGCGCCTTCAAGGCTGACGCGGCCGTGCGTGGGCCGCAGGCCGACCAGGCCGCAATGGTTGGCCGGCGCGCGCACGGAGCCGCCGGTGTCGGTGCCCAGCGCGAAGTCGCACAGGCCGTTGGACACGGCCGAGGCCGAGCCCGAGGACGAGCCGCCGCTGATGCGCGCCGGCACCGCACCGTTGATCGGCGCGCCGAAGTGCGCGTTGTCGCCGTTCATCGAGAAGGCCAGCTCGTCGGTCACCGTCTTGCCGGCGAAGGCGGCGCCAGCGTCCAGCAGCTTTTGCACCGTGGGCGCGGTGCGGGCCTTGATGCCGGACATCGCCAGCACGATCGGGCTGCCGCCGCCGGTGGGATGGCCGGCGACGTCGAACAGGTCCTTCACGCCGAAGGTGAGTCCTGACAGCGGCCCGGTGGCGGCATGCGGCACCGGCGCGTCGGGATAGGGGACGAAGGCATGGGCGGGGTCGTGCAGGGGCATGGGATGCGTCAAGGCGTCAGGCGAGGGCGGGCGCGAGGCCGGCGGTCTCGTCGGTGCGGTTGCAGCGGGCGCGGTGGCCCGGGTCGAACTGGACGACGCGCGGCTGGCCGTCCAGGCAGGCCTCGGTGGCCAATGCGCAGCGCGGCGCGAAGGCGCAGCCCGGCGGCAGAGCGGCCAGATCGGGCGGTGCGCCGGCGATGGTGCCCAGCGGCGTGCCGCGGTCCATGGCACCGTGGGCGCGGCTGCGCAGCAGGGCGATCGTGTAGGGATGGCGCGGCCGGTGGATCAGCTCGCGCGCCGTGCCCTCTTCCACGATGCGGCCGGCATACATCACGGCGATGCGGTCGGCCACTTCGACGGCGGCGCCGATGTCGTGGGTGACGAAGATGGCGGCCAGCCCCAGGTCGCGCTGCAGCTCGCGCAGCAGCAGCAGGATCTGGATCTGCACCGTGGCGTCGAGCGCGGTGGTGGGCTCGTCGGCCAGCAGCAACTGCGGGTTGCAGGCCAGGGCCAGCGCGATCATGGCGCGCTGGCGCATGCCGCCGGACATTTCGTGCGGATAGGCCGCCAGCCGGCGCTCGGGGCTGGGAATGCGCACGCGCTCGAACAGGGCCAGTGCGCGGGCATGGGCCACCGCCTTGTCCAGGCCCTCGTGGCGGCGCAGCGATTCGACGATCTGCGCGCCGACGGTGTAGACCGGGTCCAGCGCCAGCAGCGGCTCCTGGAAGATCATCGACGCCACCTTGCCGCGGTAGGCCGACAGTTCGCGGCCCGTCATGGCCAGCACGTCGCGGCCCGCCACCTGCACCTGGCCGCCGATGCGCGTGCGCCGCTCGGGATGCAGGCGCAGCAGCGTGCGAAGGGTGACGCTCTTGCCGGAGCCCGATTCGCCGATCAGCGCCACCACCTCGCCGCGGCGCACCTCCAGGCTGACGCCGCTGACGGCCTGCACCGGCTTGCGGCCGCCGGTGAAGGTGACGCTGAGGTCGTGCAGGCGGACGAGGGGCGCCTGCGTGTCTGGCATGTCGGTCATGGCGGTCGGGTCGGTCATGCAGCGAGGGCTGGTGCCAGCGGATGGCCGCTGCCGGCCTCGTGCACCAGGCAGCGGGCCACGCGCTGCGGCGCCACCGGCAGCAGCACGGGGGGCCGCTGGCTGCACACCGGCGCGGCATGGGCGCAGCGCGGATGGAAGCGGCAGCCCGAGGGCGGATCGATGGGGTTGGGCGGATCGCCGGCCAGCGGCGCCTCCTCGGTGCGGTGGTCCGGGTCCATCGACGGCATGGAGGACAGCAGCGCCTGCGTGTACGGATGCGCCGGCTCGTCATAGAGCGCGTCGGCGGGGCCGACTTCGGCCACCTGGCCCAGGTACATCACCATCACCCGGTCGCTCATGTAGCGCACCACGTGCAGGTCGTGGCTGATGAAGACGTAGGTCAGCCCGAACTCGGCCTTGAGCTGCTGCAGCAGGTTGATGACCTGCGCCTCCACCGATTTGTCCAGCGCCGAGACGGCCTCGTCCAGGATCACCAGCCGTGGCTGCAGCGCCAGCGCGCGGGCGATGTTGACCCGCTGGCGTTGCCCGCCCGACAGCTCGTGCGGCCAGCGCTCGGCAAAGCGCGAAGGTTCCAGGCCCACGCGGGCCAGCAGGTCGCGGGCGCGTTCCACCGCCTCGCGCCGGCGCACGCCGTGCACCTGCGGGCCGAAGGCGATCGAGTCCTCGATGGTGAGCCGCGGGTTGAGCGAGGCATAGCTGTCCTGGAACACCATCTGCACCTGGCGGCGGAAGTCCTTCAGCGGCAGGTCGCGCGAGCCCACCACGCGGCCGTCGAACACCACCTCGCCGGCGGTCGGCGCGATCAGGTGCATCAGCAGCCGGGCCGTGGTGCTCTTGCCGCAGCCGGATTCGCCCACCACGCCCAGCGTCTCGCCCTTGAGGACCTCGAAGTCCACGCCGTCCACCGCGCGCACTACGCCGCCCGCGCGGCCCAGCAGGTCTTTCTTGAGCGGGAAGTGCTTCTGCAGCCCGCGGATGGTGAGCAGCGGCTGCGCCGGGCCGCCGATGTCGTCGTCGTGCATCGTCGTCATGCCTTGTTGTCCATCGCGGAACGCAGCCCGTCGGAGAGCAGATTGAAGGCGATGGAGGTGATGAAGATCATCACGCCCGGCAGCGCCGCCACCAGCGGCTGGGTGTAGATGGCGGTGCGCAGCGTGTTGAGCATCAGGCCCCACTCGGGCTCGGGCGGCTTCACGCCCAGGCCCAGGAAGGACAGGCCCGAGGCCAGGATCATCGACACCGCGACCAGGCTGGTGGCATACACGAAGATGGGCCCGAGCACATTGCCCAGCACGTGCACCCGCACGATGGTGAAGCCGCTGGCGCCCGAGGCGCGTGCCGCCTCCACGTAGTCGCGCCCGCGCACCTGCGTGGTCACGGCCTCGGCCACCCGCGCGATCTGCGGGATGAACACGATGGTCAGCGAGATCAGCGAATTGACGATGCCCGCGCCCAGCGTGCCCGACAGCGCGATGGCCAGCAGCACCGAGGGGAAGGCATAGAACACGTCGATGGTGCGCATGATGGCCGTGTTGGTCAGCCCGCCCGCATAGCCGGCCAGGATGCCGATGCCCGAGCCGACCACGAAGGCGCACAGCACCGGCGCGATGCCCATGAACAGCGACAGCCGCGCGCCCACGATCAGGCGCGAGAGCAGGTCGCGGCCCAGCTCGTCGCTGCCCAGCGGCAGGCCGGGCGTGCCCACCGGCTTGAGGCGCTTGAACATCGAGGACTGGTACGGGTCGGCCGGCGCCAGCCAGGGGCCGAAGATGGCCATCAGCACCAGCAGCAGCACGACGATGGCAGCGACCATGGCCACGGGATCGCGCACGAAGCGTGCGCCCACCGAGGCCCAGTAGCCGCGCGTGCGCTGCGCCGGCAGCGGCTGAACGTCGGCGGGCGATGAAAGAACCGCGGACATCGATCAGCTCCGGGCAATGCGCGGGTCGAGCAGCGTCTGCAGCACGTCCACCGCCAGGTTGAGCAGCACGAAGAACAGCGCCAGCACCAGGATCGTGCCCTGCAGCAGCGGCAGGTCGCGCTGGAAGATGGCGGTGTTGAGCAGGAAGCCCGTGCCGGGCCAGGAGAACACCGTCTCGATCAGGATCGAGCCGCCCAGCAGGTAGCCCAGCTGCAGGCCCATGACCGCCAGCGCCGTGGGCGCCGCGTTCTTGACCACGTGGCGGAAGACGCCGAACTGCGTCAGTCCCTTGGCCTTGAGGCCGACGATGAATTCCTGTGCCAGCAGCTCGGCCACCAGCGCCCGCACGGTGCGCGCGATGATGCCCATGGGAATGACCGACATGGTCAGCGCCGGCAGCAGCATGAACTGCACGTGCGCCCAGTCCCAGGCCCACTGGTCCGAGCCGCCGGGGCCGGCACCGGTCGCGGGCAGCCACATCAGCTGCGACGAGAACACGATCACCATCACCATGCCCAGCCAGTAGTGCGGCGTGCTCACGCCCAGCACCGACAGCAGCGAGGCCAGGCGGTCGATGACCGAATTGCGGAAATAGCCGGCCACGAAGCCGAACACCGACCCGAGGACGAAGCCGATGGCGGTGGCCAGCACCGCCAGGCGCAGCGTGTTGGCCACGGCGCGCAGCACCTCGCCCGCCACCGGCCGGCTGGTGCCGATGGACAGGCCCAGGTCGCCGTGCAGCGCCCGCCACACCCAGCGCACGAACTGCTCGGGCAGCGGCCGGTCGAAGCCGTAGACCGTGCGCAGCTGCGCCTGCAGCTCGGCCGAGGCATCGGCCGGCAGCACCGACACCAGCGGATCGCCCGGTGCGATGTGCACCAGGGCGAAGCACACCAGCGTCACGCCCAGCATGATGGGTACGGTGTAGAGGATGCGTCGGAGCAGGTAGGCGAGCATGGCGCGGGCGTTCAGGCCGTTTCAGCAGCGACAGGGGGCCTTCACTGCATCTTCATCGTGGCGATGTCGATGAACCAGCTCTTGGGTTGAATGACGTTCTGCACCTTGGGCGAGATGGCCCGCGGGCCCACGTCGTGCGCGACGAAGAGGAAGGGCGCCTCGTCCACCACGCGGGCATGCAGCTCGGCCAGGGCGGCGTCGCGCGACTTGTCGTCGAAGCTGGTGCGGGCCTTCTCGACCAGCGCGTCGGTCTTGGGGTCGCTGTAGTAGCCCCAGTTCTGCGCCACCGGCGGCTGGGCCTTGGTGCTGACGAAGCGCACCATGGCGAAGAAGGGGTCCATGGTGGCGGCGCTCACGTTGGTGGCATGGGCGCCGTGCGCGCCGGGGTCCTTGGCGCCCAGGCGCCAGCCGGAGAACAGCGTGTTCCACTCCACGACGTCGAAGTCGACGTCGAACCAGCAGTCCTTCAGGCTCTGCTGGATGAACTCGTTCATGGGCAGCGGCTGCATCTGGCCCGAGCCCGAGGCGGACGTCTGCACCTTCACCTTGGCCGGCTTGGCGGCCGAGTAGCCGGCCTGCTGCATCAGCTTCTGGCCGGCCGGCACGTCGTACTTGATCTGGAAGCTGGGGTTGCCGCGCCACGGGTCGCCCGGCTCCGCGATGCCGGTGGCCTCGACCATCATGCCGCCCAGCAGTTCCTTGAGGGCGGCGCGGTTGAGGCACAGGTTGGCGGCCTGGCGCACCTTGAGGTCCTTGAAGGGCGAATCGGGCAGCAGCGAGAACTGCCAGGGCCACAGGTGCGGCTGCAGGTTGGAGTAGACCTTGAAACCGCGCTGCTTGATGGTGGCCAGCGCATCGGGTGCCGGCGCCTCGATCCAGTCCACCTGGCCCGACAGCAGGGCGGCGGTGCGCGAATTGGCCTCGGGCAGCGGCAGCAGCACCACGCGGTCGATCTGCGGGCGGCGGGCGGCGTCCCAGTACTCGGGGTTCTTCACCATCTCCAGCCGTTCGCGCGGCACGAACTTCGAGGCCTTGAAGGGGCCCGTGCCGGAGGGGTCGGCGGCGAAGGCGGTCCAGGCCTGCTTGCTGCGCTCGGCCTTGTCGGTCACGCTGGCCGGCACGGCGTCGAACTTCTTCTGCCAGTGGGCCGGCGAGGCCATGAACAGGTTGGTGAGGTTGATGGGCAGGAAGGAATCCGGCTCGCTGGTGGTGAGTTCCACCGTCAGGTCGTCGACCTTGCGGGCGGTGCGCAGCGTGGGCATGCGCGAGGCGGTGACGCCGATCTGCGCCGGGTCGTACTGCGGCGCGGCCTTGTCGAGCACCTTGCCCACGTTCCACACCACGGCGTCGGCGTTGAAGGGCGTGCCGTCGTGGAACTTGACGCCGGGGCGCAGCTTGAAGAGCCACTTGGTCTTGTCCTTGGCGTCCACCGCCCACGACACGGCCAGGTCGGGGATCACCACGCTGGGCTTGGTGGCCGAGCTCAGGTCCCACTGCGTGAGGCTGTCGTACATGGGGATGCCGGTGAAGCGGTTGCCTTCGTAGCCCTGGTCGGGCTGGCCCGAGGTGCGCGGGATGTCGGCGGCGGTCATGGCGATGCGCAGCACCTTCTCCTGCGCATGGGCGGTGCCGAAGCCCAGGGCGAGGGCGGCGGCCAGCGCGCTGGCGCGCAGCGCGGAGACACGGAAGGACGGGCGGGCGGGGCTGGACATGGATCGGCCTCGGAAAGATGAGAGATGCTTGCGCATTGCAAAGCGCGTGCCTGCCCGCTGGAATCGGCAATAGCTATTTTTGTATCGATAGTCGATACATTTCTTCGTCAAGGTGCACGGCCGCACCGCGGCAGGTGCGTGGTGGGCGGGCGTGGTGCGAAGGGGTGCAAGAAGAGCGACAGCCAGGCGACGCAGCCCCGGTGCGCAACCCATCGCCCCCACCCGTTCGGGCTGAGCCTGTCGAAGCCCTGGCGCGGCTCGCCCTCAGCCCCTCAATGCGGCAGCGCGCTCGCAATCGCTCGCGCACACTCGATCACCATCGGCGCCAGCTTCTTCTGCGCCGCCTCCAGCGTCCAGCGGCTGGTGGGCGGCGACACGTGCACCGCGCCGTGCGGCCGGCCGCGCCGGTCCACGATGGGCGCGGCGATGCCCATGTCGCCGAGGAACAGTTCCTCGTCGTTGGTCGCATAGCCCAGCTTGCGGCAGGCTGCGATACGCGCCTGGATGGCGGCGATGCCGGTCAGCGTGGCCGGCGTGCGGGCCACGCGCGTGGAGCCTTGCAGCAGCGCGCGCACCTGCTCGTCGGGCAGGCAGCTCATCCATGCGCGGCCGCTGCTGGTGCAGTACATGGGAATGCGCATGCCCACGGGCGTCAGCACCGGGATGAACTGCGTGGTCATGCGCTGCGCCACGTAGAGCATGTCGAAGTCCAGCGGCTCCGTCAGGCTGGCCGTCTCGCCGCTGGCGCTGGCCAGCTGCGCCAGGTAGGGGTTGGCCGCCTGCACCAGCGGATGGCTGGCGATGTAGTTGAAGCCGATGTCCATGCTGCGCGCCAGCAGCCGGAAGCGCCGCGTCTGGCCGTCTTTGCCCACGTAGCCCAGCACCTGCAGCGTGTGCACCGTGCGCTGGGCCGAGGCGCGGGTCATGCCCGTGCGCTCGGCGATCTCGGCCAGTGTCATGGTGCGGTGCGCAGCGTCGAAGCTGCGCAGTACCGCCAGGCCCTTTTCGAGCGACTGGTTGTAGAGCGGGTCGGCCTGCTCCGCATCCGAAGGGGCAGCGGCAGCGGGGCGGTTGCGTCGGGCGGGCAGGGCCATCTTGGCGTGATTGGATTCGGCCATCGATTCTGCGCGAGGCAAGGCCCGTGCCGGTGTCGATGGGACAATCCCGCGCCATGACCGACACCCTCACGATCACCCGACCCGATGACTGGCACCTGCACGTGCGCGACGGCGCCGCCCTGCGCGACGTGGTGCCGCACAGCGCGCGCCAGATGGGCCGCGCGCTGATCATGCCCAACCTGCGCCCGCCGGTGACCACCGCCGAGCAGGCCATGGCCTACCGCGACCGCATCCTGGCCGCGGTGCCCGAGGGCGAGCGCTTCGAGCCGGTGATGTCGCTCTACCTCACCGACAAGCTGCCGCCCGAGGAAATCGCCCGTGCCGCCGCCGCCGGCGTGCGCGCGCTCAAGCTCTATCCGGCCGGCGCCACCACCAACAGCGATGCCGGCGTGACCGACATCCGCAAGACCTACGCCACGCTCGAAGCCATGCAGAAGCATGGCCTGCTGCTGCTGGTGCACGGCGAGGTGACCGATCCGGCCATCGACCTGTTCGACCGCGAGGCCGTCTTCATCGACCGCGTGCTGCGGCCGCTGCGCGCCGACTTCCCCGAACTGCGCATCGTCTTCGAGCACCTGACCACGCGCGAGGGCGCGCACTACGTGCGCGACGAGGGCGGCGATTACACGGCCGCCACCATCACCGCGCACCACCTGCTCTACAACCGCAACGCCATCTTCACCGGCGGCATCCGCCCGCATTACTACTGCCTGCCGGTGCTCAAGCGTGAGGAACACCGCCAGGCGCTGGTGCAGGCCGCCACCAGCGGCAGCCCGCGCTTCTTCCTGGGCACCGACAGCGCGCCGCACCCGGCACATCTGAAGGAACACGCCACCGGCTGCGCCGGCTGCTACACGGCCCTGTCGGCCATCGAGCTGTATGCCGAGGCCTTCGACAACGCGGGCGCCCTGGACAGGCTGGAAGGCTTCGCCAGCTTCCACGGCCCCGATTTCTACGGCATGCCGCGCAACACCGGCACGATCACCCTTCGACGCGAATCGTGGACGCTGCCCGAGACCGTGCCCTTCGGCGAGGCCACGCTCAAGCCGCTGCGCGGTGGCGAGGCGCTGGGCTGGAGACTGGTGTGAGCACGTCCCCGCTGCATGGCGGCAAGGTGATGCTGCTGGTCGACGCGGACAACGTGTCGGCCGACGTGATGGAACAGGCCGTGCGCCGCGTGCTGGCCGAGCATGGCCACCTGCACGTGCGCCGCGCCTACTGCACGCCCGAGGTCGCGCTGCGCCACCAGGGGCTGTTCAAGCGCCTGGGCATGCGGCCGCTGGTCAACCTGGCGGCGGGCAAGAACAGCACCGACATCGCGCTGGCCGTGGATGCGCTGGACCTCGCCATCGCCGAGCGGCCGCAGGTGGTGTACCTCGTGTCTTCCGACTCGGACTTCGCCCCGCTGGTGCTGCGCCTGCGCGAGAAGGGCTGCCGCGTGTGCGGCATCGGCCAGCAGGGCAAGACGGGCGACGAGACGCGGGCCGCCTACGACCACTTCATCGACCTGGTCCACAAGGGCGGCGAGGCGGCCGCCGCGCCCGGCCCCTCGGCCACGCAGGCGCGTCCGCCTGCCGCGCGCAAGGCTGCGGCGAAGAAGGTGCCGGCCGCCCGGAAGGCGGCGCGCCGCCCCACTGCCGCAGCGGTCGCCGAGCCGGTGCCTGCACCGGCAACGGCACCTGTACCGGTGCCATCGCCGGCACCGGCATCGCCGCCCGCGCCGATGGCGGCGCCGGCCGGGAAGAAGGCGAAGCCGTCCCCCGCGGCCAAGAAGACGCGCAGCACCGGCATCCGCGGCGAGCGCACCGTCGACGCCGCGCCGCCGGCCGAGCCGCCGGACGTCGCCCCCAAGCCGGCTTCCGGACGGCAGGAGGCCTTGGTCGATGCCGACGCCATCCTGTCCGCCGTGCCCGCCCTGCGCGGCGGCGCCGAGGTGGCCCTCAACGACGTGGCCCAGGCCCTGCGCGCCGCGCGCGTGCTGGGCAAGAACGCCAGCTCCATCAAGCTCTTCGACAAGCTGCCCGCCGACTTCCAGGTGCTGCACCAGCCCGATCGCATCCGCTGGAAGGGAGCGGCCGGCCGTTGAACGCGGCGGCGGCCATCGACTGGGCGCACCCCGGCCTCGCGCCCTGGCGGCGCTGGGGCGAGCCGGCCGCGCATGCCGCCGCCGGCCTGCGCCTGCATGCGGCGCTGCAGTCGCTCGCCGCACCGCCGCAGCCCGGCTTCGTGCCGCAGGAGGCGCTGCCGGACGGCGAGCCCTACGAATGCTTCATCGACCGCACCGGCACCGTGCCGACGCGCGACAACCTGCACGATTTCTTCAACGGCCTGGTCTGGCTGGGCTTCCCGCGGGCCAAGCGCCAGCTCGGCCGTCTGCAGGTGGACGAGATCGCCGCGCACGGCATCGGCCCGGTGCGCGGCCGGCTGCGCGACGCCATCACGCTGTTCGACGAGCACGGCGCCATCCTGCAGGCGCCGCCGGTCCTCTGGGCCGCCCTGCAGGCGCGCGAATGGCGCCGCGCCTTCGTCGCGCTGCGCCCGCTGTGGGCCGAGGCGCGCTTGACCGTCTTCGGCCACGCGCTGATGGAAAAGCTGGTGGCCGGCCAGAAGTCGGCCACGGCGCATCTGCTGCTCGGCCCCGACACGCGCGATCGCTCGTTGCCCGCCGACGACGGGCACCTGGCCGACACGCTGGCGGCCGAATGGCTGACCCGCAAGCCCTTCACCCCGCTGCCGGTGGCCGGCGTCCCCGGCTGGCACCCCGGAAACACGAACTTTTGCTTTTATGATGACTCGGAGGTCTTCCGACCTCGCCGCACTGCAGACCCAGAACAACTTACATCGGTGCGGCATGCCGTGATGCTTGAAGCGGGCCGGGGGGCCCCCATCTTCACGGCGTCCCTTCCTCCCACGGAGAAACCGACTTGAAACGCATCTTCCTGTTCGTGCTCACGAACGTCCTGGTGGTCGCCGTGCTCGGCGTCGTCGCCAGCCTGCTGGGCGTCAACCGCTACCTGACGTCCAACGGCCTCAACCTCGGCGCGCTGCTCGGCTTCGCGCTCATCATGGGCTTCGGCGGCGCGATCATCTCGCTGCTCATCTCGAAGCCCATGGCCAAGATGAGCGCCGGCGTGCGCATCATCAACGAGCCCCAATCGCCCGACGAGGCCTGGATCGTCGCCACCGTGCGCAAGTTCGCCGACCAGGCCGGCATCGGCATGCCCGAGGTCGGCATCTTCGAGGGCGAGCCCAATGCCTTCGCCACCGGCGCCTTCAAGAACTCGTCGCTGGTCGCCGTCTCCACCGGCCTGCTGCAGAACATGACGCGCGACGAGGTCGAGGCCGTCATCGGCCACGAGGTGGCGCACGTGGCCAACGGCGACATGGTGACGATGACCCTGATCCAGGGCGTGATGAACACCTTCGTCGTGTTCCTGTCGCGCGTGATCGGCTACTTCGTCGACAGCTTCCTGCGCCGCGGCGACGACCGCGAGAACAGCGGCCCGGGCATCGGCTACATGGTCACGACCATCGTGCTGGACATCGTGCTCGGCTTCGCCGCCGCCATGGTGGTGGCCTGGTTCTCGCGCCAGCGCGAGTTCCGTGCCGATGCTGGCGCCGCCAAGCTGATGGGCCGCAAGCAGCCCATGATCAACGCCCTGGCCCGCCTGGGCGGCCTGCCCGCCGGCGAACTGCCCAAGGCCGTCGAGGCCATGGGCATCACCGGCAGCATTGGCAAGCTGTTCGCCACGCACCCGCCGATCGAAGAGCGCATCGCGGCGCTGCAGGCCTCGCAGCAGGGTTGACTCGCGAGGGGCCGGAGTGGCACGGCCCCCGGCCCTTTCCACGAAAAGGCGCTCCCATCGGAGCGCCTTTTTCACGGGCAGCGGCGTTGTCCCGCGGCGGCGCTACGAACCCCGCGGGGATCATGATCCGTGCGGCGGGGTATTGGACGCCCTCCCGCTTCGTCGCTTGGCGCGCGCCATGTCGACCGCGTCGAGTTGCTGTTGGAGCTGCGGAGCCCGTGGCCTGAGCGAGTCGGTGTCGATGGCGTCGAGCAGCTCGATCTGGTGGTCATTGAGCAGCCTGCGTCCCACCTGGCTGCGCGCCAACGTGTAAATGTCCTGAACTCGGCGGCCGATGCGGTCCTTCGAGGCGGGGTCATCGGCAAGTCGCTCCAGGGCGGCGGATGCCGTCTGGATCGCCCAACGGGCTTGTGTGAGTACGTGCGGTCCCTTGGCCCCAATCAGGCCGACGGCGTTGTGGGCCCTCGATTCGAGAACGTCGAAGGGATCCATCACCCTGATCCGCCGACCAGCGCGCCATTCGACCTCGACACTGTTCCTGAGGACGCGCTTCGTGAAGAGTGTTGACTTCCTCAGCCCCTCCACGGTGTACAGCTTGTGCAGCACATCGACGTTGCGCTCCTTGCCATCAGGCGCGGGCAACCGGAGTTGGGCGACGATCGCGGTGCGGCTCATCGCGTACGGCAGTTCGACGCGCGCGTGGATGGCGTTGGCCAGTTCCTGCGCGCGGACGGCCTTTCCGAGCGCATCACCATCGTTGGAGATAGCCATTCCCTCGTCGGCCTCGATGCCGAAACGGCTCATCCAGAAACCCAGCGCCTGGCCGCCGACCAAGACCATGTCGGTCCCCATGTTCGACAAGAGCAGATCGACCGACGCTTCGTCCAGCGGCGCTTCGTCCGGCGGCAGAACGGGCTCCGTCGGCATGGGGTCAGTAGGGTGAGCCGATGAGCTTGAGGTCCCGGGCTTTGCCGCCAGAGAACCAGCTGAGCTGCGCCTGCGTCACCTTGCCGGCGGCCGCGGCGGACACGTCCTGCTGCTGCCGCTGGCGCTTGAAGGTCCACAGGTCGATATCCCCGGCGCGCTCGCCGGACGTTCTCAACAGCGTGGCGGCCTGACCGACGGTCAGGCCGCACGACTCGAGCGCGGCGCCGAGCCGCGCCCAATGTTCGATCTGCTGGGCGGTCGAGCGCGACTGAAGCGCACCCTCGGCGCGCGCAGCTTCGAACAGCGTCGCTTCGACGCGGATGGAATTGGAGGGCATGCGTGGTAACTTACCACGCATTCCTGATCGACACGAGCTCGCGGATCTTCGGTTGGGCAGCCATGCTGCCCTGGGATCAGGCCTCGCTGGCCGTTTCGCTCTGTGAAGGCGCCTCCGCCGCCCTGGGCTTTTTGCCCAGCACCCGGCGTACCTCGCCCAGGTCCATGCCGTACATGGCGGCGAAGGCCTCGACCGTAGGCTGGCCGCTGGACTCGAAGGCACGCTGCAGCGCCTCGCGCCGGGCCAGGCGGCGGCCGTGCTCGGTGAAGGCCTCGTCGATCAGGGCCAGGGCGTCCGGCTGCGCCACGCGCACCTGCTGCACGTAGTCCAGCCGCTCCAGCCCGCTGGCGCCGATGGCGTCGGCCAGGCGGGCTACCAGTTGGGGGCGCAGGTCGTCCTGCGTGCGGCCCTGGCGGCGCTTGAAGATCTCGACGATGGCGTGGTGCACGTGGTCGGGCGCCAGTTCCTCCACCGGCTGGCCGTCCAGGTCGTGGCGCGGCTGGCGGTTGGCGATGGCGTCCAGGTAGCGGGTGGAGCGCGCATGCTGGCCCAGCGCCACCTTCAGCTCGTCGGCCGGCAGCAGCTCGGCATGGCGGGCCAGCAGGTCCTCGAAGATGCCGCGCTTGAGCGGCAGGAAGCGGGCGCCGAACAGGTTGGGGTAGAGGCCGGCCAGCGTCTCGAGCAGCGGATGCACCTTGCGGCCGGCGGGGCGCTGGGGTGCGTTCTGGCCCTTGTTCTGGGGTTGGTTCTGGTTCGGGCGGTGCGCCTGCGGCTGGCGCTCGGACTGGGCGCCGTCGGCGGGGGGCGTGCTGGCGCCGCCGCCCTTGCCACGGCCTCCGCGGCGGCGGCGCTGGCCGCGTTCGCCACCGTGGGCGCTCTCGCTGGGCTCGCCGTGGTCGCCATCTTGACCACTTTCGCCGCGTTCGCCGCGCGTGACGCCGGCTTTCGCGGCCGGAGCGGCAGCGACCGTCCCGTCCGTGCTCGCCGAAGCATCGGCGCTGCCGACAGGGGCCTCACCGGCGGTCGCCGACGCCGCTGCCGGCGAAGACGTTGGAGTGGGGTGCCCGGCGTCGGCTGTCGAATGCGCGGCGGGTGTGGGCGCGGGCGTGTCGTGCAACGGCGTGTCGTTGTGGTCGTTCATATCGGTCGCGATTCGCCTGCACCAGGGCCGGCGTGGAGAAGAGGATGGAAAAGACTCAGAAGGAGGCGCGCAGGCCGCCCGCCAGGTGGCGGGCGATCAGCAGCCGGAAGGGCAGCAGCATGCCGACGCCGACGGCCAGCTTGACCGCCAGATCGCCAACGGCCCAGCTGAGCCACGGATCGGACGTGCCCGCGAAGGCCACACCCCAGAAGATGGCCGTGTCGAGCACAGCGGCCAGCAGCGTGGCGACCAGCGGTGCGCGCCACCAGCGTCCGCGCCGCAGGCGGTGGAAGACGCCGATGTCCAGCAGCTGCGAGGCGATGAAGGCCAGGCCCGAGGCCGCGGCGATGCGCGGCGGCGCCAGCAGCGCCGACATGGCCACCGCCACCGCGAAGCCGACCCAGGCCACGCGCCGGGCCAGGGCCGGGCCGTGCAGGCGGTTGACCACCTCGCTCACCAGGAACGCGGCCGGATAGGTGAAGGCGCCCCAGGTCAGCCAGTCGTTGATCGGAAACTGCACCAGCACGTTGGAGGCCAGCACGACGGCCGCCATGGCGGCGACGGCCGGCGCGAGCCGGCGCCACGGAGAAACAGCGTCGTGCGCGTTCATGCCGGCACCCGCTGCGCCTCGGCCTCGGCCGCGATGGCCCGCGCCACGGCCTCGGCCACCTTGATGCCGTCCACGCCGGCCGACAGGATGCCGCCCGCATAGCCCGCGCCTTCGCCGGCCGGGTACAGGCCGGCCAGGCCGGGGCATTGCAGCGTCTCGCCGTCACGGGCGATGCGGATGGGGGACGAGGTGCGCGTCTCCACGCCGGTCAGCACGGCGTCGTGCAGGTCGTAGCCGGGCAGCTTGCGGGCAAAGGCCGGGAAGGCCTCGCGCATGGCCTCGATGGCATAGCCGGGCAGGGCGGCATGCAGGTCGCCGGGCAGCACGCCGGGCTTGTAGCTGGGCACCACCTCGCCGAGCGCGGTGGACGGTCGGCCGGCCACGAAGTCGCCCAGCAGCTGGGCCGGCGCGCAGTAGTCGCTGCCGCCGAGCACGAAGGCCTGCGACTCCAGCCGGCGCTGCAGTTCGATGCCCGCCAGCGGATGCGGCTTGCCGCGCGCGGCCTCCTGCAGCTCGGCCGAGACGGGCAGGTGCTGGTAATCGGTCGGGTAGTCGCGCGGCTCGATGCCCACCACGATGCCCGAGTTGGCATTGCGTTCGGCGCGCGAGTACTGGCTCATGCCGTTGGTCACCACGCGGCCGGGTTCGCTCGTGGCCGCGACCACCGTGCCGCCGGGGCACATGCAGAAGCTGTAGACGGCGCGGCCGTTGTTGGCATGGTGCACCAGCCGGTATTCGGCCGCGCCCAGCGCCGGATGGCCCGCATGCCGGCCCCATCGGGCGCGGTCGATCAGGCCCTGCGGGTGCTCGGCACGGAAGCCGATGGAAAAGGGCTTGGCCTCGATGGGCGCACCGCGGGTGTGCAGCATGCCGAAGGTGTCGCGCGCGCTGTGGCCCAGGGCGATCACCACATGGTCCGCACGCAGCGCGTGCACCTGGCCGCTGGCCTGGTCGACGGCGGTGACGCCGCGCACCCGGCCATCCTCGACGAGCAGGTCCGTCACGCGGTGCTGGAAGCGGATCTCGCCACCCAGCGCGACGATCTCGGCGCGCATGGTCTCGACCATCTTCACCAGCCGGAAGGTGCCGATGTGCGGATGCGCCTCCCACAGGATGTCCTCGGGCGCGCCGGCCTTCACGAACTCGTTCAGCACCTTGCGGCCGAGGTGGCGCGGGTCCTTGATCTGGCTGTAGAGCTTGCCGTCGGAGAAGGTGCCCGCACCGCCCTCCCCGAACTGCACGTTCGACTCGGGATGCAGGTTCTTGCGCCGCCACAGGTCCCAGGTGTCCTGCGTGCGCTCGCGCACCGCCTTGCCGCGCTCCAGCACGATGGGCCGGAAGCCCATCTGCGCCAGCAGCAGCGCCGCGAAGATGCCGCAGGGCCCGAAGCCCACGACGACGGGCCGCAGCCCGCCCTCGGGCGCGCGCACCGGCGCCACGTAGCGCATGTCGGGCGCGGCCTGGATGTGGGGATTCCTGGCGTGGCGCTGCAGCAGCGCGGCCTCGGTGGCCGGATCGGCCATTGCCACGTCCACGATGTAGACGGTGAGCAGTTCGGCCTTGCGCGCATCGAAGCTGCGCTTGTGCACCGTGTGCGCGGCGATGTCGGCGGGCGCGACACCCAGCGTGGCGGCGATCAGGGCCGGCAGCGCCTCGGGCGCGGGGTCGAGGGGAAGCTTGAGTTCGGAAAGGCGGATCATCGGCGCGGGGCCCGTGGTGATCGGGCAGGGCGGAGAGGAAGGGCGCGATTGTCGCCGATTGCGGCTGGGCCGGCGGGGCGTCGGGCAGACCGCGCCGCCGCAAATTTTTCCGGCACTTGCGTGACGCATTGCGCGCCTGCCGCGTGGAAAGGCGGGCTCCGGTGCGCACAATCCCGCCGCCCGCATCGCGGGGAGGAAACACAAGAAGATGCCGCACTCACCCATCCGCCCGCCCCGGCGGTGCCGGGCCATGGCTTGCGCCGTGGCCGTGGCGCTGTCGTCAGGCGCCTTGCCCGGCCACGCTCAGCTGGCACCGGTCGCAGACCCCGTCAGCGCCGTGGCGCCGCCACCGCCGCCACCCACAACGCCACCCGTCGGCGGCTCAGCCGCGATGCCGGTCGACACAGGTGCCGCCGCCCCGTCGGCGGCGGTGCCGGCCGCCGCAGCGCCGTCGACGCCATCGGCCGCCGCCGCGCCGCGCATCGTCACGCGCGTGGTGTTTGCCCGCGACGGCCAGAAGCAGGGCATCGAGCGCCTGCATGTGGTGCGCCGCCAGAACACCATGAACAACGTCGCGGGCCAGGTGGCCCTGAACGTGGCGCTGCTGGCGCTGGGCGTGGGTGCCGCGGGCGCCGGCTTTTCCAAGACCGACCTGCTGGGCGACGAGATTCCGGAACTTGCCAACGATCCGGTCGCCGTCAATCCGGGCATGGACGACCTGCGCGACGCGCTCAGCGTCATCGCCACCCGCGTCTACACCGAGCGCGCCGCTCAGGCGCAGGCCGAAGCCCGGACCGACGGCTCGACGCCCGAGGAGATCCAGGCCGCGGGCGAGGTGCCCACCACGCTGGACACGCCGCTGCATCCGCGCGCCTGGCAGCTCGTGTACGAGAACCTGTCGACCGACGACGGGCTGTACCGGCTGCGATTTGCGGCAGAGATGGGGCGGGCCGGCTTTCTGCGCCCGCCGATGCTGTGTGCCTACGAGTCGGAGCCGCTGACCTGGACCGCCTGGAGTGCGCAGAACTGGCAGGCGTTGCGCGAGGCACGCAGCCAGGCCGTCGCGCACTGCACCCAGGTCCTGGCGGCATTTGCCGACAAGCGATGGTAGTTCGGCAGCAGATGCCTGGCCCGGGACACTCCGGGCGACCGACAGGCCGTCGGCACGGCGCCGACCGACGGCTCGCCGCTCAGGCGGGAAGGAAGCCCTCCACCGACAGGTAGCGCTCGCCCGTGTCGTAGTTGAAGCCCAGCACCACCGCATCGGCCGGCAGCTCGGGCAGCTTCTGGGCGATGGCCGCCAGCGTGGCGCCGGAGGAGATGCCGACCAGCATGCCTTCCTCGCGGGCGCAGCGGCGGGCCATCTCGCGGGCCGGTTCGGCGTCGACCTGGACGATGCCGTCGAGCAGCTCGGTCTTCATGATCTGCGGCACGAAGCCGGCGCCGATGCCCTGGATCGGGTGCGGCGCGGGGCTGCCGCCGGACAGCACCGGCGAGGCCACCGGCTCGACGGCGAAGACCTTGAGCTTGGGCCACTTCTTCTTGAGCACCTGCGCGCAGCCGGTGATGTGGCCGCCGGTGCCGACGCCGGTGATGATGGCGTCGATGCCGTCGGGGAAGTCGGCCGCGATCTCCTCGGCCGTGGTGCGCACGTGCACGTCGACGTTGGCCGGGTTGTTGAACTGCTGCGGCATCCAGGCGCCGGGCGTGCTGGCCACCAGTTCCTCTGCACGGGCGATGGCGCCCTTCATGCCCTTTTCCCTGGGCGTCAGGTCGAAGCTGGCGCCATAGGCCAGCATCAGGCGGCGGCGCTCGATGGACATGCTCTCGGGCATCACCAGCACCAGCTTGTAGCCCTTGACGGCCGCCACCATGGCCAGGCCGACGCCGGTGTTGCCGGAGGTGGGCTCGATGATGGTGGCGCCCGGCTTCAGGGCGCCGGACTTCTCGGCATCCTCGATCATGGCCAGCGCGATGCGGTCCTTGATGGAGCCGCCCGGATTGCCGCGCTCGGACTTGATCCACACCTGCTGCGTGGCGTTGCCGAAGAGCTTGTTGATGCGCACGTGCGGCGTGCGGCCGATGGTGTCGAGGATGCTGCTGGCTTTCATGGCGTCGTCATCTCCTTGGGAAGAACGGGCGGGCAGAAACGGAACGGGGCATTGTGGCCAGATTCGGCGATGGCCGATGTCGGCCGGCGGCCGACGCGCGCCCGTCGGGGATAATCGCGCCCGTGAAGCACGCCAGACCGCCGCTGGTGCAATCGCCGAAAGGCGGCACTGGAGGAACGTCCGGACTGCACAGGGCAGCGCAGGAGCTAACGGCTCCCCATCGCGAGGTGAGGATCAGAGCAACAGAGACGAGCCGATTCAGTTCGGGTGAAACGGGCAATCTCTGCGCGCAGCAATACCAAGTAGGTGAACGTCGAGGCGGCCCGCTGAGTTCACGGGTAGGTAGCATCGAGCCGTCCGGGTGACCGGCGGCCAAGACAGATGGCGGTCACGCCGCGGGCAACCGCGGTGCACAGAATCCGGCGTATCGGCGCGCTTCACAACTTACACCCTCGGAATGCCGGCAGCGATGCCGGCATTTCTGTTCCTGGGGTCGCGGCGTCAGAAACGCTCGTTCGCCCGCAGCAGCCGCCATTGGCCCGGCGCCAGCCCCGCCAGCGGCACGCGCCCGATGCGCAGCCGGCGCAGGCCCACCAGCCGCAGGCCGGCGCGGTCGCAGAGTTCGGCGATGCGGTGGGCCTCAGTGCCGGCGATCACCAGCCGCAGGCCGGTGGTGCCGCCGCCCTGGCGCGCCAGGCTCGCGGCGGCCGGGCGCAGTGCGGCCAGCTGGGCGGGCTGCGGCTCGCCCTGCACCTCGGCCAGGAATTCATGCTCCACCAGCGTCGCCTCGTCCACCAGCCGGCGCCACACGCCGCGCACCTGCGTGTGCACGACCAGGCCGCTCGCCGCGTCCCCCAGGCCGGCGGCGCAGTGCTGCTGCATGAACAGGCCGGGCGCGGTGGGCGCCTGCGGATGCACGTAGACGCGCTGGTCGACGGCCCAGGCCTGCGCATCGGCGGCAATGCCCGGCGGCTTGTGCCAGAGCAGGGTGGCGGGCGGCAGCGCGCGGGGCTGGACGTCGTCCACCTCCACATGCTGCTGCGGGCCCACGCGCTGCTGCGGCGCGACGGCGGGCTGGCCGTCCACGCGCACGGCGCCCTGGGCGATCAGCATTTCGGCATCGCGGCGCGAGCAGCCGCGCAGGGCGGCCACGCGCTTGGCGAGGCGCTCGCCCTCGTCGTCCGGTGCAGGCGCAGGGGCCGGCGCGGCGGGCGCCGCGCCCAGGCGCCGCGGGTTCCAGGGCGGCGCGCCCTCGGGCCGGGCCGCGCGCACGCGCGTCGGGCGCTTCGCGTCGTCGTCCATGCGAGGCGGGTGCTTCGGATCGCCGCTCATTCGGGGTCGAAGCGCGAGGGCTGCGGCGCCGGCTCGGAGGCGCGGATCAGGATGCGCTCGATGTGCGCCTCCAGCGAGCGGGCCGCCACCGGCCACAGGTGGCGCGGCGTGTCGCTGTAGGCCATCTCCAGCCAGTCCTGCGGCGTGCCGCCGGGCTTCTTGCGCATGGCGGCGGCGATGCGCGCCTCGCGCTGCAGCCGGTGGGCCTTGAGCCGCGCGATGGCGGTGCGGGCGAAGCCGAGCACGTAGCCGTGCGCGGGCAGGATCGATTCGACGTCGAAGGCGGCGCAGGCCTCGTCCAGCCGGTCCAGCGACTCCAGGTAGTCGCTCATGTTGCCGTCCGGCGGGTCGATGACGGTGGTGCTGCCGTTGAGGATGTGGTCGCCCGAGAAGAGCAGGCCATCCTCCTCCAGCACCAGGCACAGGTGGTTGGCCGCATGGCCCGGCGTGTGGATGACGCGCAGCGTGTGCGTGATGCGGCGGCCGGCCTCGTCCATCCCGCCCTCGAGCCGAAGGCTCTCGCCGTCGTCCAGCGCGCGGTCGGGCGTGAAGCGGGCCGTGGGCCGCGCCGTGGGCGCCGAGGGCAGGCCGAGGATGGGCGGGCGGCTTTCGCACAGCGCCTGCAGCGGCACGGCGCCCGGCGAGTGGTCGGCATGCGAATGGGTGCAGACGATGGCCCGCACGTCGCCCTGGGTGGCGCGCCACAGCCGGCCGACGTGGTCGAAATCGTTCGGGCCCGGGTCGATGACGATGTAGCCGCTGGCGCGGTCGCCCACGATGTAGCTGTTGGTGCCAGGCCCGGTCATCACACTGGCGTTGGGCGCGGTGAGGCGCTGCACGTTGCGCAGCAGCGGCACCGGCGCCTCGTGCTGCCAGTCCAGCGGATGGGCGATCTGGCCGTCGGGGCAGACCAGCGCCAGCTCGCCGTAGGGCGGCTCGTGCTCCATGAAGCGGGCCTCTGCGCCCTTGAGCAGGCCGCCGCGCGGGCAGCTGCTCCACAGCGGCCGCTCGCTGGCGCAGGCTTCCAGCACGGCATGCACGTTGGCGTAGGTGGCCAGGCGCTGAAGCGTGCGGATGGTGGGGAAGATCATGTCGAAGCCGCCGTCCGCGTGGCGCTGCAGCGCATCGGCGGGGCGCACCCAGCAGGGCTCGAACTGCTCGGTCTCGTCGGCCTGCGGCATCTGGCCGGGCGGCATGCGGGCGACCAGGAAGAGCACGTCGAAGCGCTTGGGCAGGTCGCGGTCGGTGATCCAGTGCGCGAAGGCGAAGACGCGGTCGGTGGCCAGGCGCAGGCCGCGCTGGGCGCATTGCTGGGCAAAGGGCACGTCCGCCGGCGTGCTGCGGTCCATCAGCGCGAGCTCGGAGGCGCTGACAGGCCGGCCGTCGGCATGCTCGGCGAGCAGCACGCCCAGCTCCTCGAAGCATTCGCGCACCGCGGCGATGGCATGGGTCAGCTGCACGCGCGACTGGGTGCGGCGGCGCAGCGCGATGGGCCGGGACTCCGCATCGTCCTCGTCCACGCGGCCGCCGGGAAAGACGTAGGCGCCGGGCGCGAAGCTGGCGGTGGGGGAGCGGCGGGTCATCAGCACCTCCATGCCCGCTTCGGTGTCGCGCAGCAGCAGCACGGTGGCCGCTTCGCGGGTGAGCGCCGGTTCTCGGTGCGGATGGAGTTGCTGGGAGGGCCGGGGCATCGGCGCATTATCGGGAAGGGCGGTGGCGCGCGCATGTCGCCGTCCGGCGCCGGGTACGCCGGCCGGGGCGGTGGCATGATGGCCGCGACCATGCCCCTTCACCATGTCGTCCAGGGCGACGGCGCCCGACGCGCCGGCCTGCCTCCTCGTGCCCTCTGCCCGTTCGGTCGTCAGGGTCGTGCCCCGCTCGGGCGCACGGCAGGCGTGCCATGACGGCGAGCACCGCGTCGGCCGGCGCCTGGCTGCTGCGCGGCGTGCGCCTGGCCGACGGCAGCACCGTGGACGTGCACGTGGCCGGCGGGCGCATCGCCGCCCTCGGCCCCGGCCTCCCGGCGCCACCCGGCCTGCCGGTGGAGGAGGGCGGCGGCGCCCTGCTGCTGCCCGGCCTGGTCGAATCGCACACCCACCTCGACAAGACGCTCTGGGGCCTGCCCTGGTGGCGCAACGAGGTCGGCAGCCGGCTCATCGACCGCATCGACACCGAGCGGGCCTACCGTGCCACCAGCGGCCACGACGCCGCCGTGCAGTCGATGCGGCTGGCGCGCGCCTTCCTGGCGGCCGGCACGACGCGGCTGCGCACCCACGTGGACATCGACACCCAGGCGGGCCTGCGCCACCTGGCGGGCGTGCAGCGCACGGCCGAGGCGCTGGCGCCCTGGCTGCAGATCCAGACGGTGGCCTTTCCGCAGTCCGGTCTGCTCGGTCGGCCCGGCACGGCGGCGCTGCTGGATGCCGCCCTGGCCGAAGGCGCCGACGTGCTCGGCGGCCTGGACCCCTGCGCCATCGACGGCGATCCCGTGCGCGCGCTCGACCTGCTCTTCGACCTGGCCGAGCGCCACGGCAAGCCGCTGGACATCCACCTGCACGAGCCCGGCGCCATGGGCGCCTTCTCGCTCGGCCTGATCCTGGACCGCACCGCCGCCCTCGGCCTGCAGGGCCGCGTGGCGGTGAGCCATGCCTTCTGCCTGGGCGAGCTGCCGGCCGGCGAAGTGCAGGCCCTGCTGGCCCGGCTGGCCGCGCTGGACGTGGCGCTCGTCACCAGCGCACCGCCCTCGCGCCCGGTGCCGCCGCTGCTGGCCGCCCGCGCCGCGGGCGTCACGGTGGCCGGCGGCAACGATGGCATCCGCGACACCTGGACGCCCTATGGCCGCCCCGACATGCTGGCGCGCGCCATGCAGATCGGCCTGCGCTACAACCTGCGCCGCGACGACGAGATCGAGCAGGCGCTGGATTGCGTCGCCGCCGCGGGTGCGCGCGCCTGCGGTTTCGCCGACCATGGCCTGGCGGCCGGCGACCGGGCCGACCTGGTGCTGGTCGACGCGCAGACGCCCGCCGAGGCCGTCGTCGCCCATCCGCCGCGCCGGCTGGTGGCAGCGGCCGGCCGCATCGTGGCCCGCGGCGGCGAACTGCTGCCCGGCCTGCCCGGCGAGTGATCGGAGGCCGCGGCCCCATCGGCGCGCGGGCCGCGCCGCCGCACAGCCCGCGCGCCGCGGCCGGCCGCCGATAATCCCGCGGATGCGAATCCGCTTCACCAAGATGCAGGGCGCGGGCAACGACTTCGTCGTGCTCGACGAGACCGCGGGCCCCCTCGGGCTGACGCCCGGCCAGTACCGGTTCCTCGCCGACCGCCACTTCGGCGTCGGCGCCGACCAGATCCTCAGCGTGCGGCCCTCGCCGGCCGCGGGCGTGGACTTCCAGTACGTGATCCACAACGCCGACGGCGGCGAGGTGGAGCAGTGCGGCAACGGCGCGCGCTGCTTCATGCGCTTCGTGCGCGAACGCGGCCTGACCGACAAGGACGTGGTGCGGGTGCAGACCCTGTCGGGCGTGATCGCGCCGCGCATGACGGCCGACGGCCGCGTCACCGTCGACATGGGCCCGCCGGTCTTCGAGCCGGTCCGCGTGCCCTTCGACACCGCCGGCCTCGACCCGCAGCCCGACGGCGGCTGGCATACCTGGCACCTGGCGCTGTCCGCCGAGGCCGACGGGCCCATCGTGCCGGTGGCCGTGCTGTCCATGGGCAATCCGCATGCCGTGCAGCTGGTGGACGACATCGAGACCGCGCCGGTGGCCGAGCAGGGCCCGCGCATCGAGCACCATCCGCGCTTTCCGCAGCGCGTCAACGCCGGCTTCCTGCAGGTGGTGGACCGCACCCACGTGCGGCTGCGCGTGTTCGAGCGCGGCGCCGGCGAGACGCTGGCCTGCGGCACCGGCGCCTGCGCCGCGGTCGTGGCCGGCATCCGCCTGGGCCGGCTGGACCGGCGCGTGGACGTCGAGACCCGCGGCGGCATCCTGACCATCGAATGGGCTGGCGGCGAGGCCGACCCGGTGCTGATGACCGGCCCCGCCGTCACCGTCTTCGCGGGCGAGATCGACGTGCCCGACGAGCTTTGACGAACTGCACGCGCCGTCGCACCGCCCGACCCTTTTCCTTCCTCTTCGTCTCTTCCCTTTCCGGTGCGCCGCCCCGCGCCCGCACCGGCCGACCCGACCGCCCGCCGCCGCCATGAACCCCATCACCGAAGACGACATCGCCAACTACCTGGCCAACACGCCCGACTTCTTCGAGCGCCATGCCCAGCTGCTGGCCGAGGTGCAGCTGACCAGCCCACACGGCCAGCGCGCCGTGAGCCTGCAGGAGCGCCAGGCCGAGATGCTGCGCGAGAAGATCAAGGCCCTGGAGCACCGCATCATGGACATGGTGCGCCACGGCACCGAGAACGTGGTCACGGCCGACCGGCTGCAGCGCTGGACGCTGTCGCTGCTCACCTGGCGCGATCCGCGCGGCCTGCCCTGGGAAATCATCAAGGGCCTGCACCAGCAGTTCATGGTGCCGCAGACCGCCATCAAGCTCTGGGACCTGGACGCGGCCTATGCCGGCGAGGGCTACAACCAGGGCGTGAGCGAGGACGTCAAGGCCCTGGCCACCTCGCTGACCACGCCCTACATCGGCCTCAACGCCGGCTTCGAGGCCACCGCCTGGCTGAACGAGCCGCAGCAGGCCCAGTCGCTGGCGCTCATTCCCCTGCGCACGGCCATCGACGCCCCGGCTTTCGGCCTGCTGGTGCTGGCCTCGCCCGACCCGCAGCGCTACAACGCCGAGATGGGCACCGACTTCCTGGAGCGCATCGCCCAGCTGGCCTCGGCCGCGCTGTCGCGGCTGCGGCCTTGAGGCGCGCGCCGCGCGCCGGAGCCTGGCGCCGCGTGGGCCTGGTCATCGCCGTCCTGTGCCTGATCGCCGGCCTGGCGGTCCACGTCATGGTGCGGCGGCACGGCGCGCACGTGCTCGCGCATCCGCCCGCGCGCGAGGCCGATGCGGCCCTGGTGCTGGGCAACCGGGCCTTCATCGACGGCGCGCCCAATCCCTGCCTTGCCGCGCGCGTCGATGCGGCGGTGGCGCTGGCCCGGGCCGGCCGCGTGCGGCTGCTGGCGATGAGCGGCGGCGTGGACCACGAGGACGGCCGCATCGAAGCCGAGGTCATGGAGGGCCTGGCCCGCGCCGCCGGCTACACCGGGCCCGTGCTGCGCGAGGCGGCCTCGCAGTCCACGCGTGAGAACCTGCGGCTGTCGCGGCCCCTGCTCGAAGCCGCCGGCGTGCGGCGCGTGATCGTCGTCACCGAGCCCTCGCACCTCTGGCGCACCCGGCAGCTGGCGCGCGGCAGCGGCTTCGAGGACGCCTTCGACGTGCAGTACGCCGCCGCCCCGATGCCCTGCCGGCGCTGGGACCGCGCCGCCCGCGCGGCCGTGCGCGAGGTGGCGGCCGTCGTCAACAATGCCCTGCGTGGTGACTACTGATCCTTCGTCCGCCGCGGACGCCGACCGCGCCTTGGTCGACCGCTACCTCGCCCATGTGCGGGTGGAGCGCCGGCTGGCCGAGCGCACGGTCGAGCTGTATGCGGTGCACCTGGCCGAACTGCTGCAGCGCGCGGCCGAGGCCGGCCTGCCGCTGCAGCGCGTGGCCACGGCCCACATCCGGCGCTGGATGGCGCAGCTGCATGGCGCCGGCCGGGCGCCGCGCGGCATCGCGCTGGTGCTGTCCTGTTGGCGCAGCTTCTACCGCTGGCTGGGCCGCGAGGGGCTGGTTCCCGGCAATCCGGTGCAGGACGTGCGCGCGCCCAAGGCGCCCCGGCCGCTGCCCAAGGCCCTGGGCGTGGACGACGCCGTGCGCCTGGCCGACCACCAGCGGCCCGACGCCGACCCCTGGACCGAGGCCCGCGACCGCGCCATCGTCGAACTGCTCTACGGCTGCGGCCTGCGCGTGGGCGAGCTCACGGGGCTGGACCGCGATCCTTCCGCCGAGGCGCGCGGCTGGCTCGACCTGCCCTCGGCCGAGGTGCACGTGCTCGGCAAGGGCGGCAAGCGGCGCAGCGTGCCGATGGGCGGCCCGGCCGTGCAGGCCGTCGGCGCCTGGCTGGCGCAGCGTGCGCTGCGCCCGGTTGCGTCGCCCGCCCTCTTCGTCGGCCTGCGCGGCGGCCGTTTCGGTCCCACGGCCGTCTGGCAGATGCTGCACGCCCGCGGCATCCAGGCCGGCGTGGCGACGCCGGTGCATCCGCACATGCTGCGCCATTCCTTCGCCAGCCACCTGCTGCAATCCAGCGGCGACCTGCGCGCCGTGCAGGAGCTGCTGGGCCATGCCAGCATCGCCACCACCCAGATCTACACGCGGCTGGACTTCCAGCACCTGGCCAAAATCTACGACGCGGCGCATCCGCGGGCGCATGCGCGCACCGGCCGCGACGACGACGACAAGACGACCGACACCCCATGAAAGTCCTGCGCCTCAAGCCCGGCAAGGAGCGCTCGCTCCAGCGCCGCCATCCCTGGATCTTCGACGCCGCCATCGCCAAGGGCGGTGGCGATGCGGGCGAGACGGTGCGCATCGAGTCGCACGACGGCCGCTTCCTGGCCTGGGCGGCCTGCAGCCCGGCCTCCAAGATCCGCGCCCGCGTCTGGAGCTTCGACGAGGGCCAGCGCATCGACGCCGCCTTCTTCGCCGCCCGCTGCCGGGCCGCCGTGCAGGCGCGCGGGCTGTTCGACATCGCCAGCGACGGCCAGCGGCTGGTGCACGGCGAGGCCGACGGGCTGCCCGGCCTGATCGTGGACCGCTACGGCGACACGCTGGTGGCGCAGTTCCTGTCGGCCGGCGTCGAGCGCTGGAAGGCCGTGCTGGCCGATGCGCTGCTGGCCGCCACCGGCCTCACGAAGCTCTACGAGCGCTCGGACGCCGCCGGCCGCGAACGCGAGGGCCTGCCGCCAATCACCGGCTGGCTGCGCGGCGAGGGGCCGACGGAGATCACGATCCAGGAACACGGCTGGCGCCTGGGCCTGGACGTGGCCACCGGCCACAAGACCGGCTTCTACCTGGACCAGCGCGACAGCCGCCGCCGCTTCTCGGAACTGGCGCGGCACCGGCGCTTCGCCCGCGTGCTGAACTGCTACTGCTACACCGGCGGCTTCACCGTCGCCGCGGCGCATGGGCTGGCGGCAGCCGGCGCATTGCAAGGCGCCGAGCTGGTGTCCGTCGATTCCTCCCTGCCCGCGCTGGACCGGGCACGCGCGCATCTGGCGCTGAACGGCTTCGAGGCGGCCAACGCGCAGTTCCTCGACGCCGACGTCAACCAGACGCTGCGCCGCTTCATCGAGGAAGGCCGGCAGTTCGACGCCATCGTGCTCGATCCGCCCAAGTTCGCGCCCACCGTGGCCCATGCCGACCGCGCCGCGCGGGCGTACAAGGACATCAACCGCCTGGCGCTCAAGCTGCTGCCGCCGGGCGGCGTGCTGCTGACCTTCTCGTGCTCGGGCGGCATCGGCGCCGACCTGTTCCACAAGATCGTGGCCTCGGCCGGCATCGATGCGGGCGTGGACGGCTACATCGCCGAGCGCCTGGGGGCAGCGCCCGACCATCCCATGACCATCGAGTTTCCCGAGGGCGAGTACCTCAAGGGGCTGGTGGTGGTGCGCAAATAGAAGAAGACCAGGCCACGCGCGCGTCAATCTCGCCCGGCCGGCCGAGTCTTTGCGCCGGGCCTAAACTTTCGCCCCTTTCCCGTTTCCACCGTCGTCCCGACATTCCCGGAGCGTTCCCATGGCCCTCATTCCCGCAACCATCCTCACCGGCTTCCTCGGCTCCGGCAAGACCACCCTGCTCAAGCGCGTGCTGACCGAGTCGCACGGCCACAAGATCGCCGTCATCGAGAACGAGTTCGGCGAGGAGAACATCGACTCCGACATCCTGGTGACCGAGTCCAAGGAGCAGATCGTGCAGATGAGCAACGGCTGCGTCTGCTGCACCATCCGCGAGGACCTGCGCGAGGCGCTGCAGCTGCTGGCCGCCAAGCGCCGCAAGGGCCTGCTGGACTTCGACCGCGTGATCATCGAGACCACCGGCCTGGCCGACCCCGGCCCCGTCGCCCAGACCTTCTTCATGGACGACGAGATCGCCGAGAGCTACCTGCTCGACTCCATCGTCACGCTGGTGGACGCCAAGCATGCCGCCCAGCAGCTCAACGACCGCCAGGAAGCACGCCGCCAGGTGGGCTTCGCCGACCAGATCTTCCTGTCCAAGACCGACCTGGTGAGCGCCGAGGACACCGACGCGCTGATCCACCGCCTCAAGCACATGAACCCGCGCGCGCCCATCGAGAAGGCGCATTTCGGCGAGGTGGCCATCGCCAAGGTGCTGGACCTGCGCGGCTTCAACCTCAACGCCAAGCTCGACATCGATCCCGACTTCCTGAAGGCGGACGATCACGACCACGCGCACGACCACCACGACCATGACCACGAACATGGCGAGCACTGCGACCACCCGTCGCACCAGCACGACCATGGCCACGGCCACCACCACCACGTGGACGACGACGTCAAGAGCTTCGTCTACCGCGCCACGCGGCCCTTCGATCCGGCGCGGCTGGAGGATTTCCTGGGCGCCATCGTCAACATCTACGGCCCGCGCATGCTGCGCTACAAGGGCGTGCTGGACATGAACGGCACCCAGCGCAAGGTGATCTTCCAGGGCGTGCACCAGCTCATGGGCAGCGACCTGGGTCCGGAGTGGGGCGAGGGCGAGGCGCGCGAGAGCCGCATGGTGTTCATCGGCATCGACCTGCCGCGCGACATCCTGGTCCAGGGCCTGGACCAGTGCCTGGTGTAGGACGTTCGCGCCAGCCTGACTTCGGTCATCCTGCCGGGGGGTGCTTTCTCTATACAATCGCGCGCCTGTTCCGGCCGCCACCCCTGCGCGGACCCGGTACGGCAGGGAAGACCGCAGCCATTGAAGGAGCCCGCCACCGTGAAGAAAACCGCACCGGCCAGCGCCGGCCTCGACGCCAAGACGCCGGCCACCGTCGACGCAACGCCGTCCTCCGACGCATTGCCTCCGCGGGCGCGGCCTTCGGCCCGGCTGTCGCAATTGACCGTTCCGTCCATGCCTCAGGCGGTGGCCTCCACCGCCCCGAAGGCCAGCTTCTCAACGACCATGTCCACGGCACTCGTTCCCCCGCCTCTCGTTTCCGTCAAGAAAGATCCCAAGCTCGCGAACAACTGGAAGACCAAGCCGGTCGAGGAGTTGACCGATGCCGAAGTCATCGCGATGCCCGACAGCGAGTACATGAACGACACGCAGCTGGCCTACTTCAAGCGCAAGCTGCAGGAGCTCAAGCAGGGCATCCTCGACAACGCCGGCGAGACGACCGAGCACCTGCGCGAGGACACCGTGGTCGTGCCCGACCCGGCCGACCGCGCCACCATCGAGGAAGAGCACGCCCTGGAGCTGCGCACCCGCGACCGTGAGCGCAAGCTGCTCAAGAAGATCGAGCAGTCCATCGCCCGCATCGATGCCGGCGACTACGGCTACTGCGACGAGACCGGCGAGCCCATCGGCGTCGGCCGCCTGCTGGCCCGACCGACGGCCACGCTGTCGCTCGAGGCGCAGCAGCGCCGCGAGCTCAAGCAGAAGATGTTCGGGGACTGATCGCTGCGCGGCCGGGCGGCGACCGCCGTCCTTCCGCCGAGCGCGCCCCGCTGCCCTGCGTCCCTTTCACCTTCCCACCCCGCACGACCGCATGTCCAG
Organism: Pseudacidovorax intermedius; assembly: GCF_001476815.1. GTDB lineage: Bacteria > Pseudomonadota > Gammaproteobacteria > Burkholderiales > Burkholderiaceae_C > Xenophilus > Xenophilus intermedius_A. The sequence goes on along the minus strand of NZ_LDSL01000076.1, from coordinate 12,114 downwards.
CAAGGACGACAACGGCGGCCTCCTCTCGAAGGTCGCCAAGTTCGTGCGCAATCCGCTCAAGGACTGGTCCGAGCTCGAAGGCGCCGGCGGCAATCCGGCCGAGCTGGGTTACAGCCGCGAGGCGCTCAAGGAGCTGATGGAGCGCCGCCAGCGCAACGACTTCGTGCGCCGCCGCGAGTTCGACATGCTGCGCAAGCTGCGCCAGCGCGGCGCGGCCGACGACGCCGGGCCCGTCTCCTCCAGCCTGCCCACCACCGGCCTGAAGGTCGACCGGCGGGCCGTCACGCTGCGCAAGATCGACGAGATCGAGGCGCAGATGTCGCAGCAGTGGTGGACGTCCGAGCGACCGCCCGTCGCCGACGGCGGCCGTGCCGGCCCGCCCTCGCTGTCCGAGCACCACGCCCGCGCCTATGCCGACACCGCGCCGGCGGTGCCCACCGACCTGCAGGCGCCCCAGGCCGCGCCTGCGCCCGCCGCGCCGCCGCGTCCGTCGCCGCCGCCGGCCGCCGCCCCCGCGCCGCGCCTGGCTTTCGACACACCGCTGGAAGAGGCCGCCGTGCGCTTCGCCCAGGGCGACGACGCCGGGGCCGAAAGCGCGCTGCGCCAGGCCCTGGTGCCCGGCGGCGCCTTCGCCGACCAGCTGCAGACCTGGCGCGCCCTGCTGGACTTCTACCGCGCCACCGGCGATTCCGACCGCTTCGCCGAGGCGGGCATGCATTACGCCGACCGCTTCAACCGGCCGATGCCGACCTGGGTGTCGCTGCGCAGCCTGGCGCGCGACGCGCGCACCGACCTCATCGCCCAGCGGCTGGACCCCCGCGCGGGCACCGACTGGCAGGCGCCACCGCGGCTGGACCGCCCTGCGCTGCTGGCATTGACGCAGGCCCTGTCGCGCGCCAAGGGCAGCGTCTGGCGCCTGGACTGGCGCGCGCTGCAGCACATCGAGGCGGATGCGGTGCAGCCGCTCACCACGCTGGTCACGCACTGGTCGCTGTCGCCGGTGCAGATGGGCTTCCTGGGCGCCGAGAACCTGCTGGCCGTGCTGAGCGCGGCCACGCCGCTGGGCGAGCGGGGCGTCGAGGCGGGCTGGTGGAGCCTGCACATGGCGGTGCTGCGCCTGCTCAACCGGCTGGACGACTTCGAGCTGGTGGCGCTCAATTACTGCATCACCTACGAGATCACGCCGCCCTCGTGGCAGCCGCCGCGCGGCACGGTGGCGGAGATGGTCGAGGGCCAGCAGCCCAGCCAGCGCATGGGCCTGGACGCGGGCACGCCGCGCGCCTTCCTGGCCGGTGAACTGGTGGGGGCCGAGGGCCTCAACTGGCCGCAGGTCGAAGAGGCGCTGGACCTGCCCGGCGCCGAGCCCGAGATCGACTGCGCCGGACTCGTGCGCATGGATCTGGCCGCGGCCGAGGCGCTGCGAGCCCGCCTGACGTCGCGCCCCGGATTGCGCCTGGTGGAAGTGCACGGCGTGCTGGCCGAATTCCTGCGGCTGACCGGCGTGGACCGCTGCGCCGCCTTGCTGCCGCGCGCGGGCTGAGCCGGCCGGCACGGCCTGCGTGGCCTGCGCAGTGGCACGGCGGACCAAAAAGTCCGCCACCACCCCTTGCACCTCCGGACGGCGCCCCCACGTGCCTGCGATGGAACAATTTCACGGAACCACCATCGTCAGCGTGCGCCGCAGCACGCCACAGGGCGAGCAGGTCGCCATCGGCGGCGACGGCCAGGTGACGCTGGGCAACATCGTCTTCAAGGGCTCGGCGCGCAAGGTGCGCCGGCTCTACCAGGGCAAGGTGCTGGCCGGGTTCGCCGGCGCCACCGCGGATGCCTTCACGCTGTTTGAGCGCTTCGAGGCCAAGCTGGAGAAGCACCAGGGCCACCTGACCCGCGCCGCCATCGAGCTCACCAAGGACTGGCGCACCGACCGCGTGCTGCGCCGGCTGGAAGCCATGCTGGCCGTGGCCGACCACAGCACCTCGCTCATCATCACCGGCAATGGCGACGTGCTGGAGCCGGAGCAGGGCATCGTGGCCATCGGCTCGGGTGGGGCCTACGCCCACTCGGCCGCCAAGGCGCTGGTGGAGAACACCGAGCTGTCGGCCGAGGACGTGGTGCGCAAGTCGCTGGAGATCGCCGGGCAACTGTGCATCTACACCAACATGCACCACACCATAGAAACACTTTGACCACCCCCAGGCTGCGAGAGACGTTGACCACCCCCAGGCTGCGCGCTTCGCGCTCCGCCACCCCCCTGCGAGGGGGCGCCGCCTGCGGCCTGGCGAAGCCAGTTCCGCGGCGGCTGCTGGCGTGGCCTGCTCCGCGGCCTTCTGACTGCGCCGAGGCGCAATCTTCTTTCGCGCCGTGTGTGCGGCGCGTGCTTCATTGAATGGATAGGAACCCGATGTCCGCCATGACCCCCCAGGAAATCGTGTCCGAGCTGGACAACCACATCGTCGGCCAGAAGGACGCCAAGCGTGCCGTGGCCATCGCGCTGCGCAACCGCTGGCGTCGTCAGCAGGTCGACGAGAAGCTGCGGCCCGAGATCACGCCCAAGAACATCCTCATGATCGGCCCCACCGGCGTGGGCAAGACCGAGATCGCCCGGCGCCTGGCCCGGCTGGCCGATGCGCCCTTCATCAAGGTCGAGGCCACCAAGTTCACCGAGGTGGGCTACGTAGGCAAGGACGTGGATTCGATCATCCGTGACCTGGCCGAGGTGTCCATCAAGCGCACGCGCGAGGCCGAGGTCGCCAAGGTGCGGGTGCGCGCCGAGGACGCCGCCGAGGAACGCATCCTCGACGTGCTGCTGCCCGCCGCCCGCGACGCCGAGGGCAAGCCGGCCCTCACCGAAGGCGGCAACGCCACCCGCCAGGCTTTCCGCAAGAAGCTGCGCGAGAAGCAGTTGGACGACAAGGAGATCGAGATCGAGGTGGCGGAGGCCCGGCCGCAGATGGAGATCATGGGCCCCGCCGGCATGGAGGAGATGGCCGAGCAGCTGCGCGGCATGTTCAGCCAGCTGGGCCAGGGCCGGCGCAAGACGCGCAAGCTCAAGATCGCCGAGGCGCTGCGCCTGCTGACCGAGGAAGAGGCCGGCAAGCTGCTGAACGACGAGGAGATCCGCGCCCAGGCGCTGGTCAATGCCGAGCAGAACGGCATCGTCTTCATCGACGAGATCGACAAGGTGGCCACGCGCAGCGAGGCCCATGGCGCCGACGTGTCGCGCCAGGGCGTGCAGCGCGACCTGCTGCCGCTGGTGGAGGGCACGGCCGTGACCACCAAGTACGGCGTGGTGCGCACCGACCACATCCTGTTCATCGCCAGCGGCGCCTTCCACCTGGCCAAGCCCAGCGACCTGATCCCGGAGTTGCAGGGCCGGCTGCCGATCCGTGTCGAGCTGCAGTCGCTGTCGGTGGAGGATTTCGAGAGCATCCTCACCCAGACCCGCGCCTCGCTGGTCAAGCAGTACGAGGCGCTGCTGGCCACCGAAGGCGTGACGCTGGCCTTCACGCCCGAGGGCATCACCCGCCTGGCGACCATCGCCTACGAGGTGAACGAACGCACCGAGAACATCGGCGCGCGCCGCCTGTCCACCGTGATGGAGCGGCTGCTGGACGAGGTGAGCTTCGACGCGGCCAAGCTGTCCGGCCAGACGGTGAGCATCGACGCGGCGTACGTCGATGCACGCCTGGACATGCTGAGCAAGGACGAGGACCTGTCGCGCTTCATCCTCTGAGCGCGCGACGGCGCCTTCGCGCGCTGTCAGCCAAAGGCCCGGTGCGGTGACGCCCCGGGCCTTTGTACTTTGGTTGCAGGCGCATGCCTACGCCAGCTTCACGCGGAACTTGCGGAGTGAAGGCTAAGTGCTTGCCAACTATGAGAAAACGAGCAGGAATGCTGCAAGAAAGTAGCGCCGTAAGTCCTTGATTCCATTACAAAAAATACCGCGCCAGCAGCGCTTTCCCGGGGGTGTTTGCTGGTACAGTGCAAAAAAGTGCAGGAAAGTGGGAGATGGTGGGTTAGTCCATGTCCTACGCCATGGTTTCAGGTCGCTTTTTTCGGGAGTTCCGGGTTCGTGTTTCAGGGCACCTCATCGCTGAGTCTGGATGCCAAGGGACGGCTGTCGATGCCGGCCCGGTATCTGGACGCCCTGCGCACGGAAGCCGGCGGCCAGATCACGGTCACGCGCAACCCCGACGGTGGCCTCAACCTCTACCCGCGTCCGGTGTGGGAAGAGGCGCGCGCCAGCCTGGCGGCGCTGCCGTCTTCCGAGCAGTGGCTCAAGCGCTTCTACCTGGGCAGCGCCTCCGACGTGGAGCTGGACGGCACCGGCCGGGTGCTCATCTCGCCCGAGTTGCGCGAACTGGCCGGCATCTCGCGCGACGTGCTGCTGCTGGGCGTCGGCCACCGCTTCGAGCTGTGGGACAAGGCGGCCTACCAGGCCAAGGAAGCCGCGGAGATGATGGAGAACATCCGCAACTCCGACGCGGCCCGGATGCTCAAGCTGTGACCGACGTGGCCGTGCCTTCTTTTTCTTCCGCCGGTTTCCGCCACACCACGGTGCTGCTGCACGAGGGTGTCGACGCCGTGCTGGGCGACGCGCCGCCGGCGGATGGCACCTTCGTGGACGCCACCTTTGGCCGCGGCGGCCATTCCCGGCTGCTGCTGGAGCGGCTGGCGCCCGGCGCCCGCCTGGTGGCCTTCGACAAGGACCCGGAGGCGGTGGCCCAGGCCCGGGAGATCGCCGATCCGCGCTTCTCGATCCGGCACCAGGGCTTCACTCACCTGGGGGAACTGCCACCGGGCAGTGTGGCCGGGGTCCTGATGGACCTCGGTGTCAGCTCCCCCCAGATCGACAACCCCGCCCGGGGTTTTTCTTTTCGTTTGGATGGCCCGCTCGACATGCGCATGGATCCCACGCGCGGCCAGAGCGTGGCCGACTGGCTGGCCACAGCCGAACCACAGCAGATTGCAGAGGTGATCCGTGACTATGGCGAAGAACGGTTTGCTGTTCCGATTGCAAAGGCGATTGCTGCTCGCCGACAGGAACGGGGCGCAATTTCAACCACCGCCGAGCTGGCCGAGCTCGTGGCTGGCGCGGTCAAAACCCGCGAGCCGGGCCAGAACCCTGCAACGCGCACATTTCAGGCTCTTCGGATTTTCATCAACGCCGAGCTTGAAGAGCTGCAACAGGCGCTGAGCGCCAGCCTGTCGGTGCTGGCGCCGGGCGGCCGGCTGGCGGTGATCAGCTTCCATTCGCTGGAAGACCGCATCGTCAAGCAGTTCATCGCCGAGCATTCCAAAGAGGTCTACGACCGCCGCGCGCCCTTCGCCGCGCCCAAGCCGATGCGGCTGCGCGCGCTGGAGCGCATCAAGCCCTCCGCCGACGAGGTGGCCGCCAACCCGCGCGCCCGCAGCGCCATCCTGCGCGTGGCCGAGCGCACGGAGGTGCCGGCATGATCACCCGGCTCAATTTGCTGCTGTTGCTGGCCGTGATCGGTACGGCGCTGCTGCTGGTGCACACCCAGTACCAGTCGCGCCAGCTCTATGGCCAGTACTACCGCGCCCAGGCCGAGGCCCGCACGCTGGAGACCGAGTACGAGCGCCTGCAGGTCGAGCGCCGCGCGCAGGCCACGCCGCTGCGCATCGAGACGCTGGTCAAGGACAAGCTCAAGATGCGCACCACCACGCCCGCCATCACGCTGTACGTGCGGGCGGACGGCACGGTGATTCCCGCGGTGCCGCCGGCACCGCCCGTGGTGCCCGCCGGCACGCCCGCCGCTGCCGCGGCAGCCAGGAGCACGCGATGAGCCGCGGCCCTTCCGTCCGCTACACCACCAGCCCGCTGCTGGCGAGCAAGACGCCCGTCTGGCGCAGCAAGTTCATCGTGGCCGCCATCGCGCTCGGCTTCGTGGTGCTGGCCGGCCGCGCAGCCTATGTGCAGGTGATCGGGCAGGACTTCTTCCAGCGCCAGGGCGAGGTGCGCTTCACCCGCACCATCGAGCTGCCCGCCAGCCGCGGCCGCATCCTGGACCGCAACGGCCTGATCCTGGCCTCCAGCGTGATCGCCCCCAGCGTGTGGGCCATTCCGGAGGACATCGACCGCAACGACCCCGACACCCGCACCAAGCTGCGCCGCGTGGCCCAGCTGCTGGGCATGAAGCCGCAGGACCTGGACAAGAAGCTGGCCGACGAGGACAAGAGCTTCGTCTGGATCCAGCGCCAGGTGGACGAGCCCATCGCCCGCGAGATCGCGGCGCTGGGCGTCAAGGGCCTCTACCAGACCCGCGAATACAAGCGCCAGTACCCCGAGGGCGAATCCGCCGCGCACGTGGTGGGCTTCACCAACGTCGAGGACCACGGCCAGGAAGGCATCGAGCTCGCCTTCGACAAGGACCTGGGCGGCAAGCCCGGCTCGCAGCGCGTGATCAAGGACCGCCTGGGCCGCGTGGTCGAGGGCGTGGGCGAGCGCGTGCCACCGCTGGACGGCAAGGACATCCAGCTGTCCATCGATTCCAAGGTGCAGTTCTTCGCCTACCAGAAGCTGCGCGACGCCGTGACCAAGCACCGGGCCAAGGCCGGCAGCGTGGTGGTGCTGGACGCCGTGACCGGCGAGGTGCTGGCACTGGCCAACTACCCGAGCTACGTGCCCGACAAGCGCCGCAACCTCACCGGCGAGCAGCTGCGCAACCGCGCCATCACCGACACCTTCGAGCCCGGCTCGACCATGAAGCCCATCACCGTGGCCATGGCGCTGGAGGCCGGGCGCGTCAAGCCCAGCACCATCATCGACACCACGCCCGGCCGCTACCAGATCGGCGGCTTCACCATCAGCGACACGCACAACTACGGCGTGCTGACGGTGGAGGGCGTGATCCAGAAGTCGAGCAACGTCGGCGCCCTCAAGATCGCGCAGAAGATGAGCCCGAGCGAGATGTGGGACACCTACACCGCGCTGGGCTACGGCCAGAAGCCGCAGATCACCTTCCCCGGCGCCGCGCCCGGCCGCCTGCGCCCCTGGAAGACCTGGAAGCCCGTCGAGCAGGCCACCATGGCCTACGGCTACGGCCTGTCGGCCTCGCTGCTGCAGATGTGCCATTCGTACACCGCCTTCTCGCACGACGGGAAGGTGCTGCCGCTGACCATGCTCAAGAGCAGCGACGCGCCGCCCGGCGTGCGCGTGTTCTCGCCCTCCACCGCGGTGGCCATCCGCAAGATGCTGCAGATGGCCGCCGGCCCCGGCGGCACCGGCCAGCTGGCCCAGACCGTGGGCTATTCGGTGGGCGGCAAGTCCGGCACCGCACGCAAGCAGGTCGGCAAGGGCTATGCGGCGGGCAAGTACCGCGGCTGGTTCACCGGCATGGCGCCCATCGACAAGCCGCGCATCATCGTGGGCGTCATGATCGACGAGCCGAGCGACGGCAACTTCTACGGCGGCACCGTGGCCGGCCCGGTGTTCAGCGAAGTGGTGCAGCAGACGCTGCGCATGATGAACGTCGCGCCCGACCTGGCCGTCAAGCCGCTGGTGCTCACCCAGGGCGTGGACGAGAGCTTCTGATGCCCCTGCACCGGCTCCACTCCCCCGACGAGGCCGCCGCCTGGCTGGCCGCGCGCGTGCGCGGCCAGCTGCAGGTGGACAGCCGCGCCGTGGGCGAGGGCGACGGCTTCATCGCCTGGCCCGGCGCCGCCACCGACGGCCGGCGCTTCGTGCGCGCGGCGCTGGCGCAGGGCGCCGCGGCCTGCCTGGTCGAGGCCGAGGGCAGCGAGGCTTTCGACTTCGCCGACGAACCCGCTGTCGCGGCCTACGACGGCCTCAAGGCCGCGACGGGCCCCATCGCCGCCGCCTCGTGCGGCCGGCCGGCCGACGCGATGACGCTGCTGGCGGTGACCGGCACCAACGGCAAGACCTCCACCGCCTGGTGGCTGGCCCAGGCACTGCAAGGCAGCGCCCTCGGCCCCTGCGCCGTGGCCGGCACGCTGGGCATCGGCGTGCCGCCCGAGGTCGACTACAACGGCCTGACCACGCCCGACCCCGTCACCCTGCACCGCGCGCTGCGCGATCTGGCGGGCCGCGGCGTCAAGGCCTGCGCGATGGAGGCCTCCTCCATCGGCATCGCCGAGCGGCGGCTGGACGGCCTGCGCTTCGACGTGGCGATCTTCACCAACTTCACCCAGGACCACCTGGACTACCACGGCGACATGGCGGCCTACTGGGCCGCCAAGGCCGAGCTGTTCCGCTGGCCCGGCCTGCGCGCCGCCGTGCTCAACATCGACGACCCGCAGGGCGCCCGCCTGGCCGGCGAACTGCTGGACACGGGCCTGACCGAGCTCTGGACCTGCTCCGCCACCGGCGCGCCCGCCCGCCTGTCGGCCCGCGACGCCGGCCACGGCCCGCAGGGCCTGCGCTTCCGCGTGGTGGAGCAGGGCGGCGCCGAGGCCATGGTGGCCACCGCGCTGGTCGGCGACTACAACGTGGCCAACCTGCTGGGCGTGATCGGCGCACTGCGCGCCCTCGGCCTGCCGCTGGGCGACGCCGCTGCGGCCTGCGCCCGCCTGGGCAGCGTGCCCGGCCGCATGGACGTGGTGGCCACCGGGGCCGAGGCCGGCTCGCCGCTGGTGGTGGTCGACTATGCCCACACGCCCGATGCGCTGCAGAAGGCCCTGGCCGCGCTGCGCGCCTTCGCCGACGCGCGCGGCGGCCGGCTGTGGTGCGTGTTCGGCTGCGGCGGCGACCGCGACCCGGGCAAGCGCCCGCTGATGGGTGCCGTCGCCGAGCAGGGCGCCGACCGCGTGGTCGTCACCAGCGACAACCCGCGCAGCGAAGCGCCGCAGGCCATCGTCGACCAGATCGTGGCGGGACTGGTCGCGCCGCAGGCCGCGCACATCGTGGTGGACCGTGCCGCGGCCATCGCCGAGGCCATCGCCGACGCTGCCGCGCAGGACGTGGTGCTGCTGGCCGGCAAGGGCCACGAGGACTACCAGGAAGTCGCCGGCCGGCGCTTTCCCTTCTCGGACCGCGCGCAGGCGCAGGCGGCCCTGGCCGCCCGGAGCGCGCGCGCATGAACGCACCGATGGACGTCCTCTTCACGCTGGCCGAGGCCGCCGCCTGGGTGCCGGGCGCGCGCGTCGTGGGCGACGGCCGCCGCACGGTTGCGCGGGTGCACACCGACTCGCGCACGCTGGCCGCCGGCGACCTCTTCGTCGCGCTGCGTGGTGAGCGCTTCGATGCGCACGACTTCCTGCCGCAGGTGCAGGCCCAGGGCGGCATCGCCGCCGTGGCCGAACCCGGCCGGCTGGCGCCGCTGAGCCTGGACGGCCTGGAAGTGCCCGACACCCTGGCCGCGCTCGGCGCCATCGCCGCCGGCTGGCGCGCCCGCTTCGCGCTGCCGCTGGTGGCGGTGACGGGCAGCAACGGCAAGACGACCGTGACGCAGATGGTCGCGTCCATCCTGCGCGCCGCCGCACCCGGCGCCAGCCTGGCCACGCAGGGCAACTTCAACAACGAGATCGGCCTGCCGCTGACGCTGATGCGCCTGCGCCCGTCGCACCGCCTGGCGGTGGTCGAGCTGGGCATGAACCATCCGGGCGAGATCGCACGGCTGGCCGTCATCGCCCGGCCGACGGTGGCCCTGGTCAACAACGCGCAGCGCGAGCACCAGGAATTCATGGCCACGGTCGAGGCCGTGGCGCGCGAGAACGGCTGCGTGCTGCAGGCGCTGGGCGCGGGCGGCACCGCCGTCTTCCCGCACGGCGACGACTACACCGGCCTGTGGCGCGACCTGGTGCCGGCCGGTGCCGCCTGCCTGCTGTTCGGCGAATCGCCCGCGGCCGACGTGTCGCTGGCCGGGGCCGAGTGGGACGGCGAGGCCTGGCGCTTCGCGGCCCGCACGCCGGTGGGCCAAGTGCAGGCGCGCCTGGCCATCCCGGGCCGCCACAACCTGCGCAATGCGCTCGCGGCCACGGCCTGCGCCGTCGCTGCGGGCGTGGACGCCGAGGCCATCGCCGCCGGCCTGTCGGCCTTCGAGCCGGTGGGCGGCCGATCGCGCGCGCAACTGCTGCCGCGTGCCGACGGCGGCCGGCTCACGCTGGTGGACGACAGCTACAACGCCAACCCCGATTCCGTGCGCGCCGCCATCGACGTGCTGGCGGAACTGCCCGGCCCGCGCCTGCTGGTGCTGGGCGACATGGGCGAGGTCGGCGACCAGGGGCCGCGCTTCCACACGGAGGTGGGCGACTGGGCCCGCCAGCGCGGCATCGACGCGCTGTTCGCGCTGGGCGAGGCCAGCCGCCATGCGGTCGATGCCTTCGGCGCGGGCGGCCGCCATTTCGAGGCCGTCGAGGCCCTCAACGCCGCGGCGCTGGCGCAGGCCGCCGCCGCATCGAGCGTGCTCGTCAAGGGTTCGCGGTTCATGAAGATGGAGCGCGTGGTGCAGGCCCTGGTGGCCGGCGCCGCCGGCTCGAACAACAACAAGGAGGCCGGTCATGCCGCATGACACGGACGCCCGCCCATGCTGATGAGCCTGGCCCAATGGCTGCAGACGCTGTCGCCCGAACTCGGTTTCCTGCGCGTCTTCCAGTACCTCACCTTCCGCGCGCTGATGGCCGCGCTCACCGCGCTGGTGGTGGGCCTGGCGGCCGGCCCGGCGGTGATCCGCCGGCTGCGCGCGCTCAAGATCGGCCAGCCGGTGCGCGGCTACGGCATGGAGACGCACCTGTCCAAGAGCGGCACGCCCACCATGGGCGGCGTCCTGGTGCTGTTCGCCATCGCCATCGCCACGCTGCTGTGGTTCGACCTGTCCAACCGCTTCGTCTGGATCGTGCTGTGGGTGACGCTGGGCTTCGGCGCCATCGGCTGGGTGGACGACTGGCGCAAGGTGGTCCACAAGGACCCGGAGGGCATGCGCTCGCGCGAGAAGTACATGTGGCAGTCCATCATCGGCCTGGTCGCCGCGGTGTACCTGCTGTTCTCCATTTCGGAGAGCTCCAACTGGCGCGTGCTGGAACTGTTCGTCAACTGGGTGCGCTCGGGCTTCGCGCTCGACTTCCCGCCCAAGACCAACCTGATCGTGCCCTTCTTCAAGGAGATCAGCTATCCGCTGGGCGGCATCGGCTTCGTCATCCTCACCTACCTGGTGATCGTGGGCGCGAGCAACGCGGTCAACCTCACCGACGGCCTGGACGGCCTGGCCATCATGCCGGTGGTGATGGTGGGCTCGGCCCTGGGCGTGTTCGCCTACGTGACCGGCAACGGCATGTACTCGCGCTACCTGCTGTTCCCGTCCATCCCGGGTGCGGGCGAACTGCTGGTGTTCTGCGCGGCCATGGCCGGTGCGGGCCTGGCCTTCCTGTGGTTCAACACCCATCCGGCGCAGGTCTTCATGGGCGACGTGGGCGCGCTGGCGCTCGGCGGCGCGCTGGGCACGGTGGCCGTGATCGTGCGCCAGGAGATCGTGTTCTTCATCATGGGCGGCATCTTCGTGGTCGAGGCCATCTCGGTCATGGCCCAGGTGGGCTGGTTCAAGTACACCAAGCGCAAGTACGGCGAAGGCCGGCGCGTGCTGAAGATGGCGCCGCTGCACCACCACTTCGAGAAGTCCGGCTGGCGCGAGACGCAGGTGGTGGTCCGCTTCTGGATCATCACCATGCTGCTGTGCCTGGTGGGCCTGTCCACCCTCAAGCTGCGTTGAGGACCGGCCGACCATGAAGCATCTCGCCGACCTGCATGTGCTGATCCTGGGCCTGGGCGCCTCGGGCCTGGCCATGGCGCGCTGGTGCGCGCGGCACGGCGCGCACGTCACGGTCGCCGACACGCGCGAGGCGCCGCCGCAGCTCGCCACGCTGGCCGCCGAGCTGCCGCAGGTGCGCTTCGTCGGCGGGCCGCTCACGGCCGCGCTGGTCGAGGGCCAGCCGGTGCGCGCCGTCTACCGGTCGCCGGGCCTGGCGCCCGCCACCATCGCCCCGGTGGTCGATGCCGCGCGCGCCATCGGCCTGCCGGTGGGCGGCGAGCTGGAGCTGTTCGCGCAGGCGCTGGCGGACCTGCGGCTGCCGCCGGAGGCGGCACCGGGCGACGAGGCGGCTGCTGGCGATGGTCCGGCCGATGCGGCGCACGATGGCCAG
>NZ_LDSL01000075.1 GCF_001476815.1 Pseudacidovorax intermedius | reverse complement strand
GGACGGCGGCGGCGATGCCCGCCGCGGCGGCGATCCGGCCGCGGCCGCGCCGCGCAGCCGGCCCGTCGCCGGCAACAGCGGCCGCTCGCTGGACCTGTACGTGTAATCGGCGAAGAAGCCGGTTTTCCCTGCCCTGTTCGAAGACTCGGGCGGGACGGCTGCACCAATAATTCCCCACGGGCGCCCCTGCCGGGCGCTGCAACCCGAGGGGAATGATCCGTGTCCGCCAACCCTGCTGCTGCTGCCGCCGAAGGCGCTGCCAAGCCCAAGAGCAATCTCATCAAGATCATCGCGCTGGTCGTGCTGGTGCTGGTGCTGATGGGCGCCGCCATCGGTGGCACCTGGTTCTTCATGAAGAAGAACGCGGCCCCGGCCGGCAAGGGTGGCGGCGAACATGCCTCCGCCAGCAGCCACGACGGCGACGACGAGGACGAGGACGCGCCGGCCGAAGGCAAGCGCCCCCCGCCGGTCTACCTGCCGCTGGACAACATGGTCGTCAACCTGACCGACGGCGACCGCTTCGCCCAGCTCGGCGTGACGCTGGAGCTGGCCGACGAGAAGACGGTGGAGCAGGTCAAGCTGCGCCTGCCCGCCGTGCGCACCAGCATCCTGGTGCTGACCTCGCAGCGCAGCGCCGAGGAACTGCTGCGCCGCGACGGCAAGGACAAGCTGGCGCAGGACATCGCCGTCGAGGTCTCGCGCGTGCTCGGCATGCGCAGCCCGCGCCCGCTGCGCACCGACGAGGGCGAGAAGCGCGCCCTCATCCAGCGCTACCGCGGCCCCATCCGGGCCGTGATGTTCGCCAGCTTCATCGTGCAGTGACGGGCGCGGCCACCGCCCCGAGGTGAACCCATGAGCGACCAGGACCCTTCCGCGGACACCCCGCCCGAGCGCGCGCCCGACGACGGCGCGCTGCCCTCGAGCCTGGACCTGCTGCCCAGCGACCGGCGCGTGCGCCAGCCGCTGCCGATGCTGGACGTGATCAACGAACGCTTCGTGCGCCACCTGGGCCAGGGGCTGTTCAACCTGGCGCGCCGTTCGGCCACGCTGGGCGCGGCCAGCGTGCAGGTGCGCCGCTGGGAAGAGGTCATGGCCGACTACACCGGCGAGACCGCGCTGCCCGCCTGCTTCGCCGTCCTGGGCCTGCAGCCGCTGCGCGGCAATGCGCTGGTCGCCTGCGACAGCGGTTTCGTCTCGGCCCTGGTCGATGCGCTCTACGGCGGCGGCGGCACGGTCAACACGCCCATCGAGCGCGATTTCTCGCCCACCGAGCAGCGCGTGATCCAGCGTGCGATGACCATCCTGGGCCAGGAATACGGCCGCGCCTGGAAGGACGTCTATCCGCTCACGCCCACCTTCGTGCGCCACGAGCGCCTGGCGGCCTTCACCGGCGTCGCCACGCCGCAGGACGCGCTGGTGGTCACCACGCTGTCCGTGGCCATGGGCACCTACGAAGGCCAGCTGCGGCTGTGCGTCCCCTATTCGTCGCTGGAGCCCATCCGCGACGTGCTCTATGGCCCGCAGCAGGCCACCGCGCTGGCGGAAGACCGCCGCTGGGTGGGCCAGCTGGCGCGCGAGATCCAGGCCGCCGAGGTCACGCTGGTGGCCGAGCTGGCCCAGGCCGAACTCAGCGTGGCCGACCTGCTGGCCATGAAGCCCGGCGACTTCATCCACCTCGACCGCCAGCCCATGGTGCTGGCCACCATCGAGGGCGCCCCCGTCTTCGCCTGCCGCTACGGCACGCACAACGACCGCTATGCGCTGCGCATCGAGCAGCACCTCGGCAGCCAAGGAGCTTTCCATGAGCAATGACACCTCTTCCTCTTCCGCCGCCTGGGCCGAACCGCTGGAGGCCGGCGAGCCCGGCGCCGGTGCCAATGCCGCGCCCGAGGCGGCGGCCATGGCGCAGGACATCCAGCGCGTGCTGGACATCCCGGTGCAGCTGTCGGTGGAACTGGGCCGCAAGAAGGTGCCGATCAAGCAGGTGCTGCAGATGGGGCAGGGCACCATCGTCGAGCTGGACACGCTGGCCGGCGAGCCGATGGACGTGCTCGTCAACGGCTACCTGGTGGCGCAGGGCGAGGTGGTGGTGGTCAACAACCGCTTCGGCATCCGCCTGACCGACGTGGTCACGCCCTCGGAGCGGCTGCGCCGCGTGCACCGCGCCTGAGGCGGGGTGCTGCCTGCCCGCCTGACCCGAATCCCGAAACGCCACGGACGGCCGCCGCGTGACCCAGAGCCTGCTCACCATCGCCTTGTTCATCGCGCTGATCGCGTCGCTGCCCTTCGTGCTGCGCCGCATCCGCGCCCGCCAGTTGCTGGCGCCCGGCGCGGCCGATGCCGCCTCGCGCGTGGTGTCGGCCGTGGCCGTCGGGCCGCAGCAGCGCGTCGTCACCGTCGAGGTCGGCCCGGCCCATGCGCGGACCTGGCTGGTGCTGGGCGTGACGGCGCAGGCCGTCAACTGCCTGCACACGCTGCCGGCGGCCACGGCCTCTTCGCTGCAGGAGCCCATCGATGCGTAAGTGGACCGCCGGGCTGGGCCTCGGCCTGGCCCTCGCGCTGCCGGTGCTCGCGCAGGAGGCGCCGCCCGCCGGCCAGCTGCCGCTGCTCATCGGCCAGGGGCCGGGCGGCACCAGCTACTCGGTGCCCATCCAGACGCTGCTGTTCTTCACGGCGCTGAGCTTCCTGCCGGCCATCGTGCTGATGATGACCGGCTTCACCCGCATCGTGATCGTGCTGTCGCTGATGCGCCAGGCGCTGGGCACGCAGGCGGCGCCGCCCAACCAGGTGGTGATCGGCCTGTCGCTCTTCCTCACGCTCTTCGTCATGGGCCCGACGCTGGACAAGGTCTATGCCGAGGCCTACGAGCCCTACAGCCGCAACGCCATCGCCATCGACGAGGCGCTGTCCCGCGCCGAGCAGCCGATGCGCCAGTTCATGCTCAAGCAGACGCGCCAGTCGGACTTCGCGCTCTTCGCCCGGCTGGCCAAGCTGCCCACCGACGTCACCGCCGAGACCGCACCGATGCGCGTGCTCATCCCGGCCTTCGCCACCAGCGAGCTGAAGTCGGCCTTCCAGATCGGCTTCATGATCTTCATCCCCTTCCTGGTGATCGACATCGTGGTGTCCAGCGTGCTGATGTCGCTGGGCATGATGATGCTGTCGCCGGTGCTGGTGGCGCTGCCCTTCAAGCTCATGCTGTTCGTGCTGGCGGACGGCTGGAACCTGCTGCTCGGCTCCCTGGCCGCCAGCTTCGTCACCTGAACAGAACGAGGAACGACCCATGAACGCCCAGATGGTGCTCACCACCGGCCAGGACGCCCTGCTGATGCTGCTGATGGTGTCGGCGCCGGTGCTGCTCACGGTGCTGGCCGTCGGCCTGCTGGTGAGCATCTTCCAGGCCGTCACCCAGATCAGCGAGGCCACGCTCGCCTTCGTGCCCAAGCTGGTGGCGGCCGTGGCGGTGTTCGCCATCGCCGGGCCGTGGATGCTGACCATGCTGGTGGACTACATCCGCCGCATCATCGAATCGATCCCTGGCGTCGTTTCCTGATCGCACCGATGAGCCGATGAGCGCGCGGGTGCTGCCGGCCGGCCTGCCCGCGCGCACGCGACGACCATGCTGACCTTCACCGAAGCCCAGCTCACCGCCTGGCTGGTGCCCATCCTTTGGCCCTTCCTGCGGGTGCTGGGCCTGTTCACGACCGCGCCGGTGTTCTCCTCGCGGGCCATTCCCGTGCGGGCGCGCCTGGGCCTGGCCTTCATGGTGGCGCTGTCGGCGCAGGCCGTGCTGCCCGCGGTGCCGCTCATCGCGGTGGACAGCCCGCTGGCCCTGGGCGCCGTGGCGCAGCAGGTGGGCATCGGCATGGCCATCGGCTTCGCGGCGCGG
Organism: Pseudacidovorax intermedius; assembly: GCF_001476815.1. Taxonomy (GTDB): domain Bacteria; phylum Pseudomonadota; class Gammaproteobacteria; order Burkholderiales; family Burkholderiaceae_C; genus Xenophilus; species Xenophilus intermedius_A. The sequence continues at coordinate 20,180 of NZ_LDSL01000075.1, read as the reverse complement.
CTGATCCTGGCCGCCATCGAACTGGCGGGCGAACTCGTCGGCCTGCAGATGGGCCTGAACTACGCCAGCTTCTTCGATCCCATCAGCAATGCGCAGGCCAGTGCCGTGTCGCGCTTCTTCGGCACGCTGGCCACGCTGCTGTTCGTGGTCATCAACGGCCACGTCGCGGTGCTGATGGCGGTGATCAAGAGCTTCGAGGTCTTTCCCATCGGCGGCGGGCTGATGGACGCGCTGATGCGCGTGCGGGTGCACGAACTGGGGGCCGAGCTTTTTTCGAGCGCGCTGTGGATCGCCATGCCCATGATCGGGCTGCTGCTCTTCGTGAATCTGATGCTGGGCATCATCTCGCGCGTGGCGCCGCAGATGAACATCTACGCGATCGGCTTCCCGGTCACGCTGACGGCCGGCATGGCGGCCATTGCCTGGGTGCTGCCCATGCTGGAATCGCCCCTGGTGGCCCTCATCGACCGCATGCTCGCGGGCTTCGTCGGCGGCCGCTGAGGCGCCGGGCCCCGCATGGCGCGAGGCGAGCGAAAGGGTGGGGGAGAAGAAAGAAGAAGGTGACGAGCCTTACCCCCGGCACTGGCTACGCAGTTAGGGCTGCTTGGTTCCCCACCTGACCCGGTTGGCCGCTTGACCATGCGGGGAGGCCCGTCGAGGTCGATCATAACCCACGCCTGCATGCCACCGCGGCATGGACGGCCATCGGCGGGCTGCGGGGCGCCTCTTAGAATCGAGCGGATGTCCTATCTCGTGCTCGCCCGCAAATACCGTCCTCGCAATTTCGGCGAGATGGTGGGCCAGGAGCATGTGGTGCAGGCGCTGTCGAATGCGCTCACGCAGCAGCGGCTGCACCATGCCTACCTCTTCACCGGCACGCGCGGCGTGGGCAAGACCACCGTCTCGCGCATCCTCGCCAAGTCGCTCAATTGCCAGGGGCCGGACGGGCAGGGCGGCATCACCGCCACGCCCTGCGGCGTGTGCCAGGCCTGCACCGACATCGATGCCGGCCGCTTCGTCGACTACACCGAGCTGGACGCGGCCTCCAACCGCGGCGTGGACGAGGTCCAAGGTCTGCTGGAGCAGGCCGTCTACAAGCCGGTGCAGGGCCGCTTCAAGGTCTTCATGATCGATGAAGTGCACATGCTCACGAACACCGCGTTCAACGCGATGCTCAAGACGCTGGAAGAGCCGCCCGAGTACCTCAAGTTCGTGCTGGCCACCACCGATCCGCAGAAGGTGCCGGTCACCGTGCTCAGCCGCTGCCTGCAGTTCAACCTGCGGCCGATGGCGCCCGAGACGGTGCTGGAGCACCTGACGCATGTGCTGGGCACCGAGCAGGTGGCGGCCGAGCCGGGCGCGCTGCGGCTGCTGTCGCGCGCGGCGCGCGGCTCCATGCGCGATGCGCTGTCGCTCACCGACCAGGCCATCGCCTACGGCAACGGCAGCCTGGCCGAAGCCGGCGTGCGCCAGATGCTGGGCAGCGCCGACCGCGGCCATGTGCATGCGCTGGTGGACGCGCTGGCGCGCGGCGACGGCGCCACCGTCGTCGGCACCGTCGAGGCGATGCGCGTCGCCGGCCTGGCCGCCGCGTCCACGCTGGAAGAGATGACCGCCGTGCTGCAGGCCATGGCCGTGCTGCAGGCCGTGCCCGCGCGTGCGGCGGCCGTGGATGCCGCCGATCCCGACGCGGCCGAGGTCGCGCGCCTGGCCGCCACCATGCCGGCGGACGAGACCCAACTGCTCTACAGCATCTGCCTGCACGGCCGCGCCGAACTGGGCCTGGCGCCGGACGAATACGCGGGGCTCACCATGGTGCTGCTTCGGCTGCTGGCCTTCAAGCCTGCGGGCGAGGCTGAAAAAAAAAGTCCGCTGAACGCTGAGGCGCGACCGGTCGCGGCGGCGGCGGTCGCTTCGATGGCGCCCGTGGCCGCGCCTGTACCGGCTGTGGCCTCACCAACGCCACCGGCACCGGCAACCGCCGTCCGGGCCAGTGCGCCCGGCGAGCCACCCGCCCTGGACCCTTCGCCGACAGCGACCGCGCCGGCCGGGCCTTTCGCGGCCCGGACTGCTCAAGATGCGCCAACTGCGACGACGGCGTCGACGCGCGGGGTCGCCGAAGCCGCTGCCGCTGGCACGACGCCAACGCGTCCATCCGCCGCGCGCAATGACGCCGCGCCGCCCGACGCCGCCCATCCCGTGCAGCGCCTTCCCGTGGTCGACATGCCCGCGCGCAGCGCCGCGCCGCCGGTCCGTGCGGCAGCGCCCGCAATGGCCGATGCGGACACGCCCGTCGTCGCCGTTCCGTTGCGCGTGCAGCCGCCGCCCGGTGCGCGCGAGGCGCCGCGCGAATCGGCCGCCGACCGCATCCGGCCCAGCGAGGAAGGCGACTTCTGGCACCAGACGGTGATGGGCCTGGTCGCGGCCGAAGTCATCAATGCCCTGGCGCGCGAACTGGCGCTGCAGTCGCAGCTGGTGGCCCGCGACGTCGACCAGTGGCTGCTGCGCGTGGAGCGCGAGACCCTCAACCAGGGCAGCAGCCGCGAGCGGCTGCAAAATGCGCTGGCCGGCGCCGGCCATGCCGTGCGCCTGGCCATCGAGGTCGGCGCCGTGGTGGACAGCCCGGCGCTGCGCAACAAGGCCGCCGCCGAGGCCCGCCAGCGTGCCGCCGAGCAGGCCATCATGGGCGATCCCGACGTGCAGGCGCTGATGCGCCAGTGGGATGCCCGCATCGTGCCCGGCACGCTCAAGCCGGCCTGACGCGCCGCTGCACACTTCTTTTTCTCTTTCCCTTTCCAGACCTCACAAGGAACCGCCCCATGTTCAACAAAGGACAACTCGCCGGCCTGATGAAGCAGGCGCAGGCCATGCAGGACAACCTCAAGAAGGCCCAGGAGGAGCTGGCCCACATCGAGGTCGAAGGCGAATCCGGCGCCGGCCTGGTCAAGGTCGTCATGACCTGCAAGCACGACGTCAAGCGCGTCACCATCGACCCCAGCCTGCTGGCCGACGACAAGGACATGCTGGAAGACCTGGTGGCTGCCGCCTTCAACGCCGCCGTGCGCAAGGCCGAAGAGACCAGCGAGCAGAAGATGGGCAAGATCGCCAGCGGCATGCCGGGCCTGCCGGCCGGCATGAAGTTCCCGTTCTGAGCGCCGGGAACGCCGCCGCACGATGTCCGACGCCCATTCGCTCGACACCCTGATCGAGGCGCTGCGGCGCCTGCCGGGCGTGGGCGCCAAGTCGGCCTCGCGCATGGCCTTCCACCTGCTGCAGCACGACCGCAACGGCGCCCAGGTGCTGTCCCGCGCGCTGCAGGACGCGGTGCTGCAGGTGCACCACTGCACGCGCTGCAACACCTTCACCGAGGCCGAGCTGTGCGAGGTCTGCCGCGACCCGCAGCGCGATGCCACCAAGCTCGCCGTGGTGGAGACGCCGGCCGACCAGGCGGCCCTGGAGCGCACCGGCGCCTTCCGCGGCTACTACTTCGTGCTGATGGGCCGGCTGAGCCCGCTGGACGGCGTGGGACCGCGCGACATCGGCCTGCACCAGCTCGTGGCCCGCGCCACCGACGGGCAGGTGGCCGAGGTGATCGTCGCCACCAACTTCACGGCCGAGGGCGAGGCGACGGCGCACGTCATCGCCGAGGCGCTGCGCAGCCGCGGCCTGACCGTCACCCGCCTCGCGCGCGGCGTGCCGGCCGGCAGCGAACTCGAATACGTGGACCTGGGCACCATCGCGCATGCGCTGGTGGACCGGCGCTGAACCCCTTCCCCCGAGGACCGATGCCATGAACGCCAGCCATCTCACCGTCGCCTACTGGTGCGTGCTGGTGGCGGCGCTGCTGCCCTACGCCACGGCCTACATCGCCAAGGCCGGCGCCTTCGGCCGCGGCGACAACGAGGCCCCGCGCGACTGGGCCGGCCAGCTGAGCGGCTGGCGCGCCCGGGCCATGGCAGCGCACAGCAACGGCTTCGAGAGCCTGCCTTTCTTCATCGGCGCGGTGGTGATCGCCCACCAGTACGGCGCGGCCCAGGGCCGGCTGGATGCGCTGGCGGTGGCCTATGTGCTGCTGCGGCTGATGTTCGTCTCCTTCTACATCCGCGGCCGCGGCACGCTGCGCAGCGCGGCCTTCGCGCTGGCGCTGTTCGTCAACATCGCGATCCTGTTCGTCGGGCGCTGAGCCTGTTCTCGGCTTGCCGGGGCGTGGGCATCGGGCCGGCCCGCAGGCTGCGTGGAAACCCGTGTGGGGATGGTCCGGATGCTGCCGCGGGGCGACGCCTCCTAAGCTCTCGGCACGCCCCCAAGGTCTGCCAGAGAGGAACTGCCACCGCCATGCTCCACCGCCGCGCCTTCTTTGCCGCGGCCGCTGCGGGTGCCGCGTTGGTGGCCGCGTCCGGCGTGCGCACGCAGCCGCGGCCCGAGAAGAGCCGCGTCACCATCGCGGTGGGCGGGAAGGCCGCTTTCTGCCATTTGCCGCTCACGCTGGCGGAGCAGCTTGGCTACTTCCGCGCCGAGGGCGTCGAGGTCGACATCGTGGACCACCCCGGTGCCGTACGGGCCCAGCAGGCCCTGCTCAACGGCCAGGCCGACGTCTGCGCCGGTGCCTTCGCCCACACGCTCGGCTTGCAGGCGGTGGGCCAGCACGTCGCGTGCTTCGTCCTGCAGGGCCGGGCACCGCTGCTGGCCATGGGCGTGTCCACCCGCGGCTTTCCGGCCTACCAGGCGGTGCCCGACCTGCGCGGCCGCCGGGTCGGCGTGTCGGCGCTGGGCGCCTCGTCGCACATGACGGCCGCGTTGGTGGCTGCGCGGGGCGGCCTGCGCCCGCAGGATGTGCAATACATGGCGGTCGGCACCTCGGCCTCGGCCCGTGCGGCCCTGCGCGCGGGCGAGGTGGATGCCATCTGCAACAGCGAGCCGGTGATGACCATGCTGGAGCAGAAGGGCGACATCAAGCTCATCGCCGACTGCCGCACGCTGCGCGGCGCGGCCGAGGTGTTCGGCGGGCCGATGCCGGCCGCCTGCCTGTATGCGCCGGAGGACTTCCTGCGCCGCAACCCGCTCACGGCCCAGGCCCTGGCCAATGCGGTCGTGCGCAGCCTCAAGTGGCTGCAGACGGCCGGGCCAGGCGACATCATCAAGGCCGTGCCCGAAAGCCAGCTCTTGGGCGACCGCGCGCTGTACCTGGCGGCCTTCGACAAGGGGCGCGAGGCGATCGCGCTGGACGGCATGGTGCCGGCCGAGGGGGTGCGCACCGCGATGGCCGCGATGGCCGCCTTCGAGCCGGCCTTCAAGACCGACCGGCTGGAGCCGGACCGGCTCTACACCAACGACTTCGCCCGGCGGGCGAAGGAGCGGTACAAGGTGTGAGCCAGCCGCCCGCAGGGCGTGCTACGCGGGGGCGCCGCGCCGCTGCAGCAGCGCGGGCGGCGCCGGCTGCCTGTCAGGCGGCTGCCGGGCGGTGCATGGCCGCATTCCGGCCTGGGCGTGTCGGGCCGTGCCCGAAAGACGCCGAGCGCCTCAGCGCTTCTTCTTGGACGTCGAGCCGCCGCGCGGCTTCGTCGACACGGCCTTCTTGGACGCGGCCTCGGTGCCGCGCGCGGCCGCCGCCGGGGCGCGGGTCGATACCGGCGTGACCATCGCGCGCGGCACGCCGCCACCGCGCTTGGCCGTCACCACCGCATGCTTGGCGCCGCTGCCCGCACGTTCGGCCAGGGCCGCGCGCACCGGCAGGTAGACCACCACCTGCGCACCGCGCTTGAAGCGGTGGCTGGCGGCCACGTCGTTCCACTGCGCCACGCGCGCGGGACTGAGCTTGTAGCGGTTGGCGATGCTGGTCACGCTGTCGCTGCGGCCGGCCTTCACCACGGTGCGGCGGGTGACGATCTCGGGCTCGAAGCTCAGGTGGCCGGTCTCGGCCACCACGGCGGCCACGTCTTCCTTGACGCGGGCCGTGCGCGGCACGATCAGCGTGGAGCCCGACTTGATGAGCATGCGCGGCGGGATGTTGTTCATCGCCCGCAGGTCGGCCTCGCTCATGCCGGCGCGCTGGGCGGCGTCGGCCACGGTCATGGTGGAGGGCACCGTCCACGCGGTCCAGCTGGCGTACTGGCCCTGGCTGTAGGCCTCGAAGTTGCGCTTGAAGACGGCGGCGTTGTCCCAGGGCAGCAGCAGGGGCGTGCCGCTGGCGGCCAGCAGCACCGGCTTGTGGGCCGCGGGGTTGAGGGCGCGGAAGTCCTCGATGCGCACGTCGGCCAGCTTGGCGGCCAGTTCCACGTCCAGGTCGCGCGGCAGCGCCACCGTCTGGAAGTAGGGGTGGTTGGCGATGAAGGGCAGGTCGACGGCGAACTGCTGCGGATTGGCCACGATGTTCTTCACGGCCTGCAGCTTGGGGACGTAGTAGCGCGTCTCGTCCGGCATCTTGAGGTCGGTGTAGCCGGTGGGCAGGCCCGCCTTCTGGTTGCGCGCGATGGCGCGGCTCACGTTGCCCTCGCCCCAGTTGTAAGCGGCCAGCGCGAGCTGCCAGTCGCCGAACATGGTGTAGAGCCGCTGCAGGTAGTCGAGGGCCGCGCGGGTGGAGGCGACCACGTCGCGGCGGTCGTCGCGGAACAGGTTCTGCTTGAGGTCGTAGTCGTTGCCGGTGGCGGGCATGAACTGCCACATGCCGGCCGCGCGCGCGCTGGACACGGCCTGCGGATTGAAGGCGCTCTCGATGTAGGGCAGCAGCGCCAGCTCGGTGGGCATGCCGCGGCGCTCCAGCTCCTCGACGATGTGGAAGATGTACTTGCTGGAGCGCTCCGTCATGCGCTGGATGTAGTCCGGCCGCGTGGCGTACCACTGCTCGCGGTCGCGCACCAGGTCGCTGTCCAGGTCGGGCATCTTGAAGCCGCGGCGGATGCGGTCCCACATGTCGGCGGGCGGCGCCAGGGTGACCACGCTGTGGTCGGTCCAGCCCTCGGTGCCGGGCACTATGGGCGTGAGGCGGCCGGTGGGATAGACCGGCGCAGCCTTGGCGGACGAGTAGGTGGGGGAGGAGCCGGAAGCGCCCGCGGCCGCAGCCTGGATGGCCCGGGAGTCGCGCGGTGCGCTGGTGTTGGCGCAGCCCGCCACGAACAGCGAGGCGGCCACCATGACCGCGGCAAGAAGTCTCTTCATCGGAAGTCGTTTTTCCATTGGCGCAGCGCGGCGAAGACGGCGACCTCGTCGTTCGCCGGCACGTCGGGCGCATGGGCCCGCACGGCGGCGACGACGGTGTCTTCGCGCGAGCGCAGAAAGGGATTGATGCGGCGTTCGGTCGCCAGCCGGGCCGGCAGCGTGGGCCGGCCCTCGGCGCGCAACGCCTGGCAGTGGCGCTCGTGGTCGATCAGCGCGGCATTGCCGGGCTCCACGGCCAGCGCGAAGCGCAGGTTGGACAGGGTGTACTCGTGCGCGCAGCACACCTGCGTGTCGTCGGGCAGGGCGGCCAGCGCATCGAGCGAGGCCAGCATCTGCGCCGGGGTGCCCTCGAACAGGCGGCCGCAGCCACCCGAGAAGAGGGTGTCGCCGCAAAAGAGCAGCGGCTGGGAAAGGGGGGCCGGCGGCTCGCGCAGCACGTAGGCGATGTGGCCGGCCGTGTGGCCCGGCACGTCGATCACGTCGAAGCGCAGGCCGAGCGCGTCGGCATGCTGGCCGCCGCGCAGGGCTTCGTAGGGTTCGGGGATGGTTTCGGTGGCCGGGCCGAAGACGCGGGCACCGGTCGCCTCGCGCAGCGCGGCGACGCCGCCCGTGTGATCGCCGTGATGGTGTGTGACTAGAATCGCCGCCAGTTCAAGCCCGGGCTCCCGGGCCAAGGCGTCGAACACCGGTCCGGCGTCGCCTGGATCCACCACGGCGACCTGCCCGCCAATCTGGAGCATCCAGACGTAGTTGTCGGCGAAAGCAGGCAACGGAACGAGGGTCATGACCGATCAGATTATAAAGTTGGGCGATTGGTTGAAGACCCCGCCCGGCCTGCTGCTGCAGGCCTGGGAAGAGGAACAATTCGATGAAACCGTGGCCGACATCTTCGGCTACCACGCATTGCAGCTGGGTTGCGGCCCCATCGACGCGCTGCGCACCAACCGCATGCCGCATCGCTGGCATGCCCGCTCGCCGGACGAGCCGGCCGGCCCGGCCATTGCGTTCGCGACCGATTTCGCGGCCTTGCCTTTCGGCGCCAACAGCCTGGACCTCGTGGCGCTGCCCCACACCCTCGAACTTGCCGCCGATCCGCATGCGACGCTGCGCGAGGTGGAGCGGGTGCTGGTGCCGGAAGGCCGCGTGATCGTCTGCGGACTGAACCCGGCGAGCCTCTGGGGCCTGCGCCAGCGCCGGGCCCGACTGTACCGGCATCTGGGCGGCGGCGAGCTTTATTTGCCCGGGCCGAGCGAACTGATCAACTACTGGCGGCTGCGCGACTGGCTGCGCCTGCTGGGCTTCGAGGTCGAGTCGAGCCGTTTCGGCCTGTACCGCCCGGCGGTGCGCAGCGAGGCCTGGCTGCAGCGTTGCCGCTGGATGGACGAGCTGGGCGAGCGCTGGTGGCCGATCTTCGGCGCGGCGTATTTCGTCGTCGCGGTCAAGCGGGTGCGCGGCATGCGCCTGCTGCCGGCCGACTGGAAACGCCGCCCCGCGATGGCCGCGGCGCCGAGGCCGGTCGCCGGCCGCATCTCCCGCACTGGAAAGAAAAGCAATCCTTGAACGAAGTCACGATCTACACCGACGGCGCCTGCAAGGGCAACCCCGGACCGGGCGGCTGGGGCGCCTGGCTCAAGTCGGGCACCTACGAGAAAGAACTGTTCGGCGGCGAGCTGGACACGACCAACAACCGCATGGAGCTGACGGCGGTCATCGAGGCACTGGCCGCGCTCAAGCGGCCCTGCCGGGTAGTGCTGTTCCTGGACAGCCAGTACGTGCGCCAGGGCATCACGTCCTGGATCCGCGGCTGGAAGGCCAAGGGCTGGCGCACCTCCACCGGGCAGCCGGTGAAGAACGTCGAGCTGTGGAAGCGGCTGGACCAGCTGGTGGCCGACGGCGGCCACCAGATCGAATGGCGCTGGGTGAAGGGCCATTCCGGCGACGAGGGCAACGAGAAGGCCGACGCGCTGGCCAACCGGGGCGTGCTGCACGCGCAGGGGCGGGCCTGACTCCCACGGCGGGCGGCCGTGTCCCGTGCGGCAGCCCGTCATTGCTTCCTTGCAGTGTTTCGACCAAGACGGCCGCGTGCGCTGCGGGCGGCGGGCAATGGCTGACTAAGTCAGCGCATCGAGCAGCAGCACATCCACTTCGTCGCCGGCCTGCACGCCGCCTTGGGCATGCGGCAGCACGACGAGGGCATTGGCGCCGACCATGGCGCTGAGCACGGCCGAGCTCTGGTTGGCGGCAACGTCCACCTCGGGCAGTCCGCCTGCGACGGGCCGAAGCACGGCGCGCTGGTATTCCGTGCGGCCGGGCCGCTTGCGCAGGGCCTGGCGGGTGCGCGCACGCACCGGCGGCGGCAGAGTCGCGACGTCGGCGCGGCAGCCGGCCAGCCGCAACAGCGCTTCGCGCGCGAAGACGAGGAAGCTGACCATGGCCGCGACCGGATTGCCCGGCAGGCCGAGGAAAAGCGCGGGCGCCTGCCCGTGGCGGTGCAGCAGGCCGGCAGCAAAGGGCCGCCCGGGGCGCATCGCCACATGCCAGAAGCCGAGCTCGCCGGTCTGCGCCAGGGCGGCGCGGGTGTGGTCGGCCTCGCCGACGCTGACGCCGCCGGTGCTGATCACCACATCGGCCTGCGCGGCGGCCGCGGTGAAGCGTTCGGCCAGGGCCTGTGGCTGGTCGGGCGCCGCGCCTGGATCGACCCACTCGCAGCCCAGCTGGCGCACCAGCGCGGCCAGCATGGCGCCGTTGCTGTCGTAGATGGCGCCGGCCCGCAGCGCCTGCCCGGGCTGCAGCAGTTCGTCGCCGGTGGACACCACGGCCACGCGCAGGCGCTGGTGGACGGCGACCTGGGTCTGGCCCAGGCTGGCGAGCAGCCCGAGCGCGGCCGCGCCCAGTCGTTCACCGCGGGCCAGGGCCAGGCCACCGGCGCACAGGTCGTCGCCGGCCCGGCGGCGGTTGGCGCCGATGGCGACGGCGTCGCGAGCGAAGCGCAGCGCGGCACCGTCGGTTTCGCACAGCTCCTGCGGCACCACCGTGTCGGCACCGGCGGGCATCACCGCGCCGGTCATGATGCGCACGGCCTGGCCGGCCGCCAGCGTGCCTGCCCATGGCGCGCCGGCGAGCGCGCGGCCAATGATCTGCAGTGCCATGGCACCGTCGCCATGACGCAGCGCGCCGCCGTCGAAGGCATAGCCGTCCATCGCCGCGTTGTCGTGCGGCGGGACCGAGAACGGGGAGTGCACGTCCTGCGCCAGCACGCGGCCGAGGGCCTGGCCGAGCTCGACGTGCGCCACGGGCAGGCCGGGGCCGCAGCGGGCGACCAGGGCTTCGATGCGATGGCGGACCTCGTCCACCGGCAGGTCGGCGATGGCGGGGGAAGGTTCGGGGGAGGGCGATGAGGTCATGGCGCAGGCACCCGCCGCTGGCGGGGTGCCGAGTATCGACGGCCCAGCGAGCCCGTCGCGCGCTTGGCCCGGTGCGCCGGAGGGATGCACCAGCGGGGCGCGTGACCGGGCGGCGCGGTGCTGGCACCGGCTGGCCGCGTCCCGTCAGGCGGACGAATCCAGGTTCGCCAGTTCTTCCAGTGTGTTGACGTTGGCGAAGGCGGCCGCGTCCTCCGGCCGGTCGAAGGGCACCAGCAGCACGCCCTGCTGGCGCGCCCAGCCCATCACACGCCTTTCGCCGGCCGCCAGCCAGGCGTCGAGCGACGGCCGCAGACTCGTGCGCGCCAGGCAGAAGACGGGCTGCGGTCGAAGCGCGCCGGGATGGTCCGGATCGGCAATGACGGGCACCGCCAGCGTGGCGCCGGCCGCCTGCGTCGCCTGCATCAGCCGCGCGCCGAGGTCGAGCGGAAAGGCGGGCACGTCGCAGGGCACGGTGAGCAGCCAGTCGCCGTCCGTGCGCACCATGGCCGCCAGCAGCCCGGCGAGCGGGCCAGCGAAGTCGGCCCGGCCATCCGTCACCACCGGCACGCCGAACTCGGCATAGCGCGCCAGGTGGCGGTTGGCGCTGACCACGCACTGCGCGACCTGGGGCCGCAGCCGCGCCAGCGCATTCAGGGCCAGCGGCCGGCCGCGGTACGGCTGCAGCCCCTTGTCCAGCCCGCCCATGCGGCGGCCCATGCCGCCGGCGAGCACGGCGCCGGTGATCGGGGGCGTCGGGGTGGCGGCGCTCATCCGCCGATGTAGCTCATCTCCACCCGGCGGGCGCCGGGCGTGGCGGCGGCATCGGCCGGCTGCAGGGCGCGCAGTTCGGAGTACCGGTCGCCGCGGCGGCGCCAGATGCCCCGGATGGCACCCGCCAGTTGCGCGTCGGAGCCGCCGTCGCGCAGCAGCGCCTTGAGGTCGTGCCCCTGGCTGGCGAAAAGGCAGAGGTAGACCTTGCCCTCGGTCGACAGGCGCAGCCGGCTGCAGTCGCTGCAGAAGGCGCGGGTGACGCTGCTGATGACGCCGATCTCGCCGCTGCCGTCGGCATAGGCCCAGCGTTGCGCCGTCTCGCCAGGGCTGTCGGCGTCCAGCGGCCGCAGCGGGAATTCGGCGCCGATGCGCGCCACCACCTCGGCAGAGGGCAGCACTTCGTCCATGCGCCAGCCGTTGGTGGCGCCCACGTCCATGTACTCGATGAAGCGCAGCACCACGCCGCCGCCGTGTGCCTGGCGGAAGTGGCGGGCCATGGGCAGGATCTCCTGCTCGTTGGTGCCGCGCTTGACGACCATGTTGACCTTGATCGGGCCCAGGCCCGCCTCGTGCGCCGCATCGATGCCCGCCAGCACGTCGGCGACCGGGAAGTCCATGTCGTTCATGCGGCGGAAGACGGCATCGTCCAGCGCATCCAGGCTCACCGTCACGCGCTGCAGTCCGGCGGCCTTGAGGGCGCGTGCCTTGCGCGCCAGCAGCGAGCCGTTGGTGGTCAGCGTGAGGTCCAGCGGCGCGCCCTCGGGCGTGCGCAGCGCCGCCAGTTGCTCGACCAGGTGCTCGATGTTCTTGCGCAGCAGCGGCTCGCCGCCGGTGAGGCGGATCTTGCGCACGCCCTGGGCGGCGAAGATGCGTGCCAGCCGCGTGATCTCCTCGAAGCTCAGCAGCGCCGAGTGCGGCAGGTAGGCATGGTCCTTGTCGAACACCTCTTTCGGCATGCAGTAGCTGCAGCGGAAATTGCAGCGGTCCGTCACGCTGATGCGCAGGTCGGTCAGGGGCCGGCCCAGGCGGTCGAGCAGCGGGCCGTCGAGCGGGACGTGGCCGTTCTCCTGCACCAGGGGCAGCGGCGCTCCCCGGCGCGCATCGACGAGGGGAATCACGCGAGAGGCCATGAAGGAATGGGCATGAGCCGGCAGGGCGCCGGCGGTTTGGGTGGGGCGGGGCAGGCAGTTTATCGGTGCGGCATCGACCGGCGCGGCCGAAGGGTTGCGGTCCGAGGGTCAACCCTCGTGCTCACCGGGTTGATGAGAATTACTATCATCTGAGCCGCCCGACTACGCACCGCGCACCCCGTGAGGCACGCAAAGGGCTCTTTGGTCTTTCAAGGAGCACCGCATGCAGCTTTCATCCTTTCCGCCGCCGGGCGGCGCGCCGCGCACGGCGTCGACCCTGGGCCACTGGGCCTTCCTCACCCGGCGCGCCCTCGACGCTGGCCGCGCCGGCCGACTCGAGATCGCACTGGCCGGCCACGTGCAGGCCCTGTGGCTGGCCGAGGCGCTGGTCGGGAGCGCCGCCGGCCTGGCGCGCGAGCCCGACGACCGCCTGGCCGCGCTGGTCGTCTCGCACCACAACCTCGCCGACCTCTACCGGCTGCGCGGGCCCGCCAGCCAGGCCCTGCTGCATCTGTGCGAACCCCATCGCCTGCTGCTCGCCCTGGCCGGCCGCGACGACCAGCCGCCTGCCGTGCGCGTCGCCGCCCGCCGGCACCTGCGCGAGACCCACTCGGCCCTGCTGCAGTGGCAACGTCGCCATGGCGCCGAGGTAACCGTCGAGGCCTTGCTGCGGGCGCCGGCGCCGCTGCACGGGCCGCAGGCGGCGCACGACCTCCACTGATCCCTGTCTCGCGCCGGACCGGCCGCAAGGCCGGCGCGCGCCCGCCATCGCCTTCCCCTTCCAGGAGCCACCATGCCTCACACCCTTCCGGCAATGCCCTACGCCTACGACGCGCTGGCGCCGCACATCGACGCGCAGACGATGGAGATCCATCACCTGCGCCACCACCAGACCTATGTGAACGGGCTGAACACGGCCGTGCAGGGCACGGCCTTCGCGGACTTGCCGGTCGAGCAGTTGATCGCCACGCTCGACCGCCTGCCCGAAGCGCTGCGTCTGCCGGTGCGCAACCATGGCGGCGGCCATGCCAACCACAGCCTCTTCTGGACCGTCATGGCGCCGCCGGCGTCCGGTGGCGGTGGCGGGCCGCAGGGCGAACTGGCCCGGGCCATCGACAGCGACCTGGGCGGCTTCGATGCCTTCAAGACGGCCTTCACCCAGGCGGCGCTGACCCACTTCGGCAGCGGCTGGGCCTGGCTGGTGCTTGGACGCAGCGGCCGGCTGGCGGTGGAGAGCACCGCCAACCAGGACAGCCCGTGCATGCCCGGCATTGGCTCCGGCGGCACGCCGATCCTGGGCCTGGACGTCTGGGAGCACGCGTATTACCTCCGGTACCAGAACCGGCGTCCGGACTACATCGCCGCATTTTTCGAGGTGATTCACTGGCACGAAGTCGAGCGTCGCTTCGCGGCCGCCCGCGCCTGACCCTTCACCCCGCCCGCCCAGAGAAGGACGACCATGAACGATCCCGACACCGCGCCCTGGCCCGTCGACCCGCCGCGCCCGCGGACCCTGCGCCAATGGGTGGGACTGGCGATCATCGGACTCGGCGGCCTGGTGCTGTTCGGGCAGTTCTGGTCGCTGGTGCGCGACAGTGATGTCGTCGGGCAGGCGCTGGTCGGCGGATCGGTCGCGGCACTCGCGACCGCGCTCGGCACCTTGCCCGTGCTTTTCTCGCAGCGCCTGTCGGACCGGGTCCAGGACACGCTGTTCGGCTTCGGCGCCGGCGTGATGCTGGCCGCCTGCGCTTTCTCGCTCATCCTCCCCGGGCTGGAGGTGGCGAAGGAGCAGGCGCTTTTCGGCGGAGGACGCTGGTCGGCGGGCGGCGTGATCGGCGTGGCCATCCTGCTGGGGGCGGCCGCGTTGATGGCCATGGAAAAACTGCTGCCGCACGAACACTTCATCAAGGGCCGCGAAGGCCGCGACACCGATGCCGCGCGCACGCTGCGCCGCACCTGGCTCTTCGTCATCGCCATCGCCCTGCACAACCTGCCCGAAGGCCTGGCCATCGGCGTGGGCTATGCGGGCAACGACGGGCTGCGCGCCAATGCGCTGGCCACGGGCATCGCCATCCAGGACGTGCCGGAGGGCCTGGTGGTGGCCGTGGCCCTGCTGGCCGCGGGTTATCGCCGCACGGTCGCCGTGGGGCTGGGCATGGCCTCAGGCCTGGTGGAGCCCGTCGGTGCGGTCCTTGGCGCCGCGGTGATCGAGCATTCCGCGCTGCTGCTGCCCTGGGGCCTGGGCTTCGCCGCCGGCGCGATGCTGTTCGTCATCAGCCACGAGATCATCCCCGAGTCGCACCGCAAGGGGCACGAGGCCTTCGCCACCGGCGGGCTGATGGTGGGCTTCGTGCTCATGATGCTGCTCGACACGGCGCTCGGCTGAGCCGCACACGCGGGCCGAGACGCGCGTGTTCAGCCGTGGCGGATGGCCACGGTCTTGAGCGTCGTGAAGCCGTAGAGCGCCTCGAAGCCCTTCTCGCGGCCGTAGCCGGAGGACTTCACGCCGCCGAAGGGCAGTTCCACGCCGCCGCCCGCGCCGTAGTTGTTGATGAACACCTGGCCGCTGCGCAGCCGCTTGGCCATGCGGAACTGGCGCGCGCCATCCCGCGTCCACACGCCTGCCACCAGGCCGAACTCGGTGGCATTGGCCAGGCGCACCGCCTCGTCCTCACCGTCGAAGCGCATCGCGGCCAGCACCGGGCCGAAGACCTCTTCCTGCGCGATGCGGTGGTCCACCGGCACGTCGCGCAGCAGCGTCGGCGCCTGGTAGAAGCCCGATTCGGGCGCCTCGTCCACCACCTGGCCCTGGGCCACCATCGGGATGCCGGCGGCCTGCGCATCGGAGAGGAAATCCCACACGCGCTGCTGCTGGGTCTGGCGGATCAGCGGGCCCAGGTCCAGGTCCATGGCGGCGGGGCCGACGCGCAGTTTCTCGAAGGCGGCGCCCAGCCGGTCCAGCAGGGATTCGTAGATGCTGCCATCGATCAGCACGCGCGAGCCGGCCGAGCAGGTCTGGCCGGAGTTCTGCACGATGGCGTTGATCAGCACCGGAATGGCGGCGTCCAGGTCGGCATCGGCGAACACGATCTGCGGGCTCTTGCCGCCGAGTTCCAGCGTCACCGGGCAGTGGCGTTCGGCCGCCACCTGCTGGATGAGCGTGCCCACCTTCGGGCTGCCGGTGAAGCTAATGTGGTCGATGCCCGGATGGCGCGCCAGTGCGTCGCCCACTTCGTGGCCGTAGCCGGTGACGATGTTGATCGCGCCGGCGGGAAAGCCGACTTCCGCTGCCAGTTGCGCCACGCGGATCAGCGACAGGCAGGCATCCTCGGCCGGCTTGACCACGCAGCAGTTGCCCGCGGCGAGCGCGCCGCCCACGCTGCGGCCGAAGATCTGCATCGGGTAGTTCCACGGGATCACGTGGCCCGTCACGCCATGCGGCTCGCGCCAGGTCATGACGCTGTAGCCGTCGAGGTAGGGAATGGTCTCGCCGTGGAACTTGTCGCAGGCGCCTGCATAGAACTCGAAATAGCGGGCCAGCGCCAGCGCATCGGCACGCGCCTGTTTGGTCGGCTTGCCGCAATCGCGTTGCTCCAGCGCCGTCAGTTCGTCGGCATGCTCGGCGACCTTCTGCGACAGCCGATAGAGCAGGCGGCCGCGATCGGCGGCCGAGAGCTTGGCCCAGGGGCCCTCGAAGCAGGCCCGCGCAGCCTGCACGGCGGCGTCGATGTCGCGCGCGTCGCTGCGCTGGAGCTCGTCGAAGGCCTGGCCGTCGGAGGGGTCCAGGACGGGGATGACACGGCCGCTGGCAGAGGCGGCGTTTTCGTTGGCGATGAAATTCAGCTGCATGCCCCCATTGTGGAGGAGCGGCATTGGCCGCGTCTGCGCCGATAATGTCCCCCGTCAAACCGGGCAATCCGAAATCATCGAAAATCACGACATGCCGTGCATGTACTCCCAACTTTTACCAGCCGTCCGCGGTGTGTTCGTTCAACAGGGAGGCGCTGATGGCCAGCTCTGATGTCAAGACCACGATGGACGAGGCGGGGCTGCGCTACAAGTCCAAGACCCCCGGCTCTCCCTTCAAGGCCTCGTCCTCCTTCAGCGGCGCCACTATGTCGTGCTTCCTGTGCGGCAAGCACCGCCCGCGTTCCCTGATGCAGACCAAGCGCGTGCTGGGCAAGGCCCAGCCGGTCTGTGCGCCCTCGTGCAAGGAACTCGAGGCCACCCTCAAGGGCGGCGGCTGATTTTCTGCTGACTCGAAAGGGCGCGGCTTGCCGCGCCCTTTTTTGTGGTGGCGCGCCTCCGTTCGTCCGAAGGCCGTTCGCCCCTCAGGCCCCTACGGGCACATAGCTGTCGCGGTGCTCTTGCAGCCACCGTTCGGCCAGGCTGCCGTCCTGCTCGGAGGGATGGAAACCGGCCGCGAAGTAGGCGCGCCATGCCCCGACACAACTGGTCAGCAGGCCATCCCGGCTGAACAGGGTCTGCCAGGCTTGACGCCATGTGGACCATTTCCACAGCTGGCGCTCGTGTCGCAGGTTGGCCAGCGTCTGGCGCAGCAGGTCACCGAGGAAGAGCGTCGTCACGCGCCGCATCCAGCGCCGCCGCCATTTCTCCGAGCCACCCACGGCACGGTAGAGGTCGAAGGCGGTGCACTTGTGCTCCGATTCCTCGGCGGCATGCCACATCCACATCGTGCGAAGCCGCGGCTCCGCACCCGCCAGCGTCTGCGGGTGCCGCAGCAACCAGTCCGCGAAGATGGCCGTGAAATGCTCGGTGGCCGCAGTGATCGCGAGGGCGTGGCGCGGGTCCTGGCCATCCAGCAGCTTCATGCGCTTGGCCACGCGGGGCGTCCAGTGGTCCTGCAGGCCCTGGCGTTCCAGGTGGCCGTTGAACAGGGCATGGATGCGGCGGTGGGTCGCCTCCTGGCCGATGAAGCCGCGCACTTCGGCCTGCCAGTGCGGCTGCTGATCAGGCGGCAACAGGGGCAGGGCGCCGCGCACGGCGTCGATGAAGAACTGCTCCCCGAACGGGAAGCTCATGGACAGGGCGTTGAAGAACGCGGTCTGAAAGGCGTTGCCGGCACACCAGTTGCGGGCAAACGGGGCATTCAGGTCGATCAACAGGCGGCGGATCACCAGCTGGCTCATGGGCCCTCCTTGGTACGGTGCAGTACCAATATCTTCGCGCAAGCCGGTGGTACGAGCAAGTACCAGTTCTGCCGGGGACGTAAGGCTTTGTACGATGGCGGCTGGCCGGCACGCGCGCGGCCATGATCGCTCCGCCATGACCGCCACCGCTGCTCAAGACCCCGTCCGTGCCGAGACCGGCCACCGCGACCGCCTGCTCGAAGGCATGGCTCGCGCGGTCGCCGAGCGGGGCTATGCCCAGACGTCGATTGCCGACATCGTGCGCGAGGCAGCGGTGTCGCGCCGGACTTTCTATGAGCATTTCGCCAGCAAGACCGAATGCTTTCTGGCGCTGTACGAGGCGGCCAGCGCGGTGGCCCTGCGCGTGCTGACGGAGGCCGTCGATCCATCGCGGCCCTGGCCGGCCCAGGTCGAGGGTGCCGTGAGCGCGTACCTCGACTGCCTGGCGGCGGACCCCGTGCTGCTTCGGACCCTGGCCGTCGAGATCCTCGGCCTGGGCCTCGAGGGCCTGGCCGTGCGGCGGCGGGTGCACCATGCGATCGCCGACTTCATCTGCGCTGCCGTCCCGGACGCGCAGGGCCGGCCGCTGGACCGCCAGATGGCGATGACGGTGGTGGGCGGCATCCACGAACTCGTGCTGCTGGCGGTGGAAGAGGGCCGCGAAGCCGACCTGCACGCGCTGGTCGCGCCCGCCACCCGCCTCGTGCATGCCGTGGCACAGCGCTGAGCCGCGGCGCACCGTCAGGCCGGCGTAGCCCGGCTGGCTAAACTCGGGGTTTGTCCCGACCTTGCGGCACCGCCTGCGCAGCGCCGCCATTCCAACCAAAGACAAGGCCACCATGTCCTTCGACAAAGTCCCCGCCGGCCCCAAGGCCCCCGAAGAATTCAATGTCGTCATCGAGATCCCGATGAACGCCGACCCGATCAAGTACGAAGTTGACAAGGAATCCGGCGCCATCTTCGTGGACCGTTTCATGACCACGGCCATGTACTACCCGACCAACTACGGCTACGTGCCGCAGACGCTATCGGGCGACGGCGATCCGGTCGACGTGCTGGTGGTCACGCCCTATCCGCTGATGCCGGGCGTGGTGGTCAAGTGCCGCGCCCTGGGCATCCTGAAGATGGAAGACGAGGCCGGCGTCGACGGCAAGGTGCTGGCCGTGCCCACCGACAAGATCCTGCCCATCTACAGCCACTGGAAGACGGTGGAGGACGTGAACCAGATGCGCCTGAAGGCCATCAGCCACTTCTTCGAGCACTACAAGGACCTCGAAGCCGGCAAGTGGGTCAAGGTGCTGGGCTGGGAAGGCATCGAGGCCGCCCACAAGGAAATCACCGACGGCATCGCCGCGTTCAAGAAGTAAGAACGAAAGCACTCCGGCGCCGTCGCGGCGCAGCGAGCGGCCCGCCCCGGCGGGCTTTTTTTCGCCTGGCGCGGGCGGGCCGGCGCCTAGTCGTGGAAGGGGCTGCGGCCGTGCAGGTCCGCCATGTAGGCCTGAACACCCGCGTCCTCGCGCGCCAGGAAGCGTTCGACGGCATCGGCAAAACCGGGGTGCGCCAGCCAGTGGGCGCTGTGGGTCTTGACCGGCATCAGCGCGCGGGCCATCTTGTGCTCGCCCTGGGCGCCGCCCTCGAAGCGGCGCACGCCGTGGGTGATGCACCAGTCGATGGGCTGGTAGTAGCAGGCCTCGAAATGCAGGCAATCCACCCGGGCCAGGGCGCCCCAGTAGCGGCCGTAGGCCACCTCGGCCCCGTCGGCATCGGCGCCGAGCGCGATCAGGCTGGCGGCGATGGGCTCGCCGGCCGCTTCGGCGATGAACAGCAGCCAAGCCTCGGGCAGCGTGCGGGCCATGTGCTGGAAGAAGGCGGGCGTCAGGTAGGGCGGGTTGCCGTGCTCGCGGTAGGTTCGCGCGTAGCAGCGGTAGAAGAAGGCCCAGTCCGCCTCGGTGATGTCGGTGCCCCGGGCCCAGCGGAAACGCACACCGGCCTCGGCCACCTTGCGGCGCTCCTGGCGGATCTTCTTGCGCTTTTCCTGATTCAGGGCGGCGAGGAAGGCATCGAAGTCGCGGTAGGGCGCGCCTGGCGCGTCGGCCGCAGGCGGCGCCGCGTTCTCCCAGTGGAACTGCACGGTGTGCCGCAGCATGAGGCCGGCGGCCTCGCAGGCGGCGATGTCCTCGTCGCTGCCGAAGAGCAGGTGCAGCGAGGAGAGCCCGTTGTCGGCCGCCCAGCCCACCAGCGCCTGCACCAGGGCGCCGCGCGCCTCCGGGTCCACGGCCATCAGACGGCTGCCCGGCACCGGCGTGAAGGGGACCGCCACCACGGCCTTGGGGTAGTACGCCATGCCGTGCTGTTCGTAGGCATTGGCCCACGCCCAGTCGAAGACGTACTCGCCGTAGGAATGCGACTTGAGGTACAGGGGACAGGCCGCCACCAGCGCACCATCCCGGCGCAGCAGGGCGAACGCCGGGCCCCAGCCCGTCTGAGCCGTGGCGCTGCCGCTGCTATGCAGTGCCGCGAGGTACTCATGGCGCATGAAGGGACTGGGCGCCGGCTGGCGCGCCAGCCGG
>NZ_LDSL01000074.1 GCF_001476815.1 Pseudacidovorax intermedius | reverse complement strand
CCCGGGCCATCCAGCGGGACGCCGACCGCATCCGCGCCACCGCCAGCGGCGACGGCGGCGAGGCTCTGGCCCGGCTTGACGACCTGCTGCGCGGCGTGGACGAGCTGCCCGTCGTCAACGCGCTGGCCGTGCGCACCGGCCGCCAGGCCAACGACGGCTGGGCCAACGAGGCCGTGCCGGCCGACGCGCCCTGGTGGCAGCGCGTGCTGCTGGGCGTGCGCAACGAGGTGCGCTCGCTGATCCGCATCTCGCGCATCGACCGGCCGGAGTCGGTGCTCCTTGCCCCCGACCAGACCTACTTCCTGCGCGAGAACCTCAAGCTCAAGCTGCTGAGCGCCCGTCTCGCGCTGCTGGCCGGGCAGGTGGCGCCCGCGCGCAACGAGCTGGCCAGCGTCACCGCCTCGCTCAACCGCTACTTCGACCCGGCCTCGCGCCGCGTGCAGGCGGCGGCCACCCAGCTGCAGCAGGTGCAGGCCCTGGTGCGCGCCGCCGAGCCGCCGCGCATCGACGAGACGCTGACGGCGCTGGCCGCCGCGTCGGCGGGGCGCTGACGGCATGCGCGCCGCCGTCTGGCTCCTGGTGCTGTTTGCGGCCGCGGCCGCGGTGGCGCTGTTCGCGGGCAACAACCAGGGCATCGTCACCGTCTTCTGGCCGCCCACGCGGGTGGACCTGTCGCTCAACTTCGCGCTGCTGCTGCTGATCCTGGTGTTCATGCTGCTCTACGGCGCCCTGCGCGCGCTGCAGGCGCTGTTCTCGCTGCCGGCCCAGGCGCGCCAGTGGCGGCTGCAGCAGAAGGAGCGCAACCTGCACGTCGCCCTGCTCGACGCCGTGGTGCAGTTGCTGGCCGGCCGCTTCACCCGCGCGCGCAAGTCCGCGCTGGCGGCGCTGGCGCAGGAGCATGTGCTCGCCGGCCTGGAGGCGCGCCTGCCCCAGGCCCAGCAGGTGCGCGTGCTGGCCCACCTCATGGCCGCCGAGAGCGCGCAGGCCCTGCAGGACCGCGCCGCTCGCGACGCCCACCTGCAGCATGCGCTGAATGAGGGCCGCGAGCGCGGCGGCATGTCCGTCGAGACGCGCGACGGCGTGCAGCTGCGCTCCGCCCGCTGGGCGCTGGAGGACCGCGATGCCCAGGCCGCGCTCGACCGCCTGGCCGAACTGCCGCAGGGCGTGCAGCGCCGCACGCTGGCGCTGCGGCTGCGCCTGAAGGCCACGCGCCTGTCGGGCCGCACGCAGGACGCGCTGGACACCGCCCGGCTGCTGGCCAAGCACCGCGCCTTCTCGCCGGACGGCGCCGGCAGCATCCTGCGTGGCCTGGCGCTCGAACTCGTGGGCCAGGCCCACGATCCCGCGCAACTCGCACGCGCCTGGGCCGAGCTGGACCCGGCCGAGCGCACCATTCCCGAAGTGGCCATCCAGGCAGCGCAACGCATGGTGGTGCTGGGCGGCGACCTGGTCGTGGCCCGTGCCTGGCTGCTGCCGGTGTGGGAGCGGGCCCTGACGCAGCCCGAGGCCATGACCGATGCCCAGCGCGCCAAGCTGGTCCGCGCGCTGGAAGCCGGGCTGGACACGGTCGATGCCGAATGGCTGGCCCGCATCGAGGGCGCCCACCGCGCCCGGCCCCGGGACGCCCATCTGCAGTACCTGGCCGGCATGGCCTGCATGAAGCGCCAGCTGTGGGGCAAGGCCCAGCAGCTGCTGACGCAGGCCGGCCTGGCGCAGCAGGACCCGGAACTGCACCGCCGCGCCTGGGTCGCCGTGGCGCAGCTGGCGGAGCAGCGCGAGGACACCGAACAGGCCCTGGTGGCCTGGAAGCGGGCGGCGCAGGGCGGCTGAGGGCCACGGCGCCTGCGGCGCTGCCGGATCGCCGGCGCGCACGCGCCTGCTGGCAGCGCGGCACCTGGTTCCTGGCAAAAGGAAAAAGGCCCGTGGTTCGCACCACGGGCCTTTTCTGTCTGTCTGTCTGTCGGTTCGGGGCGGCCTTCCGGGGGCCGCCTTGCCGCAGGGGTCATCCATGCCCCGCATCGCTGCGGGGCGGATGACCCAGGCGCTCAGGACACCGTCGCGGCGGGCTGGGCACCGACGTCGGCGGCCTTCTCGAACGGCAGCGTCAGCGCGCTCAGGTCGCGGCGGGTTTCCACCAGCACCAGCGGACCGTCGTCCAGCACGACCGCCGGCGGACGCTCGCGCGGCACATGGACCGGCTTGGGCTCGGCCGCGATGGCGGCATGCACCTCGGCCACGCGCTCGGGGTTGGAATTGACCCATTCCAGGCCCGCTTCCTGGGCCACGGCCACGAGGTCGGCGGCCGGCAGCGTGAAGGGCGTGACGCGCGGCAGGCCAGGGCGACCGGCCGATGCGGCGGCGGTCGTCGTCGCAGCGGGTGCCGACGCGGCAGCCACGGGGACGGCCGCAGGCTCGGCACGCGGCGCGCGCTCGCGGGGCGCCTCGGCGGCTTCGCCGGCCACGGGCGCGGCGTCCTGAGCCGCGAGCCCTTCGGGCGCGGACTCGGCCGGTGCGGACTCGTCGCGCTCGGCCTCGCGCTCGCCGCGCGAGGCGCGGTCGCGCCGGTCGCGGCCATAGCGGTCACGCGAGCGGCGGCGCTCCTCGCCGTCGCGGCGCGGGGCCTGCTCCTCGTCGGCGGCCACGGCGGCGTCAGCGGCCTCGGCCACGGCGGCGGCTTCGGCCGGCGTCTGGTGCAGGGCCTCGGCCTCGGTCACGGCGGTCGGCATCGCGTCGGCGGCGCGGCGCTCGCGGGACGCCGGCGCGTCGGTGGCCACGGCGGCGTCCGGCTCTGCCGCGGCGGGGCGGGCGGTGGCGTCGTCGCGGCGGCGCTCGCCGCGCTCGCCACGTTCACCGCGCTCGCCACGGGGGCTGCGTTCGCCGCGCTCGGCGCTGTCGCCATTGCGCTCGCCGCGCGGGGCGCGCTCGCCCTGGCGGCCGTTGCGTTCACCCCGCTCGCGGCGTTCGGCGGCCGGCGCTTCGCCGTCGACCGTGTTCTCGAGGGCGGTCGGCAGCGCGTCGGCGGGCATGGCCTCGCGGCGTTCGCCACGGTTGCCGCGACGCTCGCCACGCTCGCCACCGCCCTCGCGCGGGCCGCGGCCTTCGCGCACGGCAGACTCGCCGTTGCGGCCTTCGCGGGGTTCACGCGGCTCGCGGCCCTCACGGTTGTCGCGGCCTTCGCGGGCCTCGCGGCGGCCTTCGCCATTCAGCGATTCGCGGCGCTCGCCGCGTTCGGTCCGGCCTTCGCCGCGCTCGCCACGGCCTTCGCGGCCGCCATGGCCTCGGCCTTCACCGCGGCCTTCGCCGCCACGGCCCTCGCCACGGCCTTCGCCGCGGCCGTTGCGGCCACCACGGCCTTCGCCACGGCGGTTCGCCGGACGCGGGCCTTCTTCCACGGCGGGTGCCGGTGCCGGGGCCGGTGCGGCCACGGGCGCCGGTGCGGCGCCCGCACCGAACAGGCCCTTGAGCCAGCCGAAGAAGCCGCGTTCGGCCGGGGCCGGCGCGACCGGCGCGGGTGCGATGGCAGGCGCCGGGGCGGGCACGGCCGCCACGGGCTTCTCCTCGCGGGCCGGCACCACCGGCGCCGGCGCATCGGGCAGCACGCCCTTGATGACGGGGCTCTGGCGGTTGGTCGGCTCCTGCGAGCGGCGCGTGATCCGCGTCGGGTCCTCGACCTCGTCGGCCATGGTGTAGCTGGCGCGGAGCTGGTCCAGGCGCGGGTCGTCGTGCTTCATCCGCTCCAGCTTGTAGTTGGGCGTCTCCAGCGTCTTGTTCGGGATCATCAGCACGTTGACGCGCTGCTTGAGCTCGATCTTGGCGATCTCGGTGCGCTTCTCGTTCAGCAGGAAGGAGGCGACCTCCACCGGCACCTGCACGTGCACGGCGGCGGTGTTGTCCTTCATGGACTCTTCCTGAATGATCCGCAGGATCTGCAACGCGCTCGACTCCGTGTCGCGGATGTGGCCGGAGCCGCCGCAGCGCGGGCAGGGGATCGACGAGCCTTCCGACAGCGCCGGCTTCAGGCGCTGGCGGCTCATTTCCATCAGGCCGAACTTGCTGATGGTGCCGAACTGCACGCGGGCGCGGTCCTGGCGCAGCGCATCGCGCAGGCGGTTCTCGACCTCGCGGCGGTTCTTCGACTCGTCCATGTCGATGAAGTCGATGACGATCAGGCCGCCCAGGTCGCGCAGGCGCATCTGGCGGGCCACTTCGTCGGCGGCCTCGAGGTTGGTGCGGGTCGCGGTCTCCTCGATGTCGCCGCCCTTGATGGCGCGGGCCGAGTTGACGTCGATGGACACCAGGGCTTCGGTGTGGTCGATCACGATGGCGCCGCCGGAGGGCAGCTGCACCGTGCGGGCGTAGGCCGACTCGATCTGGTGCTCGATCTGGAAGCGGCTGAACAGCGCGGCATCGTCGCGGTAGCGCTTCACGCGGGCGGCATGCTCGGGCATGACGTGCGCCATGAACTGCTGCGCCTGCTCGTAGATGTCGTCGGTGTCGATCAGGATGTCGCCGATGTCGTGATTGAAGTAGTCACGGATGGCGCGGATGACGAGCGACGATTCCTGGTAGATCAGGAAGGCGCCCCGGCCGCCCTTGGCGGCGCCGTCGATGGCGGTCCACAGCTTGAGCAGGTAGTTCAGGTCCCACTGCAGCTCGGGCGCGGTGCGGCCGATGCCGGCGGTGCGCGCGATGATGGACATGCCCTTGGGGTACTCGAGCTGGTCCATCGCCTCCTTGAGCTCGGCCCGATCCTCGCCCTCGATGCGCCGGCTGACGCCGCCGCCGCGCGGGTTGTTGGGCATGAGCACCACGTAGCGGCCGGCCAGGCTGACGAAGGTGGTGAGGGCGGCGCCCTTGTTGCCGCGCTCTTCCTTCTCGACCTGCACCAGCAGTTCCTGGCCCTCGCGGATCGCATCCTGGATGCGCGCCTGGCTGGCGGAGACGCCGTCGGCGAAGTACTGCTTGGAGATTTCCTTGAAGGGCAGGAAGCCGTGGCGGTCCTCGCCGTAGTCGACGAAGCAGGCCTCCAGGCTGGGCTCGACGCGGGTGACGACGGCCTTGTAGATGTTGCCCTTGCGCTGCTCGCGCCCTTCGATCTCGATTTCGTAGTCGAGCAGCTTCTGCCCGTCCACGATCGCCAGGCGGCGTTCTTCGGCCTGCGTGGCGTTGATCAGCATCCGTTTCATGGGAGTGCGTGTCCTTGTTCGTGTGTGTCTTCACTGGCCCGGAAGGGGCCCACGATGCGCGGACGACGCGGCGAAACGACGGGACAGCGCCGTTCTCCTTTCCGCAGATGTGCAGGCGGCACGCAGCCGCCGGCCGGGCATCAGCCCGCAGGACGCAGCAGGGGAGGGGGCGCGAGGATGGGCGCGAGACCGATCTGCCGCCGGCCGGACATCTTGGGGACGTCGGGTGGCTGGGCAGGCACCGAGGTGGCGGGCGCTGGATGCATGGGCGCTGCCACCGGCATCAGCCAGCGCAGGCACATACGGAGCAGCCACATCAGCAGCACAGGGGGGTCTCGCATCGATCCGCCGTCCGGCGCCCGTCTCTGAAAGAACAGGCCGCCGGCCGGCAAGGGGGAATCCGTCTCGGGGTTTCGTCGGCGTCGGCTCGCCTTGCGCGTCCGGCGCCGCCCGTGGCCTGGTGGGCGCGGGGCCGGCGATGGTGGACCACGCAAGTGGCATCGACCTCCAGCGCTTCCGGCGGGTGCTCTAAACTTCTCGTTCGAATAAGCACTGACCGAGCCGCGCTGGTGACAAATATTATAGGTCGTAAGCCCGGCCCCAAAGCGCCTGCGCCCCGGGCGCCGGCCCCCGAAGTCCGGTTGGTGACGGTGGACGCCGAATCCGCCGGCCAGCGTCTGGACAACTTTCTCTTCCGCCATCTCAAGGGCGTCCCCAAGACCCACGTCTACCGCATCATCCGCTCGGGCGAAGTGCGGGTGAACAAGGGCCGCGTGCAGGCCGATTCCCGGGTGGAAGAAGGCGACGTGGTGCGCCTGCCGCCCGTGCGGGTGTCCGCGGCGCCGGCCGCGGCCGAGCCGGCCGCCCCGGCCCGCGACTTCGACCTGCTGATGGAAGACGAGGTGCTGCTCGCCGTCGACAAGCCCGCCGGCACCGCGGTGCATGGCGGCAGCGGCGTGAGCTTCGGCGTCATCGAGCAGCTGCGCGCCGCCCGGCCCGCGGCGCGTTTTCTCGAACTCGTGCACCGCCTGGACCGCGAGACCTCCGGCATCCTGCTGGTGGCCAAGCGGCGCAGCGCGCTCACGGCGCTTCAGGCGCAGTTCCGCACCCGCGAGACCGGCAAGACCTACCTGGCGCTGGTCGAGGGCGACTGGCCGGCCCGCCGCAAGGTGCTCGACGCGCCGCTGGCCCGCTACCTGCTGCCGCCCAGGGACGGTGCCGCCGAGGGCGAGCGCCGCGTGAAGGTGGTGGACAAGGACCATCCCGACGCCATGCGCGCCCTCACGCTGGTGCGGGTGCTGGCCCGCCTCCAGCTGCCCGGCGACGACGTGCCGATGAGCCTGCTGGCCGTGACCATCAAGACCGGCCGCACGCACCAGATCCGCGTGCACCTGGCGCACGAGGGCCATCCCATCGCCGGCGACGACAAATACGGCGACTTCGAGCGCCGCCGCACGCTGGCGCGGCTGGGCCTGCGCCGCATGTTCCTGCATGCCTGGCGGCTGCGCTTCCAGCATCCCGTTTCCGAAGCGCCGGTGGCGCTGCAGGCGGCGCTGCCCGACGAACTGGCGCAACTGCTGCCGCCGCAGGCACTCGCCGCCCTGACCGATCCCCATGACGACACCTGACACCCCCTCGGCCGGCCGCCGCTTCGACCTGATCGCCTTCGACTGGGACGGCACGCTCTACGACTCCACCGCCGTCATCGTGCGCTGCATCCAGGAAGCGGTGGTGGACGTCGGCGGCCAGCGGCCGAGCGACCGCGACGCCGCCTGGGTGATCGGCCTGGGCTTGGCCGAGGCGCTGGCCCGCGCCGCCCCGGACGTGCCGCCCGAGAAGTACCGCGAGCTGGGCGAACGCTACCGTTTCCATTACCTGCGCCACCAGGACGACCTGGTGCTGTTCGACGGCGTGCTGCCGCTGCTGGATGCCCTGGCCGAGCGCGGCCACAAGCTGGCAGTGGCCACGGGCAAGTCCCGCCGCGGCCTCGATCAGGCCCTGCAGACCGTCGCCCTGCGCCACCGCTTCGACGCCTCGCGCACCGCCGACGAGACCTTCGGCAAGCCGCATCCGCGCATGCTGCTCGAACTGATGGAAGAACTGGACGTGGCGCCGGAACGCACGCTGATGATCGGCGACACCGTGCACGACCTGCAGCTGGCGCGCAATGCGGGCTGCGCCAGCGTCGGCGTGGGCTACGGCGCCCACAGCACGGAGGGCTTCGAGGCGCTGGGCCCGCTGCACATCGCGCAGTCGGTGCCCGAACTGGCCGACTGGCTGCTGGCGCACGGTTGAGCGCCGTCAGGGGCGGCGTTCTCTGCCGCGCCCTGCTGGCGGCGCGTGCGGCCGCCCGTCCATCCACCGCTGCCTCCCGTCGCGGCACGCCGGCCGGTGTGGCGCCGCGGCAACCCCTGACACGGCGCGTCAGGGGTTCTTTGGTACGCTGCCCCGGTGTCCGAAGAAGCCGCCATTCCCCTGTGCCGCAGCGCCGACCTGGTCGACGGCGGCACCGCCGTGGCCTTCGACGTGGTGTACGGCGGCCAGACCTGCCGCGCCTTCGCCGTCCGCTGGCAGGGTACGCCCCATGCCTACCTCAACCGCTGCACCCACGTGGCGATGGAGATGGACTACCAGGAAGGCCGCTTCTTCGACGACACCGGCCGCTGGCTGCTGTGCGCCACCCATGGCGCGGCCTACGAACCCGACACCGGCGCCTGTGCCGGCGGCCCCTGCCGCGGCGGCCTGGTGCGCATCGGCCTGAGCGAATCCGAGGGCGTGGTGCACTGGCATACTGCCTGGAACCTGCGTCCGTTCACCTTCTGAGCCTGCTTCCGCCTTCTTCGCGCACCGCACGGCCTTCGACACCATGAGTCCTCCCGACCGCCTGGAACCCTCGGGCTTCGAACCCTTCGAACCGAAGCCCGCCCCCCTGAACGAATCTGCAGCCGCTTCGGCCCATCCTGTGAACAACGACCCGACCTCCGCGCCCGGCTGGGAGCGCGCCACTCTCGAGAAACTGGCCTTCGCCGCCCTCAAGGAGCAGCGTTCGGCGCGCCGCTGGAAGATCTTCCTGCGCCTGGCCTGGCTGGTTTTCTTCGTCGCGCTGGTATGGCTGGCGCTCAGCCGCGCCGCGCCCAGCGCCACGACGACCACGACGCACACGGCCATGGTGAGCATCCGCGGCGAAATCGCCGACGGTGCCGACGCCAGCGCCGAATTCGTCATCGCCTCGCTCAAGGCCGCCCTGGAAGACCCGGGCTCCAAGGGCGTGGTGCTGCTGATCAACTCGCCGGGCGGCAGTCCCGTGCAGGCCGGCATCATCCATGACGAGATCAAGCGGCTGCGCGCCAAGCACGGCAAGCCGATCTATGCCGTGGTCGAAGAAAGCTGCGCCTCCGCGGCCTATTACATCGCCGCCGCCACCGACAAGATCTACGTCGACAAGGCCAGCCTGGTCGGCAGCATCGGCGTGCTGATGGACGGCTTCGGCTTCACTGGCACCATGGAAAAGCTGGGCGTGGAGCGCCGGCTGCTCACCTCGGGCGAGAACAAGGGCTTCCTGGACCCCTTCAGCCCCATGAACGAGGCCCAGCGCGCCCATGCGCAGCGCATGCTCGACCAGATCCATGCGCAGTTCATCGACGTAGTCAAGAAGGGGCGCGGCGACCGCCTCAAGCAGGACACGCCCGGCCTGTTCAGCGGCCTCTTCTGGACCGGCCAGGAAGCCGTGGACCTGGGCCTGGCCGACCAGCTGGGCAGCATCGACTACGTGGCGCGCGACGTGATCCAGGCCGAGGACGTGGTGGACTACACCCGCCGCGACAACGTGGCCGAGCGCTTGGCCAAGAAGTTCGGCGCCGCCTTCGCCGACGTGGCCGTGCACGCCACGATGCGGTCGGCGCCGGCAGTGCGCTGAGTTCCCTCCGTCCGGGCCGCGCTCAGCGCGTGCCGGTGCGGCCCGCCAGTGGCGCCGACGCCGCCAGCGCCAGCGCAAAGATCACCACCACCGACAGCGCAATGGTCAGCGAGCTGGCACCGGCCAGCAGCCCGATCACTGGCGGCCCGGCCATGAAGCCGAGGTAGGCGAGGGCGGAGACCGCGGCGATGCCGCGTGCGGGCTCCACACCCGGCACCCGCGCCGCCGCCGCGAAGAGCAGCGGCACCACGTTCGCGAAGCCCAGTCCCACGCCCGCGAAGGCGGCCAGGGCCACCCAGGGCGAGTGCGTCAGCAGACCGACCGTCATCGACCCCGCGGCCAGCAGCGCACTGCCCGCCAGCAGGCGGCTGGCGGGCATGCGCGCCCGCAGCGCGTCGCCGCCGAAACGGGCCGCCGCCATGGCGGCCGAGAAGCTCGCATAGGCCAGCGCAGCCTGCTGCTGCGGGCTGCCCAGTTCCTGCTGCAGGTACAGCACGCTCCAGTCGTACATCGCCCCCTCGGCCACCAGGCCCAGGGCGGCCAGCACGCCGAGCACGAGCAGCGGCTTGCCGACGGCGCGCAGCGCGCCGCCCCGGTCGCCATCCGCCGCGGCGGTGTGGGCAGCGGGCAGCATGCGCCAGGCCGCGGCGCCGATGGCCAGGGCCATCGCCAGTGCCACGGTTCCCAGATGTGCCAGCGGCGGCCAGCCGGCGGCCAGCAGGGCGGCGCCGCTGCTGGCCCCGGCCATGCCGCCCAGGCTGAACATGCCGTGCATGCCGCTCATGCGCGGCACGCCCTCGGCCAGCTCGATGGCGGCCGCCTCGGTGTTGATCGCCACGTCGAACACGCTGGTGAGCAGGCCGAAGACGGCCAGCAGCGCCAGCAGGGCCGCATAGCCCGGCATCGCCAGCAGCAGGGCGAGCAGCAGGGCGTAGCAGCCGCCGGCCAGGCCGGCGACGCGGTTGGCGCCGTGGCGGCCGATCCAGCGGCCCGCGCGCGCCAGGCCCAGCAGCGCGCCCACGCCGGCCGCCAGCATCGCCAGGCCGAGCGAGGCTTCGTCCAGGCCGTAGTGCGCCTTCACGGTCGGGATGTGCACGCCCCAGGTCGCGAAGATGAAGCCGGAGCAGAAGAACTGCGTGCGGGTCGCCCAGCGCGCCGCGGGCAGGCGGGCCGCGAGGCCGGGCGGCGCGTCGTGCGGTCCGCCGCTCATCGGCCGAAGGCGAAGACCGCCGGCAGCTTGCCCAGTTCGCCGGCGGGCAGGGCGCGCCAGGCCTTGACGTTGCGGCTCTGGATCCGGGCCTGCGGCAGGCTCAGGCCCGCGGCCACGGCCAGCCGGGTGTTGGGCTGCAGCGTCTGCACCAGGGCCTGGAGCAGGGCGTCGTTGCGGTAGGGCGTCTCGATGACGATCTGCGTCTGGCCGCGCTTGAGGGCCAGCGCCTCCAGATCGCGGATGCGCTGGCGGCGGGCCTCGGCGTCCTGCGGCAGGTAGCCGCTGAAGGCGAATTCCTGGCCGCCCAGGCCGCTGGCCGCCAGGGCCAGCAGCAGCGACACCGGCCCGACCAGCGGCACCACGGCCGCGCCCAGGTCGTGCGCCGCGCGCACCACCGACGAGCCGGGGTCCGCCACCGCCGGCATGCCGGCCTCGCTCAGCAGGCCGACGTCGTGGCCGGCCACCAGGTCGGCCAGCAGGCCGCGGGCGTCGAAGCCGCCGCCGTGGTCGCCTTTCTTGTGCACCTCGCGCGGCAGTTCCTGGATCGCCATCTGCTGGATCGGCGCCGCCAGCGGCACCACGGCATCGATGCGCTTGAGCAGGGCGCGGGCGCTCTTGGCGTTCTCGCAGACCCAGTGCGTGAGGCCGGCGGCGGCGCGCAGGGTGGCGCCGGGCAGGCAGTCCTCGACGGGAATCTGGCTGTCGCAGCCGAAGTCCAGCGGCGCGGGAACCAGGTAGAGGGTGCCGGGGCCGGCCGGGGAGGTGGCGATGTCGGGCGTGCTCACAGCAGGTCCACCCCCGCGGCGCGCAGCAGGCGGCAGGTGCGGATCAGCGGCAGGCCGATCAGGGCCGTCGGGTCGTCGCTGTCGATGGATTCCAGCAGCGCGATGCCCAGGCCCTCGCTCTTGGCGCTGCCGGCGCAGTCGTAGGGCTGCTCGGTGCGCAGGTAGTGCTCGATGGCGGCGTCGCTCAAATTGCGAAAGACCACGCGCACGGGCGCCAGGTCCTGCTGGGCGAAGCCGGTGGCCTTGCACACCACGGCCAGCGCGGTCTGGAAGACGAGGGTGCGTCCACGCATGCGTTGCAGTTGCGCGGTCGCGCGCGCATGGTCGCCGGGCTTGCCCAGGGGCTCGCCGTCCAGGTCGGCCACCTGGTCGGAGCCGATGACGACGGCCTCGGGAAAGCGCGCGGCCACGGCCTGCGCCTTGGCCAGCGCCAGGCGCGCGGCGAGGGCGGCGGGGGCTTCGCCGGGGCGGGGCGTCTCGTCCACCTCGGGGGCCTGGACGTCGAAGGGAAGGTGCAGCCGCGACAGCAGTTCGCGGCGGTAGCGGGAGGTCGATCCCAGGATCACGGTGCGTGGCATGGGCGGGATTCTCGGCCAGCCGCCGCGGCGGCCCGGTCGGCCGACGCCCCGTGCGGCATCAGCGACGTAGACTGCAGCGCATGAAGATGGAATTCGATGCCGACCGCCTGGACGTGAAGGCCTTCGCCCAGGCCGGCGGCCTGCTCTCCGAGGCCACGCCGCTGGCGCAGTGGTCGCGGCTCACCGAAGAGGCGGCCCAGGCCGTGCCCGAGGCCCCGCCGGTGGAGGTCCGCTGGCGTGCCCACAGCGAGATGCGCGGCAGCGCCGCCGGACCCGGCGTGCCGTGGCTGCACGTGGAGGCCGAGACCGAGCTGCCGCTGGTCTGCCAGCGCTGCCTGGGCCCGGTGCCCACGCCACTGTCGGTGGACCGCTGGTTCCGCTTCGTCGCCGACGAGGCCACCGCCGCCGTCGAGGACGAGGAGGCCGAAGAGGACGTGCTCGCCCTGCAGGCCGACTTCGACCTGCGGGCGCTGGTGGAGGACGAACTGCTGATGGACATTCCCCTCGCGCCGCGCCACGAGGTGTGCCCCCAGCAGCCGCGCTTCTCGGCGGTGGACGAGGACTTCGAGGCGGCCGGCGGCGACAAGCCCAATCCCTTCGCGGCGCTCGAAGCGCTGCGCAAGAACAAGCCGGAGTCGGGCAGGTAACGGGGCACTGACCGAAGGGCTCTGGTGCCCGCGGGCCGGGTGGGCTATACTCGCTGGCTTCGCGCGCATGCCGCAGGCCTTGTCAGACGATGCACGAACGCTTCGTGCATGTCCGGGCCGCCCCCGGTGCCTCGCCTTTTCAGTCAGTCACTGCTGACTTCTTTTTGGCAAGTCACTCGCGGGTTGCAGCGCGGTTAGCCAAGCGGTCCGGCCGCTGGCGCCGCTGCCTCAGGGTCTCGCGCCTTTTCGCCACCCCAACAGATTCGCAGGAGCCAACCATGGCCGTTCAGCAAAACAAGAAGTCGCCTTCCAAGCGCGGCATGCACCGTTCGCACAACGCGCTGGGCGTGCCCGGCATCGCCGTCGAGCCGACCACCGGCGAGACCCATCTGCGCCACCACATCAGCCCCAACGGCTTCTACCGCGGCCGCAAGGTCCTGAAGACCAAGAACGAAGCCTGATTGCCCCTTCAAGGCTGAGGCCCGAGGCTACTGGATCCGTAGCGTCGGGCCTTTGTTTTGATGTCCAGCACAGATTCGCACTCTCCCGCTGCGCCTGCGATCACCCTGGCGGTCGATTGCATGGGCGGCGACCATGGCCCCCGCGTCACGCTCGCGGCGTGCCGCAGCTTTCTGGAACGCCATTCCGACGCCCGGCTTCTGCTGGTGGGTGTCGCCTCGGCCGTCTCCGGGTTCAGCCACGAGCGGGCCAGCCATGTGGTCGCCACCGAGGTGGTGGGCATGGACGACCCGATCGAGGTGGCGCTGCGCCGCAAGAAGGATTCGTCCATGCGCGTGGCCATCCAGCAGGTCAAGGACGGCGCTGCGCATGCGGCCGTGTCCGCCGGCAACACCGGCGCGCTGATGGCCATCGCCCGCTACGTGCTCAAGACGCTGGACGGCATCGACCGGCCGGCCATCGCCACGCAGCTGCCCAACATGAAGGGCGGCGCCACCACGATGCTCGACCTGGGCGCCAACGTGGACTGCGATGCCGAGACGCTGCTGCAGTTCGCGGTGCTCGGCTCGGCGCTGGTGTCGTCGATGACGGGCGACGATTCGCCCACGGTCGGCCTGCTCAACGTGGGCGAAGAAGTGATCAAGGGCAGCGAGGTCATCAAGCGCGCCAGCGTGCTGCTGCGCCAGGCGGCCGAGTCGCGCGACCTCAATTTCCACGGCAACGTGGAGGGCAACGACATCTTCAAGGGCACCACCGACATCGTCGTGTGCGACGGCTTCGTCGGCAACGTGGCGCTCAAGGCCACCGAGGGCGTGGCGTCGATGATCGTGGACTTCCTCAAGCAGGAATACTCGCGCGGCCTGTTCAGCAAGCTGGCGGCGCTGGTGTCGTACCCCGTGCTGAAGGCGCTCAAGAAGCGGCTGGACCACCGCCGCTACAACGGCGCCGCGCTGCTCGGCCTGCGCGGGCTGGTGTTCAAGAGCCACGGTTCGGCCGACGAGCTGGCCTTCGGCCATGCGCTGGATCGCGCTTATGATGCCGCCCGCAACAATCTGCTCGACCGTGTCCGGTCCCGAATCGCCCACGCCGCGCCTCTGCTGGCGCGGCCCGAGATGACGGCGCCCACCGACAACGCGGCACTCCAAGCCTCATGACGCTCTATTCCCGCATCACCGGCACCGGCAGCTACCTGCCGCCGCGCCGGGTCAGCAACGACGAACTGGCGCAGGAACTGGCGGGCCGCGGCGTCGAGACCTCCAACGAATGGATCGTCGAGCGCACCGGCATCCATGCCCGCCACTTCGCCGCCGAGGGCGTCACCAGCAGTGACCTGGCCCTGGAAGCCTGCCGCCATGCGCTCGAAGCCGCCGGCCGCAGCGCCGCGGAGGTGGACCTGATCATCGTGGCCACGTCCACGCCGGACATGGTCTTCCCCTCGTCGGCCGCCATCCTGCAGCACAAGCTCGGCATCGCCGGCTGCCCGGCCTTCGACGTGCAGGCCGTGTGCAGCGGCTTCGTCTATGCGCTGACGGTGGCCGACGCCATGGTGCGCACCGGCTCGGCCAAGTGCGCGCTGGTGGTGGGTGCCGAGGTGTTCTCGCGCATCCTCGACTTCAACGACCGCACCACCTGCGTGCTGTTCGGCGACGGCGCCGGCGCCGTGGTGCTGGAGGCCAGCGACACGCCCGGCATCCTGGCCAGCGACCTGCATGCCGACGGTGCCCACGTGGGCATCCTGTGCGTGCCGGGCCATGTCTCCGGCGGCGAGGTGCTGGGCACGCCGCTGCTGCACATGGACGGCCAGGCCGTGTTCAAGCTCGCCGTGCGCGTGCTCGAAGAAGCGGCCCGGGCCACGCTGGCCAAGGCCGGCAAGACCGAGGCCGACATCGACTGGCTGATCCCGCACCAGGCCAACATCCGCATCATGCAGGGCACTGCCAAAAAGCTGAAGCTGGCGCCCGAGAAGCTGGTCGTTACCGTGCACGAGCATGGCAACACCTCCGCGGCGTCCATTCCACTGGCGCTCGACGCCGCAGTGCGCGGCGGCCAGGTGCGCACCGGCGACACCGTCATGCTCGAAGGCGTGGGCGGCGGCTTCACCTGGGGCGCCGTGCTGCTGAACCTGTAAGGCAGAGCCCCGGTTGCGGGGCGTGCCCGGCGCCGGTCTTCGACACGCGCGCCGCAGATGGAGACTCCACCACCATGAAAAACTTCGCGTTCGTCTTTCCCGGCCAGGGCTCGCAGTCCGTGGGCATGCTCGAGGCCTGGGGCGACCATCCCGCTGTGCGCGAGACCCTCGCCGAAGCCTCGGACGCACTCGGCCAGGATGTCGGCCTGCTGATCCAGGAAGGCCCGAAGGAGGTCCTCGCCCTCACCACCAACACCCAGCCGGTGATGCTGGTCGCCGGCGTTGCCGCATGGCGCGCCTGGCTGGCCGAAGGCGGTGCCAGGCCGTCCGTCGTGGCGGGCCATTCGCTGGGCGAGTATTCGGCGCTGGTCGCCGCGGGCGTGCTGACGCTGGCGCAGGCGGCGCCGCTGGTGCGCTTCCGCGCGCAGGCCATGCAGGAGGCCGTGCCGGTCGGCACCGGCGCCATGGCCGCCATCCTGGGCATGCCGGCCGATCAGGTGAAGGCCGGCTGCGCCGAGGCCACCGCCGCCATGGGCACGCCCGGCGAGGTGGTCGAGGCGGTCAATTTCAACGATCCGATGCAGACCGTGATCGCCGGCAGCAAGGCCGCCGTCGACCGCGCCTGCGAACTCCTCAAGAGCCAGGGCGCCAAGCGGGCGCTGCCGCTGCCGGTGTCGGCGCCTTTCCATTCCAGCCTGATGAAGCCGGCGGCCGAGGCCCTGGCCCGCCGCCTGGCGGAGGTGGAACTGAAGGCGCCGCAGATCCCGGTGCTCAACAACATCGACGTGGCCGTCGAGACCGACCCGGCCCGCATCCGCGAGGCGCTGGTGCGCCAGGCGGCCGGCCCGGTGCGCTGGGTCGAGAGCGTGCAGGCCCTGCAGGCGCGCGGTGTCGAGGCCGTCGTCGAATGCGGTCCCGGCAAGGTGCTGTCGGGCATGGTCAAGCGCATCGCGCCCGGCCTGGCCAGCGGCTTCATCCAGGATCCGGCCTCGCTCGGCGACGCCAGGCAGCTCGTCGCCTGAGCACGCCTTCCTTCCTCTCTGAGCACACACGCATGAACACTCCCGCCATCCAGGGCCAGGTGGCCCTCGTCACCGGCGCCACGCGCGGCATCGGCGCGGCCATAGCGCTCGAACTGGCCCAGCGCGGCTACAAGGTCATCGGCACCGGCACCGGCAGCGACGGCGCCGCCAAGATCGGTGCGGCCCTGGCCGCCCACGGCGGCGAAGGCCAGGTGCTGAACGTGACCGACGGCCCGGCCGTCGAGGCCATGATCGACGGCATCGTCAAGGCCCACGGCGGCCTGCACGTGCTGGTCAACAACGCCGGCATCACCCGCGACATGCTGGCGATGCGGCTGAAGGACGACGACTGGGACGCCGTCATCGACACCAACCTGAAGGCCGTGTTCCGCCTGTCGCGCGCCGTGATCCGGCCGATGATGAAGCAGCGCTACGGCCGCATCATCAGCATCACCAGCGTGGTGGGTGCCTCCGGCAACCCGGGGCAGGCCAACTACGCCGCGGCCAAGGCCGGCGTGGCGGGCATGACCCGCGCGCTGGCCCGCGAGCTGGGCAGCCGCGCCATCACCGTCAACTGCGTGGCGCCGGGTTTCATCGAGACCGACATGACCGCCAGCCTGCCCGAGGCCCAGCAGCAGGCCCTGCTGACCCAGATTCCCCTGGGCCACCTGGGCAAGCCGGCCGACGTGGCCCATGCGGTGGCCTACCTGGCCTCGCCGCAGGCCGGCTACGTGACGGGGCAGGAACTGCACGTCAACGGCGGCATGTACATGTGAATTCGGCAGCGTCGCGCACCGGCCGGCCCTGTCGGACGATGCTGCGCGGCGCGCTGGACAGTGGCTTCTCCGTGTGGCCGCCTGCCCTGGCAGGGCAGCCGTCACGGATGGGCCGGCTAAAATCCTTGATTCTTTACCACCCTCAGAGGGAACCTAAATGAGCGATATCGAAGCACGTGTCAAGAAAATCATCGCCGAGCAGCTCGGCGTGGAAGAGTCGCAAGTGACCAACGAAAAGGCCTTCGTGGCCGACCTGGGCGCCGACTCGCTGGACACGGTCGAACTCGTGATGGCGCTGGAAGACGAATTCGGCATCGAGATCCCGGACGAAGACGCCGAGAAGATCACCACGGTGCAGAACGCCATCGACTACGCCGTCAAGAACCAGAAGGCCTGATCGGCCACCCAAGCCGTTTGCCCGCTGCGCTGCACGACCGGCGCTTCGCGAGGCTCCCTCCTCCCCCGTTTCGCGGGCCTGCGGCTTCACTTCCTCCCGGACGCGTCCTTTGGTCGACGCACCAGGCGCGCGGCGCCGGAGCTCTGGGAGACCCACCATTGCAGAAAGGTTCGCCGGCATGACTCAACGCCGCGTCGTCGTGACCGGGCTCGGTTGCATCTCTCCCGTCGGAAACACTGTGGCCGAGAGCTGGGCCAACCTCGTGGCGGGCCAGTCGGGCATCAGCACCGTCACCAGCTTCGATGCCAGCAACCTGGCCTGCCGCTTCGCCGGCCAGGTCAAGGGCTTCGACATCGCCCAGTACATCTCCGAGAAGGAAGCGCGTCACATGGACCGCTTCATCCATCTCGGCCTGGCCGCCGCCATGCAGGCGGTGCAGGACAGCGGCCTGCCCACGGGCGAGGCGCTGTCGCCGGAACTGGCGGAGCGCATCGGCTGCAACATCGGCTCGGGCATCGGCGGCCTGCCGATGATCGAGGAGACGCATGCCGAGTTGACCAACCGCGGTCCGCGCCGCATCTCGCCCTTCTTCGTGCCGGCCTCGATCATCAACATGATCTCGGGCCACCTGTCGATCAAGTACGGCTTCACCGGCCCGAACATCGCCGTGGTCACCGCCTGCACCACCGGCCTGCATGCCATCGGCCTGTCGGCCCGCCTGATCCAGGCCGGCGATGCGGACGTGATGGTGGCCGGCGGCGCCGAATCCACCGTCTCGCCGCTGGGCATCGGCGGCTTCGCGGCGGCGCGCGCGCTGTCGACCCGCAACGACGATCCGGCCACGGCCTCCCGTCCCTGGGACAAGGACCGCGACGGCTTCGTGCTGGGCGAGGGTGCCGGCGTGCTGGTGCTCGAGGAGTACGAGCATGCCAAGGCCCGCGGTGCCAAGATCTACGCCGAACTCGTGGGTTTCGGTATGAGCGCTGACGCGTACCACATGACTGCGCCGAGCGTGGACGGTCCGCGTCGCAGCATGCAGGCCGCGCTGCGCAATGCCGGCATCAATGCCGACGAGGTCCACTATCTGAACGCGCACGGCACCTCCACGCCGCTGGGCGACCTGAACGAAACCAACGCCATCAAGCTGGCCTTCGGCGACCACGCGAAGAAGATGGTCGTGAACTCGACCAAGTCGATGACCGGCCACCTGCTGGGCGGCGCCGGCGGCATCGAGTCGGTGTTCACGGTGCTGGCCGTGCACGAGCAGAAGAGCCCGCCGACCATCAACATCTTCAACCAGGACCCGGAATGCGACCTGGACTACTGCGCCAACACGGCGCGGGACATGAAGATCGACGTGGCGGTGAAGAACAACTTCGGCTTCGGCGGCACCAACGGTACGCTGGTGTTCCGGCGCGTCTGAGATTCGCCCACCACGCGCGTTGACGCCTCGTCCTCTGACCTTCCACCCCGTCCTTCCATGCACAGCGCCCCGGCGGTGAGCTATCCCGTGGGGCCTTCCCGCCGGGCGGCGGTCCTGCACCTGGCCGTGGCCGGCGCCGGGCTGCTGGCTTCGGCCGGCTGGCTGGCGCATTTCGCCGCCGCCGATGCGGCGTCGGCCGCCGTCGTGCTGTGCGCTGCTGCTGGCATGGCGCTGGGGCTTGGGTCCTGGCGCGGCCTGTCGGTGCGGCGGCAACTGCAATGGGACGGCGCGGCCTGGTCGCTGGCGGACGCGCAGGGTCGGCATCTCCAGGGCGAGGCGACCCTGGCGGTCGTCATGGACCTGGGCCGGCTGATGCTGGCGCGCTGCACCCCGGTCGCCGGCCAGGCCACCTGGCTGTGGCTGGACGGCGATGCCGACCGGCTGCGCTGGCGCGCACTGCGCCGCGCTGCCTTCGATCCGGGCAGCCTCCCGGCCGATGCCCCCATCGGCCGCACGGAGCTGATGGGATGACCGCCACCCCGCCGCCCGCCAATCCGGGCGAGGCCGACCTGCTGCTGGTGCAGCGCACGCTGGCCGGCGACGCCAAGGCCTTCGAACTGCTGGTGCTCAAGTACCAGCGCCGCATCGAGCGCCTGATCGGCCGCATGGTGCGCGATGTGGACCTGATCGAGGACATCGCGCAGGAAACCTTCATCCGCGCCTACCGCGCCCTGCACCAGTTCCGGGGCGACGCCCAGTTCTACACCTGGCTCTACCGCATCGCCGTCAACACCGCCAAGAAGGCGCTGGTGGACATGAAGCGCGATCCCACGGTGTCCGAAGCGGCGCTGCGAAGCAGCGACGACGACGATGAAACTTACCGGGGCGGAAACGAACCAATCAGCGACGAAACCCCCGAATCCGTGCTCGCGGCCAATGAAGTGGCCGCCGCGGTGAACGCCGCCATGGAGGCGCTGCCGGCCGAATTGCGCCAGGCCGTGACCTTGCGCGAGATCGAGGGGTTGAGCTACGAGGAAATCGCCGAGGCGATGAATTGCCCGATCGGCACGGTGCGCTCGCGCATCTTCCGGGCCCGCGAGGCGATTTCCGCGCGAGTGAAACCCCTGCTGGAAAACCAGTCGGGCAAACGTTGGTGAGCAGGTGAACGACATGAACGAGCATCGAGACCGGACCCTGGAGCGCGTGTCCGCGCTGATCGACGGCGAACTGCCGGCGGGCGAAGTGGCACAGGCCGTCCAGACCGTCATGAACGACGAGGCCCAGCGCGCGGCCTTGCAGATGTACCAGCTGGTGGGCGAGACGCTGCGCACCGGCCGCCACACGGCGTGCACGGACGGCGACGCCTTTCTGGCCAGGCTGCGCGCGCGCATGGAGAGCGAGCCGCCGGTGCTGCGCCCGGCGGTGGCCGCGGTCCCGGCAGCGCCTGCGCGGCCGGAGCCGATGGAAGCGGCCAACGAGCCGGTCTTCCGCTGGCGCCTGGTGGCCGGCGTCGCGTCGGTGGCGGTGGCTGCCGCGGTCGGCTGGAGCTTCGTCGGCGGTGCGGGCGGCAACGGCGGCGCCCAGCTGGCGCGCCAGGACGGCGGCGCGCCCGTGCTCGCGGCGAGCGGCGGCAACGCGGCGGCGCCCGCCACGGCCCAGAACTTGGTGCAGGTCGGCAACCGGCCCGAAGTCATGCTGCGCGACCCACGCCTGGACGAATTGCTCGAAGCCCACCAGCAGGCGGGCGGTGCCTCGCAGATGCCCTCGGGCTTCCTGCGCAACGCCACCTTCGAGAGCCCTGCGCGCTGACCAGGCGTGAACGCCCGCTGCGCCGCCCACCCATTGCCGATGCACGTTTCCCCCGCCTCGCGCCGCCGACTCGTTGCCACCGTTCCTGCGGCGCTGCTCGTTCTCGCCGCCGCGCCTTCCCTGGCGCAGCCGGTGCCGCCAGCCGCGGCCGGCCCGGGTGCCGTCGCCGGAACCCCGTCGCCCGTGCCGGCACCGGGGGCGGGTGCCATCGACTGGCTGCGTCGCATGCACGAGGCGGCGCGCACCACCGAGTACGTCGGCACCTTCGTGGTGTCCACGGGCGCGGGCGCGCTGTCCAGTGCGCGCATCTGGCATGCCTGCGAGGGCGCGGTGTGCGTGGAGCGGGTCGAGACGCTGTCCGGCCCGCAGCGCTCCACCTTCCGCCGCAACGAGCTGGTGCGCACCTTCCTGCCCGACCAGCGCCTGGTGAAGACCGAGCAGCGCGAGAACCTGGACGTCTTTCCCAATCTGCTGGGTGCCACCGAAAGCTCCATCGCCGAGTTCTACGACGCGCGTCCGCTCGGCCGGGGCCGCGTGGCCGGCATCGACACCGACGTGGTGCAGATCGTGGCCAAGGACGCCATGCGCTTCGGCTACCGCGCCTGGTGCGAGCGGCGCTCGGGCCTGGTGCTCAAGCTGCAGACGCTGGACGCCCGCGGCGCCGTGGTCGAGCAGTCCGCCTTCTCCGAACTGCAGTTCGAGGAGCCGGTGCCGGTCGTCGCGCTCACCGAGATGATGGACAACACCCAGGGCTGGAAGGCCGAACGCTCCAAGCTCGAGCCGGTCAAGCCCGAGGCCGAGGGCTGGGCGCTGAGCCAGCCGGTGCCGGGCTTCAAGCCCGTGAGCAGCTACATGCGGCCCATCGGCGAGCCCAAGTTCTTCTTCGGCCCGCGCAAGCGCATCCTGCAATGGACCTTCTCCGACGGCCTGGCCACGGTGTCGCTGTTCATCGAGCCCTATGGCGACCAGGTGCGGCAGGAGGCGGCCCAGGCCCTGGGTGCCACCTACACGCTGTCGCGGCGCCTGCCCGACCCGGCCGGCGACTGGTGGCTCACCGCCATGGGCGAGGTGCCGCCCCGCACGCTCGAGGCCTTCGCGCGCGCACTGGTGCGCAACCGCTGAACCTTCGGCGGTCTGGGCGTTCTCACGGACGCCGCGGCCTGCGCGCCGCCGAGGCGCTATCGTGCAGGCTGCCACCCCGACGCCCCTGTTGTTGAGAGAAGACCGATGACGACCCACACAGAACGCCTCCTGCCTTCTTCGCCCGCGGCCGCGCGCCGCCTGCCGGCCCTGGCCTTCGCCGCGCTGTCGAGCCTGACCGTGCTGCTGCCGCTGCAGCCCGCGGCGGCCCAGGCCGCGCCCGCTGCGCCTGCCGCGCGTGCACTGCCGGACTTCACCGACCTGGTGGACCAGGTCGGTCCGTCGGTGGTCAACATCCGCACCATCGAGCGCGTCACCCGACGTGGCTCGGGCGAGATGGACGAGGAAATGCAGGAATTCTTCCGCCGCTTCTTCGGCCAGCCGCTGCCCAACGGGCCGCGCCAGAACCGGCCGCAGCAGCAGCCCCAGGAAGAGGAGCGGCCCCGCGGCGTGGGCTCGGGCTTCATCCTCACGCCCGACGGCTACGTGATGACCAACGCCCACGTGGTGGAGGATGCCTCCGAGGTGCTCGTCACGCTGCCCGACAAGCGCGAGTTCAAGGCCCGCATCGTGGGTGCGGACAAGCGCACCGACGTGGCCGTGGTCAAGATCGACGCCACCGGCCTGCCGGCCGTGAAGGTGGGCGACATCTCCCGCCTGCGCGTGGGCGAATGGGTGATGGCCATCGGCTCGCCCTTCGGCCTGGAGAACACCGTGACGGCCGGCATCGTCAGCGCCAAGCAGCGCGACACCGGCGAATACCTGCCCTTCATCCAGACCGACGTGGCCATCAACCCCGGCAACTCGGGCGGCCCGCTGATCAACATGCGCGGCGAGGTGGTGGGCATCAACAGCCAGATCTATTCGCGTTCGGGCGGCTTCATGGGCATCTCCTTCTCGATCCCGATCGACGAGGCGATCCGCGTGAGCGACCAGCTGCGTGCCACCGGCCGCGTGTCGCGCGGGCGCATCGGCGTGCAGATCGACCAGGTGACCAAGGACGTCGCCGAGTCCATCGGCCTGCCCAAGGCCCAGGGCGCGCTGGTGCGCGGCGTGGAAGGCGGCTCGCCCGGCGACAAGGCCGGCATCGAGCCGGGCGACATCATCCTGAAGTACGACGGCCGCGACATCGAGCGGCCGAGCGACCTGCCGCGCATGGTGGGCAACACCAAGCCGGGCACCAGGACGACCGTGACCGTGTTCCGCCGCGGCGGCACGCGCGACCTGTCGATCACGGTGGCGGAGCTGGAGGCCGACGCCCCCGCCCGCCGGCCGGCCGCCGGCCGCGAGGAGCCCAAGCCCTCGGCATCCGCCGCCGCCAAGTCGCTGGGCCTGGGCGTGGCCGAACTCACCGACGCCCAGCGCCGCGACCTCAAGCTGCGCGGCGGCGTGCGGGTGGAGTCGGCCACCGATGCCGCGGCGCGGGCCGGCCTGCGCGAGGGCGACATCATCCTGTCGGTTGCCAATGTGGAAGTGGGCAGCCTCAAGGAATTCGACGCCGCCGTGAACAAGGCCGACCGCAGCAAGCCGGTCAGCGTGCTGTTCCGTCGCGGGGACTGGGCCCAGTACGCGCTGATCCGGCCCGCCGCCCGCTGACGTCGCCAGAGGGGCTGGCTGCCGGGCTGCGTGGCGGCGGCCCCATCCGCGAGTGGGTTTTGGGGGCATTCGGCGGATGCAGCCGCCTTGGTGGGTGGCCGAATAGATATTTGTGAAGCCAGCGGCGCCGCCGATAGCCGGCTCCGCATGGCCTGCCGGAAAGTTGCTAACAACCAAACCGGTAGAATGCGCCGGCCCCAGCATGCTGTTGGTCTATAAGAGGAACACACTTGTTCACGATGCGGGATCGCGGTAGGTCATGCACCGGCGGTCCACAGATCGCCCACAAGTTGTCCAGAGAAGAGCCCACACGGCATGTGAACAAGCTGTTGATAAATTCTTGTTGCTGACCTGCAACGAGGCCCCCGCGGCCGGTTTCGGCCTGTACGCGCACCCCTTTTTGCCTACAATGAAGGCCCAACTACTGCAGTTGCCATTGCTTGTTGGTTCAGGGCGCGTCTGCCGAAGACGCGCCCTTTTTTCTTGTGCGCTTCGCTCTGCTGGACCAGCAAATTCAAAGACTTAAGTCTTCTCGTTGATGAACCACATCAGAAATTTCTCGATCATTGCGCACATCGATCACGGCAAGTCCACGCTGGCGGACCGGCTCATCCAGCGCTGCGGCGGCCTGGCTGAGCGCGAGATGGAAGCGCAGGTGCTCGACTCCATGGACATCGAGAAAGAGCGTGGGATAACCATCAAGGCGCAGACCGCGGCGCTGCACTACAAGGCCAAGGACGGCCAGGTCTACAACCTCAATCTGATCGACACGCCGGGCCACGTCGACTTCTCGTACGAGGTGTCGCGCTCGCTGTCCGCCTGCGAAGGCGCGCTGCTCGTCGTCGACGCCTCGCAGGGCGTGGAAGCGCAGACGGTCGCCAACTGCTACACGGCGCTGGACCTCGGTGTCGAGGTGCTGCCGGTGCTCAACAAGATGGACCTGCCGCAGGCCGACCCCGACCGTGCGAAGGAAGAGATCGAGGACGTGATCGGCATCGACGCCGTCGACGCGATTCCCTGCTCGGCCAAGACCGGCATGGGCGTGGACGAGATCCTGGAGGCCGTGGTCGCCAAGATCCCCGCGCCGCGCGGCAACCCGGCGGGCGCGCTGCGCGCCATGATCATCGACAGCTGGTTCGACG
The DNA here is from genome assembly GCF_001476815.1 of Pseudacidovorax intermedius. Classification (GTDB taxonomy): domain Bacteria; phylum Pseudomonadota; class Gammaproteobacteria; order Burkholderiales; family Burkholderiaceae_C; genus Xenophilus; species Xenophilus intermedius_A. Next base: position 3,494 of record NZ_LDSL01000074.1, on the reverse strand, counting down.
CCTACGTCGGCGTGGTGATGCTGGTGCGCGTGGTCGACGGCCGCCTGGCCAAGGGCGAGCGCATCAAGCTGATGGCCACCGGCGCCACCTACAACGCCGACAACCTGGGCGTGTTCACGCCGGCCAACGAGCCGCGCAACAGCCTGGAGGCGGGCGAGGTGGGCTACATCATCGCCGGCATCAAGGAGCTGCAGGCCGCCAAGGTGGGCGACACGGTCACCCTGATCAAGCAGGGCTCCGGCGGCGCCGCCTTCACGGCGACCGACCCGCTGCCGGGCTTCAAGGAGATCCAGCCGCAGGTGTTCGCCGGCCTGTACCCGACCGAGGCCAGCGAGTACGACCAGCTGCGCGACGCGCTCGAAAAGCTCAAGCTCAACGACGCCTCGCTGCATTTCGAGCCCGAGGTGTCGCAGGCGCTGGGCTTCGGCTTCCGCTGCGGCTTCCTGGGCCTGCTGCACATGGAAATCGTGCAGGAGCGGCTGGAGCGCGAGTTCGACCAGGACCTGATCACCACCGCACCAAGCGTGGTGTACGAGGTGCTCAAGAGCGACGGCGAGGTCATCATGGTGGAGAACCCGTCCAAGATGCCCGACATCGGCCGCATGGCCGAGATCCGCGAGCCGATCGTGACGGTGCACCTGTACATGCCGCAGGAATACGTGGGCCCGGTGATGACGCTGGCCAATCAGAAGCGCGGCGTGCAGATCAACATGGCCTACCACGGCCGCCAGGTGATGCTCACCTACGAGATGCCGCTGGGCGAGATCGTGCTGGACTTCTTCGACAAGCTGAAGTCGGTGAGCCGCGGCTATGCCTCCATGGACTACGAGTTCAAGGAGTACCGCGCCTCCGACGTGGTCAAGGTCGACATCCTGCTCAACGGCGACAAGGTCGATGCGCTGTCCATCATCGTGCACCGCAGCCAGTCGCAGTACCGCGGCCGGGCGGTGGTGGCCAAGATGCGCGAGATCATCAGCCGGCAGATGTTCGACGTGGCGATCCAGGCGGCCATCGGCGCCAACATCATCGCCCGCGAGACCGTGAAGGCGATGCGCAAGAACGTGCTGGCAAAATGTTACGGCGGCGACATCACCCGCAAGCGCAAGCTGCTCGAGAAGCAGAAGGCCGGCAAGAAGCGCATGAAGCAGATCGGCTCGGTCGAGGTGCCGCAGGAAGCCTTCCTCGCCATCCTCCAGGTCGAGGACTGAGCCCGACCGACGGTCCGCCGCTGCTCAGCTTCCCCCAGAACAATTCCAAGCGATGCCCATCCTCACCTCCCTGATCCTCGCCGCGTTCGCCGGCTACATCGGCGCCTGGTACGTCGGCGCGGTGGAGGGCAATTTCGCCCTGCTGCTGTTCATTGCCACTGTGGTCACCGGCCTGTACTGGCTGGCCGAGCGGCTGGTGTTCCTGCCGCGCCGCCGCCGCGCCGCCCAGGCCTTCGAGGCCAACCAGGCCCAGCGCCGCGAAGAGCTGCGCCGCCAGGGCATCGACCGCCTGGACGAGGACGACGGCAGCCAGGCCCGCGAGCGCATCCTGGCCCAGCCCTGGTGGCTGGACTGGACGGCGGGGTTGTTCCCGGTGATCCTGGTGGTCTTCCTGCTGCGCTCCTTCGTGGCCGAGCCGTTCAAGATCCCCTCCGGCTCGATGATGCCGACGCTGCTGACCGGCGACCTCATCCTGGTCAACAAGTTCACCTACGGCCTGCGCCTGCCGGTGCTGGGCACCAAGGTCACCGAGGGCACGCCCCTGGCGCGCGGCGACGTGGTCGTGTTCCGCTATCCGCCGCAGCCGAGCATGGACTACATCAAGCGCGTGGTCGGCATCCCCGGCGACGAGGTGGCCTACCTCAACAAGCGGCTGACCATCAACGGCCAGCCGGTGAGCAAGGACGCGCTGCCGGACTATTTCGACGAAGACACGATGCGCTACTTCAAGCAGTTCGCCGAGAAGCTGGGCACCGTGGACCACCGCATCCTCAACGACGACACCCGCCGCGCCGGCCTGTCGGACGCCGAGGTGTCGGATTTCCCTTACCGTGAAAATTGCCGTTACAGTGTTGAAGGGGTTGTTTGCAAAGTGCCTGCCGGTCATTACTTCATGATGGGCGACAACCGCGACAATTCCCTCGATTCGCGCTATTGGGGTTTCGTGCCGGACCAGAACGTCGTGGGCCGTGCCTTCTTCATCTGGATGAACTTCGGCAACTTCAAGCGGATCGGGCCATTCCACTGATCAGGCGCCGCATGGTGGCGGCAACGAGGGCGGGAACATCCCGACGAAGGAGTGAGGTCCATGAGGGCAGGTGCAGCCAGAACCCGGCAACGGGGCATTTCGTTCATCGGCTTGCTGTTCGTGGGGGTCGTGCTGGCGTGCGTCGGCGTGGTCGCCGCGCAGCTGGTGCCCACGGTGATCGAGTACCAGGCCATCAAGAAGGCGGCGCAGCGCGCCACGGCCGGCACCACGGTGCCGGAGGTGCGCTCCCTGTTCGACCGCGCCCAGGCCATCGACGACTTCAGCGCCATCTCCGGCAAGGACCTCGAGGTGCAGAAGCAGGGCGACAAGATGGTCGTCTCCTTCGCCTACGACAAGCAGATCCATCTGGCCGGGCCCGCCTGGCTGCTGATGAAATACGCGGGCCGCACCGACTGAGACCCTGCCGGGTCCCGGGCTGCGGCGCCACAACGACAGGAACAGTCATCACGTGAATCCGAGCGGCCTGGCGGCGCTCCAGGCGCGCCTGGGGCATGCCTTTTCCGACGAACGCCTGCTGCAGCGCGCGCTGACGCACCGCAGCTATTCGGCCGAGCACAACGAGCGCCTCGAATTTCTGGGCGACTCGGTGCTGGGCCTGGCCGTCTCGCACCTGCTCTACACCCGGCTCGCGCGCCAGGCAGAGGGCGATCTCTCGCGCGTGCGGGCCAACCTGGTGCGCCAGGACACGCTGCACGGCATCGCCCAGCGCCTGGGCCTGTCCAGCCTGCTGCGGCTGGGCGAGGGCGAGGCGCGCTCCGGCGGCTCGGCGCGGCCGTCGATCCTGGCCGACGCGGTGGAGGCGCTGATCGGCGCCGTCTACCTGGACGCCGGCTTCGGCCCGGCGCAAGCGCTGGTGCAGCGGCTCTATGCCGAGATAGAGATCGACCCGCGCATGAGCGCCGCCGCCAAGGACCCCAAGACCGAACTGCAGGAATGGCTGCAGGGCCACAAAATGAAACTGCCGGCCTACCGCGTCGTCGGTACGCTCGGCGCCGCGCACAAGCAGACCTTCGAGGTCGAATGCGAGGTGCCCGAGTTCGGCCTCGTCGAGCGCGGCAACGGCGGCTCGCGCCGCGCGGGCGAGCAGGCGGCGGCCTCCGCCATGCTGGAGCGCCTGAAGTCCCGCGGCCGCTGACGACTACCCTTTGCCTTCCATGAACGACCACACCGACGACGACCTTCCCGACACGGCCGAGCTTCCGGCCATGCCCCCCATGCCCGCCGCCCCCGGCCAGCAG
>NZ_LDSL01000073.1 GCF_001476815.1 Pseudacidovorax intermedius | reverse complement strand
CCCCCCCTCTCCCCAACCCCTCTCCCGCGAGGGGAGAGGGGCTCGTGCATCAGCTGGCGATGTTCCGCGCGACCGCCTCGCCCAGCTCCGTTGTGCTCGCCTTGCCACCCAGGTCCGGCGTGCGCGGGCCGTCGCGCAGCACCGCCTCGATGGCGGCCAGGATGGCGTCGTGCGCCTGGCGGCAGGCGCCTTCGCCGCGGCCGAGGAAGTCCAGCATCATCGCACCCGACCAGATCATGGCGATGGGGTTGGCGATGTTCTGGCCATAGATGTCCGGCGCCGAGCCGTGCACCGGCTCGAACAGCGAGGGGAAGGTGCGGTCCGGGTTCAGGTTGCCCGAGGGCGCCAGGCCGATGGTGCCGGTGGTGGCCGGGCCCAGGTCGGACAGGATGTCGCCGAACAGGTTGGTGGCTGCCACCACGTCGAAGCGGCCCGGCTGCAGCACGAAGCGCGCGGACAGGATGTCGATGTGCTGCTTGTCCAGCGCCACGTCCGGGTAGGCCTTCTTGACCTCGTCGGCCTGCCTGTCCCACCAGGGCATGCTGATGGCGATGCCGTTGCTCTTGGTGGCCAGCGTGACGTGCTTGCGCGGCCGCGACTGCGCCAGCTCGAAGGCGAACTTCAGCAGCCGCTGCGCGCCGACGCGGGAGTACACCGATTCCTGGATCACCATCTCGCGCTCCGTGCCCTCGTACATCACGCCGCCCAGCGAGGTGTACTCGCCTTCGGTGTTCTCGCGCACCACGAAGTAGTCGATGTCGCCCGGCTTGCGGCCGGCCAGCGGGCAGGGCACGCCCTCGAACAGGCGCACCGGGCGCAGGTTGACGTACTGGTCGAACTCGCGGCGGAACTTCAGCAGCGAGCCCCACAGCGACACATGGTCCGGCACGGTGGCCGGCCAGCCCACGGCGCCGAAGAACAGGGCGTCCATGCCCTGCAGCTGGGCCTTCCAGTCGTCCGGCATCATCTTGCCGTGGGCGGCGTAGTAATCGCAGCTGGCCCACTCGAAGTGGCGGTATTCGATGGCGATGCCGAAGCGCTTGGTCGCGGCGTCCAGGGCGCGCAGGCCCTCGGGCATGACTTCCTTGCCGATGCCATCGCCGGGCAGGACGGCGATGCGGAAGGGGCGGTTGGGGCTGGCTGCGGACATGGGCGGTCTCCGGATAAGCGAAAGAACAGGATGGGCTGCATTCTCGTTGCGCACGCCGTTCATACAATCCCGCTTCCGTGAAGACATTGGCCACGAAGCGTGAGCAATATCCCCGCCAACGACGACCTGCGCGTCTTCCTCATCGTGGCCCGCCAGTCCAGCTTCGCCGCCGCAGCGGAGCACCTGGGCGTGTCCACCGCCTACGTCAGCAAGCGCATCCGCGTGCTGGAGGAGACGCTGGGCGTGCGCCTGCTGCACCGCACGACGCGCCGCGTGAGCGTGACCGACCAGGGCGAGCGCGTCTTCCACTGGGCGCAGCGCGTGCTCGACGACGTGGAGCAGCTCATGCAGGAAGTGGCCGTCACCCGCGGCGAGCCGCGCGGGCTGCTGCGCATCAGCAGCAGCTTCGGCTTCGGCCGCCGCGTGGTGGCGCCCATGCTGTCGGCCATGGCGCGCCGCCATCCCGGCCTGCAGGTGCGGCTGGAGGTGCTGGACCGGCTGGTGGACGTGGCGGCCGAGGGCTACGACGTGGACGTGCGGGTCGGCGACGAGATCGCGCCGCACCTCATCGCCCGGCGGCTGGCGGCCAACCACCGCGTGCTGTGCGCCGCGCCCGCCTACCTGGCGCGCCGCGAGGCGCCGCGCACGCTGCAGGACCTGGCCAGCCACGACTGCCTGGTCATCAAGGAGCGCGACCATCCCTTCGGCGTGTGGCGGCTGCGCGCCGGCGCGCAGGAAGAGGCGGTGAAGGTCACCGGCCCGCTGTCGTCCAACCATGGCGAGGTGGCGGTGCAGTGGGCCGTGGACGGCCACGGCGTGGTGCTGCGCTCGCTGTGGGACGTGGCACCGCTGCTGGCCGACGGCCGGCTGGTGCCGGTGCTGCCCGACTGGCGGCAGGAGGCCAACGTGTGGGCCGTCTACCCCGAGCGCCTGGCCAGCTCGGCCAAGGTGCGGGTCTGCGTCGAATACCTGATCGAGGCCTTCGCGGAGGTCAGCGCCGCCGATGCTGGAAGGCCGTCGGCGACTTCCCCGTGGCCTGCTTGAACATGGCGCAAAAGGCGCTGTCGGTGGCGTAGCCGCAGGCGGTGGCCACCTGGCTCACGGCCATGCCACGGGCCAGCAGCGGCAGTGCATGGGCCAGCACCGCCTGCTGGCGCCAGGCCTGCCAGCTCATGCCCAGCTGGTCGCGGAACAGGCGTGCCACGGTGCGCTCGCTGGCGCCGATGCCGCGGGCGCGCTCGGCCAGGGTGGCGCGGTCGTCGGGGGCGCGCAGAACGGCCTCGCACAGCTGGCGCAGGCGCTTGTCCTGCGGCAGCGGCACGTCGATGCGGATCTGCTGCGCGCGCTCCAGTTCGTCCACCAGCAGCGGCGCGATCCAGCGCTCGCGCTGCGGCGAGGCGGGGTCGGCGGGCGGCAGGCCGTCGGGCGTGGTGTCCAGCGCCAGCATCAGCGCGCGCAGCAGCGGGCTGATCTCCAGCACCTCGCAGCGCGCCCAGTCGGGGCCCAGCCAGCGGTGCAGGTAGACGGTGCGCAGCTCGGCGTCTTCCACCAGCGTGATGCTGTGCGGCACGTCCGCCGGCACCCAGAGCGCGCGCGAGGGCGGAATGATGTAGCTGCCGTCGCGGGTGGACAGGCGGATCACGCCGCGGGTGGAGAAGGTCAGCTGCGGCCACGGATGGGTGTGGGGCTCGACCTGCGTGTCGGCCGAGAGGAAATGCTCCTTGGCCCGCAGCGGCCGCACGGCGTCGGGCGCATAGAGGTGCGGCGTGAGCGGCCCCACGCTGTGGGCCAGCGCGGCCAGGGCCGGCACCGGGGCGTGCGGCGGCCGGCGCGTGGCGGGCGCACGCCGTCCAGGCGTGGCGGGGTCGGCAGCCGGGGACGGGTCGGCAGGCGGGGCAAGGTCTGGCATGTTCTCGACAGAGGTTGGCAGGCTGTCGGCATTCTGCCGTTTTCCGGCGCCTACGATGGCGGGGCGTTGCGCAGCCCGGGTCGGGCGGCGCGGCGGATTCCTCCAACGACAAGACACCCCGCCTGCCGCGCCTTCGGGCGCGTGGCGCCGCTGCCATGACCACTGCTTCTTCCTCGCCCCCGGGCGCTTCCTCGTCCCTGCGTTCCGACGCCACGCTCATCGGCCTGGTGGGCCTGGCGCATGCCATCAGCCATTTCAGCCAACTGATCCTGCCGCCGCTCTTTCCCTGGCTGAAGGATGCCTTCGGCGTCAGCTACACCGAGCTGGGCGCGGTGCTGACCGTGTTCTTCGTCACCTCCTGCGCGGTGCAGGCGGGCTCGGGCTTCATCGTCGACAAGCTGGGGCCGCGGCCGGTGCTGTTCGTGGGCCTGGGCTGCCTGGGGCTGGCGGCCTTCGGCTATGCGATGGCGTCCAACTACTGGGGCCTGGTGGCGAGCGCCGTCGTGGCGGGCGTGGGCAACGGCGTGTTCCATCCGGTGGACTACACCCTGTTCAACCGCAAGGTGGCGCCCACGCGCCTGGGCCATGCCTACAGCGTGCACGGCATCACCGGCAGCCTGGGCTGGGCGCTGGCGCCGGCCTTCGTGGTGCCGCTGGCCATCGCCTTCTCCTGGCGCGTGGCGCTGGCCAGCGCGGGCGCGCTGGCGCTCGTGGTGCTGGTGGTGCTGTGGTTCGGCCGCGCCGCGCTGGCGCTGGACGTGAAGGCGGTGCAGAAGGCCACCGGCCAGGGCCCGGGCAGCGAAGGTGCCTTCGCCTTCCTGCGCATCCCGGCGGTGTGGATGTGCTTCGGCTTCTTCTTTTTCTACGCCATGGTCATCAGCGTGGTGCAGACCTTCGCGCCGCAGGCCGCCGGCCGGCTGCACGAGGTGCCGGTGGCGCTGGTCGCGATCTGCGTGACGGTCTACATGGTGGCCAGTTCGGTGGGCATGGTGCTGGGCGGCTTCCTGGCCTCGGACCCGGCGCGCTGCGAACGCATCGTGGGCGCCGGCTTCGGCATCGCCGCCGTGCTGGCGCTGGTGCTCGGCCTGGCGAGCTTTCCGCCGGCGGTGGTGCCGGTGCTGTTCGGCGCCATGGGCTTCGCCTCGGGCATCGCCGGGCCGTCGCGCGACCTGATCGTCAAGCGCTCCACGCCGGCCAATGCCAGCGGGCGGGTCTATGGCGTGGTGTATGCGGGCCTGGACATCGGCCAGGCGGTGGCGCCGCTGATCTTCGGCCGCCTGATGGATGCCGGCCAGTACGCCAGCGTCATCCTCGGCCTGGCCGTGGTGCAGGCGGTGCTGATCGCCAGTGCCTTCAACGTGCGCCGGGCGCGGCGCGAACTGCTGACGCCGGCCTCGGCTTCGGCCTGAACGCCGCGGCCTGCCCATGGCCGCGTGCGACGCGATGCGACGCCGGGCGCCGTGCCCGCCGGCTGCGGCCGTCGCCGGGCGGGCCCGTCCGGCGGGGCTCAGAGGATCTCCAGCACCACCTCATTCGGCCGGCACAGCCGCGTGCCCTTGGGCGTGACCACCAGCGGTCGGTTGATGAGCACCGGATGGGCCAGCATGGCGTCGAGCAGTTCCGCGTCGCTGCAAGCGGGATCGAGCAGGCCGAGTTCGGTGGCCAGTGCCTCCTTCTCGCGCAGCACGCCGCGCACGCCGATGCCGCTGTCCGTGCACAGGCGCTGCAGCGTCGCGCGGTCGGGGGGCGTCTTCAGGTACTGGATGACGGTGGGCTCGATGCCGCGCTCGCGCAGCAGGGCCAGCGTGTTGCGGGAGGTGCCGCAGGCGGGGTTGTGGTAGATCGTGGTGTCGGTGCTTGGCATGCGGGAATTATTCCCACCATACTTGCCGGATGCGCCGCCACCTGCCTTTGTCGTTGCTGCTGCTCGGGGCCGGCGCGGCCGGGGCGCAGCCGGCGGCGCCGCGCGGCGAAGCGGAGGCCCTGGTCGCCGCCGAGCGGCTGGCGCAGGCCATGGTGCGGCTGGCCGCCCTGCGCAGTGACGACCACCTGCTCGACCTGGGCACCGCCGAAGGCCGCGTGCCGGTGGCGGCGGCGCTGGCCGGCGCCCGGGCCACGGGTGTGGAGACCGAGCCCGAGCTGCTGAACCGCGCCCGGCGGCGCGCGGCCGAGGCGCGGGTGGCCGACAGGGTGGAGTTCCGCGAGGAAGACATCCTGCGCACCCGGCTCACCGGCGCCAGCGTGGTCGTCATGCACCTGCCGGCCGAGTCGCAGGAGCAGTTGCGCCCGGCCTTGCTGCGCCTGGCGCCGGGCACGCGGGTGATTTCCGACATCGACGGCCTGCCCGGCTGGCCGCCGGAGCAGACGCAGACGGTGGAACTGCCCGACCGCAGCCTCGGCCGCCTGCGGTCGCAGCGCCTCTACCTCTGGCGCGTGCCGGCGCCGGTCGATGGCGCCTGGTGCGCGCCGGGCGGCCTGCAACTGGCCTTCCGGCAATCGATGCGCGACTACCGCGCCACCCTGGGGCGCGGCGACGCGGTCGCGGCGCAATGGCGCGGCCGCATCGAGGGCGCCAACCTGCCGCCGCCGGCCGTGGGGCGGCTGCGGCCCTGGCTGATCTGGAGCGACGGCCAGTTGCTCGTGCGGCGCGGCATCCCGGGCCTGCCCGACGGCATCCGCCTCACGCGCCGCCCGGCCGCCGGCTGCCCGGCATGAGGCCGAGGCCCGCCCCGGCCTCGCGATCAGCCTGGACAATGCGCCGATGAGTTCCCGCTACTGGTTGATGAAGTCGGAGCCCGACGAGTGCGCCATCGACGATGCCCTGGCCGCGCCCGCGCAGACCGTGCCCTGGACGGGCGTGCGCAACTACCAGGCGCGCAACTTCATGCGCGACGCGATGCAGGTGGGCGATGGCGTGCTCTTCTACCACTCCAGCTGTCCGCAGCCGGGTGTGGCCGGCATCGCCCGCGTGGCCTCGGGCGTGCGGCCCGATCCGACGCAGTTCGATGCGGCCTCGCCGTACCACGATCCGGCCTCGCCACCGGATGCGCCGCGCTGGTTGCTGCTGGACGTGCAGGCCCTGCGCAAGACGCGGCTCATCGGCCTGCCCGAACTGCGCAACGAACCGGCGCTGACCGACATGCTGCTGCTGCGCAAGGGCAACCGGCTGTCGATCACGCCGGTCACGCCGGCCGAGTGGGCCGCCGTGCTGGCGCTGGCGGATCGCTGAATCGCCGGCGGGACCGGCCCATCGCCGAGGCCGGCTCTCGATGCGGCGACCTGCTCAGGCGGCGAGCAGCGCGTCCAGCCGCGACAGTCCCGCGATGGTCTTGACGCAGGCCTCGGCCGCCTCGGCGCCCTTCACCGCGAAATGGCGATGGAAGTACTTGCGGTGCTCGATGTGCTCGTGGAAGTGGTGCGGCGTGAGCACGGCCGAGATCATCGGCACCTCGGTCTCCAGCTGCACCTGCATCAGCGACTCGACCACGGTGCTGGCCACGAACTCGTGGCGGTAGATGCCGCCGTCGACCACCAGCGCGCAGCACACCACGGCGGCATAGCGGCCGCTGCGGGCCAGGCGCTTGGCATGCAGCGGGATCTCGAAGGCGCCGGGCACGTCGAAGATGTCGATCTGCGAGGCGGGCACGCCCAGGCGTTCCATCTCGGCGAGGAAGGCGTCGCGCGCCTGGTGGACGATGTCCGCATGCCACTGGGCCTCGACCAGCGCGATGCGCCGGTCGCCCAGGGCGGGCAGGATCTGGAGGGGAAGGTCGTTGAGCTGACTCATGGTGTTGCCTTTTTGAACAAAGGGTGGGCCTGAATCAGGGCTTCGAAAAAACGCACGAAAAGCCGCGCCCGGCCCGCCGGCCGCGCACGGCATGACGCCGCGCGCGGCCAGGAGCCTGGCCGCATCTCGCGCTCTCTTTCATCCGGACTGTGACCGTCGGCTTCGGAATCGCACCGAAATCTGCTGACCCCGCCACCGCGGTCCGAAGGCTGCGGCGGCGGGCGCTCGCGGGCTCGTGCGGAAGTCGCCTTCCACCATGACCGCCGGTAGGGAATTGCACCCTGCCCTGAGAACGCTTGGCGGCCACCCGGAGGCGGCCGCGGGCGGGATTCTAGGAGCGGCGCAAGACCCTTGCTGTCGCCTTCATTCCGCCTGCGCCTCCAGCGTGCGCAGCGGCTGGCGGTTGCGTTCGCTGCGCAGCACCTGCAGGCCCGAGCCCACCAAGAGCGCGATGCCGGCGCAGGCCCAGGCATTGGGCACGTCGCCCCACACCGCGTAGCCCAGCCCGACCGCGAACAGCAGGGCCGAATAGCGGAAGGGCGCCGTGAGCGACACCTCGCCCTGGCGCATGCACTGGATGAGCAGGAAATAGGCGGTCGCCAGGAAGGCGGAGGACAGGGCCAGCAGGCCGAGTTGCCCGGCCGTCGCTGGCTGCCAGCCCTCCACCACCGACAGCGCGCCCGACAGCAGCGTGACGGCGAGCGCCGTGGAGAGCGTGACCACGATGGAGGGAATGGCCGGGTCCAGGCCGCGCGTGAGCAGGTCGCGCGTGGCGTGGAACAGCGTGGCCGCCAGGCACAGCAGCGCCCAGGCATTGAAGCCGTCGCCGCGCGGCTGCACCACCAGCAGCACGCCGACGAAGCCGATGGCCACGGCCCAGCCGCGCGCGGCGCCGGGCCGCTCGCGCAGGAAGATCGCCGCGAACACCGTCATGAAGAGCGGCGCCGTCAGGTTGATGGCCGTTGCATTGCCCAGCGGCAGGCGGAACAGCGACAGCAGGTACAGCACGGTCGCGCAGGCATCCACCCCGGCGCGCAGCAGCACGCGCGGATGGCCCATGCTGCCCAGGCGCCGGTGCGCGCCGAGCGCGACGGCCACGGCCAGCACCAGCAGCGAGGCCATGAGCCCGCGCAGGAAGATGAGTTGCCCGGCCGGCATGCCCTGGCTGACGAACTTGCTGAGGGCGTCGTTGACGACGAAGCAGGCCATGGCGCCGAGCATGCAGCCGATGGCGTGGCGGCCGCGGCGGGCCGGATCGGGGAGGGAAAGGGAGGGCACGGAGGACGAGGGTAACGCGGCTTCCAATCCGCTCGCCCTGCGCGTGGCCTGAGGAGGCCAAATCACTTTGGCTTGATCGTGGCAGGGCGCCGTGGCTTGCGCATGGCAAGGCGCCGGACCCCGAATCCGTTCGCCCTGAGCCTGTCGAAGGGCGGAACGGCGCGCCCCCTCACACCACGCTGCGGTGCCGCTCGATGCAGATGCGCAGCGTTTCGTCGCCGTCGCGCTGCCACCAGTCCAGCGTGGAGAAGATCTCCACCTCGCAGTGGCCCGCATAGCCCGCGGCCTCCACCCAGCCGCGCAGCTGCCGCAGCTCGATCACGCCGTCGCCCATCATGCCGCGGTCGCTGAGCAGGTCGCGCGTGGGCGTGAGCCAGTCGCACACGTGGTAGGCCAGCAGCCGGTCGCGGCCGGCGCGGGCGGTCTGGGCCTCCAGCTTCGGATCCCACCAGCAGTGGTAGGCGTCGAGGGCCACGCCCAGCATGCTGGTGCGGTCCGGGTCGAGTTCGTCGCACAGGTCCAGCGCATGTTCCAGCGTGTTGATGCAGGCGCGGTCGGCGGCCTGCATGGGATGCAGCGGTTCGATGGCCAGTGGCATGCCCACGCTGCGGGCGTACTCCAGCGAGGCGGCGATGCCGTCGCGCACCTCGCCGCGGGCGCGGGCTATGCTCTTGTAGGCCGGCTTGCCCTCCAATGCGCCGGGCAGCGCACCGACCACCAGCACCAGGCAGGGTGCATCCAGCGCCTTGGCCTCGTCGATGGCGCGGCGGTTGTCGTCCAGCGCGGCGCGCAGGCCGGCCGCATCGGCGGCGGGGTAGAAGCCGCCGCGGCAGTAGCCGGACAGCTGCATGTCCAGCGCGCGCAGCTGGCGCGCCACCGCGTCCAGGCCGGCGGCGGCCACCTGGTCGCGCCAGGGGCTGATGGCGCGGATGCCGTGCTCGGCGCACTGGTCGATGATGCGCGCCAGCGGCACCTCCGCGCCGCGCTGGCGGCGGACGGTGGCGGTGTTGATCGACAGCCAGCGGCTGTCCTGCGACAGGTCGCGCATCAGCCCTCCACCCCGTGCGTGGCCAGCAGCGCCCGCATGCGCCGCACCGCCAGTTCCGGATCGGTCAGCAGGTGCGCGGCGTCGGCCAGGCGGAACAGCTCGGCCAGGTGCGGCAGCGAGCGCGTGCTCTGCTGGCCGCCCACCATGGTGAAGTGCGGCTGGTGGCCGTTGAGCCAGGCCATGAAGACCACGCCCGTCTTGTAGAAGCGCGTGGGCGCCCGGAAGATGTGGCGCGACAGCGGCACCGTCGGCGTCAGGATCTCGTGGAAGCGCGCCGTGTCGCCCTGCGCCAGCGCCGCCAGCGCCGCACTCGCCGCGGGCGCGATGGCGTCGAAGATGCCCAGCAGCGCATCGCTCTTGCCATGCGTGGGCTCGGTGCCCGCGCCGTCGCCGGCGATCAGCTCGGCATAGTTGAAGTCGTCGCCGGTGTACATGCGCACGCCCGCAGGCAGGCGGCGGCGCATGGCGATCTCCTTGTCCTTGTCGAGCAGCGAGATCTTGATGCCGTCCACCTTGTGCGGATGCGCGGCGATGATGCCCAGGGCCGTGTCCATGGCGGCGTCCACGTCGGTGGTGCCCCAGTAGCCGGCCAGCGCCGGGTCGAACATGTCGCCCAGCCAGTGCAGCACGACCGGTTGCTTCGCCTGGCTCAGCACCCGGTCGTACACGCGCTCGTAGTCGGCCGGGCTTGTCGCCACGCGGGCCAGGGCGCGGCTGGCCATCACGATCAGCTTGCCGCCCAGGGCCTCGATGGCGGCCATCTGCGTCTCGTAGCCGCGGATCACGTCGTCCACGCTGCGCACCTCGGCCAGGTCCAGGTGGTCGGTGCCGCAGCCCGAGGCGAGGAAGGCGCCCGGCACGTCGCGTGACGCGTCGATGGAGCGGCGGATGAGTTCCAGCGAGGTGGGCCAGTCCAGGCCCATGCCGCGCTGGGCGGTGTCCATGGCCTCGGCCACGCCCAGGCCCAGGGACCACAGGTGGCGGCGGTAGGCCAGGGTGGCATCCCAGTCGACGGCGCATTGCAGCCAGGGGTCGATGGCGGCCAGCGGGTCGGCCACCACGTGGGCGGCCGAGTAGGCGATGCGGTCGAAGCGCGCGCCCGGCTTCGGCTGCATCGGCGTGGCGCCGCTGAGCGTGTAGGGGGCCAGGCGGCCGTCGGCGTCGGGCAGGCGGAGGGTCAGGGCCATGGCGTGTTCCTTGTCGGCGCGGCCATCAGACCTCGAGCGGCGGCACGTCGATCCAGCGCCGCTCCTTCCAGGAGTCCAGCGCGGCCTCCACCAGCTGCACGCCCTTGGCGCCCTCGGGCAGCGTCCACTTGTAGGGTGCGTCTTCCACCACGTGGCGGATGAAGTGTTCCCACTGGATCTTGAAGCCGTTGTCATAGGTCTCGACGTCCGGAATCTCCTGCCACTGGTCGAAGAAGTTCATCGTCTGCTGGATGTCGGGGTTCCACACCGGCCGCGGCGTGGCCACGCGCGACTGGGCGCGGCAGCTCTGCAGGCCGGCGACGGCCGAGCCCTCAGTGCCGTCGACGTGGAAGGTCACCAGGTCGTCGCGGCGCACGCGCGTCACCCAGCTCATGTTGATCTGCGCGATCACCGGCTCGCCGTTGTGGCCGGTGAGTTCGCAGGTGGCGTAGGCCGCGTCGTCGGCCGTGGCCTCGTAGGGCTTGCCGGCCTCGTCCCAGCGTTTGGGGATGTGCGTGGTGCCCAGGCAGCTGACCGACTTCACCTCGCCGAACAGGTTGTCGAGCACGTAGCGCCAGTGGCACATCATGTCCAGGATCATCCCGCCGCCGTCTTCCTTGCGGTAGTTCCAGCTGGGGCGCTGGATGGGCTGCAGGTCGCCTTCGAACACCCAGTAGCCGAACTCCAGCCGCACCGACAGCATGCGGCCGAAGAAGCCGGCGCGGCGCAGCATGTCCAGCTTGCGCAGGCCGGGCAGGAAGAGCTTGTCCTGCACGGCACCGTGCTTGATGCCCTGGGTGCGCCCGGCCTCGTCGGCCAGGCGCGCGATCTCCACCGCCTCGTTGAGGTTGGTGGCGATGGGCTTCTCGCAGTACACGTGCTTACCGGCGCGGATGGCCTTGGCCAGCAGCTGCGGGCGCATCTGCGTGGTGCCGGCGTCGAAGAAGACGGTGTCTTCTGGATTGGCCAGCGCCGCGTCCAGGTCGGTGCCCCAGCGCTCGATGCCGTGGGCGCGCGCCAGGGCCGCGATCTTGTCGGCATTGCGGCCGATGAGGATGGGGTCGGGCATCACCCGGTCGCCGTTGGCGAGCGGCACGCCGCCTTGGGCGCGGATCGCGCAGATGGAGCGGATCAGGTGCTGGTTCATGCCCATGCGTCCGGTGACGCCGTGCATGATCAGTCCGAGTCGTTGTGTGGCCATGGAGGGAGGCTTCTCTCAGTTCGGGAAATAGGAAGGCGGGGAGGCGCGCCGGGTCACTGCTGCGCGGACAGGCCGGCGGCCTTGACCACCGCCGCGTTGCTGACGATCTCGTCCTTGATGTAGGCGTCGAACTGCTCGGGCTTGAGCGTCCACGCATCGGCGCCCAGCTTGGCGAAACGCTCCTTCACCTCGGTCGTGGCCAGGGCCTTGAGCACCTCGGCATGCAGCCGCTCGATGACCGGGCGCGGCGTCTTCGCCGGGGCCATCATGCCGATCCAGAAGTTGAATTCGGAGCCGGGCACGCCCGCTTCGGCCGTGGTCGGCACGTCGGGCAGGGCGCTCGCGCGCTGCGGCGAGCCGACGGCCAGGGCCAGCAGCTGGCCTTCGCGGATCTGGCCGATCACCGGCGCGATGGGCGAGAAGTAGTAGTCCACGCGGCCGGCCAGCACCTCGGTCACGGCCTCGGCCGAGCCTTTGAAGGGGATGTTGGTCGCATCGATGCGGGCCGCCAGCTTGAACTTCTCGGCATTCAGATGCGTGGCGCTGCCCTGGCCCGCCGACGCGAAGTTCAGCTTGCCGGGCTGTGCCCGCGCCGCCGCCAGCAGGTCCTTGAGCGTGCGGTAGCCCTTCTGCGGCGACACCACCAGCGCGTTCGACAGCGAGGAAATCGGCGTCACGCCCGCAAAGTCGCGCACTGTGTCGAAGGGCAGCTTGGCGAAGGTCGAGGGGCTGACGGTGTGCGAGGACGAATGGATCATCACCGTGTAGCCGTCCGGCGCGGCCGAGGCCACGGCCGCCTGGCCGATGGTGCCGCTGGCGCCGCCGCGGTTCTCGATCACCAGCTGCTGGCCCATGCTCTGGCTCATCTTGTCGGTGATGGCGCGGGCAATGATGTCCGTGGTGCTGCCGGCCGCGAAGGGCACGATCACGCGGATCGGCTTGCTGGGATAGGCCGTGTCGGCCAGCGCGGGCGCGGCCATGGCCGACAGGGCAAAAGCGGCGGCGGTGGCCGCACGGGTGAAGAGGCGCATGTCGATGTCTCCTGTTTTATTCACCAATAGGTGAATTGAAGGCGATTCTGTGCGCAGGGGCGGCGCGCGTCAACGCAGGCGGTGCGAAGCGGCCTCGGTGGAATCCCGGAGGAGGGCCTGCCGCGCCGGCGTCCGGCGCGGGCGCCGGCAGGTGCGGCGCCGGCGTGCCGGTGCGGTTCAGTGCAGCAGGTAGCCCAGCACCAGTTCGGTCATGTGCGACAGCCGCTGCGCCATGGCCTTGGGTGCGCGCAGGTCACGGCCGAAGACGGCGGACAGCGTGTGGCTGTTCGACAGGTAGAAGTAGCACAGCGACGCGATCGAGATGTAGAGCTGGATCGGGTCCACGCCGGCGCGGAAGACGCCGTCGCGGCGGCCCCGTTCCAGCACGCCGTCCAGCAGCTGGACCAGCGGCGAATTCATCTGCTGGATGCCGTCGGAGCGCTTCAGGTGCTCCGCGCGGTGCAGGTTCTCGCTGTTGAGCAGCGTGATGAATTCCGGGTGCGCCAGGTAGTAGTGCCAGGTGAAGGACACCAGTTGGCGGATCGCCTCCACCGGCTCGATCTCGTCCAGGTGCAGCGCCTGCTCGGCCTCGCGGATGTCGGCGTAGGCGCGTTCCAGCACGGCCAGGAAGAGGTCGTCCTTGCTGCCGAAGTAGTAGTAGATGAGGCGCTTGTTCAGCTCGGCCCGTTCGGCGATCCGGTCCATGCGCGCGCCGGCCAGGCCGTGGGAGGCGAATTCCTCCCGCGCGGCCTGCAGGATCGCGGCCTGGGAGCGGTCGGCATCGCGCTGGCGCGTTTCGGGAAGGGCGGTCTCGTCGGTCATTGAATTCACTGATTGGTTAATTGTCGCCGCTCATCGCCGCTGCTCCCGATAATCGCCCAACTTTCCGTGGCTATCGGCGTGCGCGCCCGTTTCTCATGACCGCTTCCCGTCCTGCCGGCCACCTGCTGGTCGAGTGCCTCGTCGCCCAAGGCGTCACCCACGTGTTCGGCGTGCCGGGCGAAAGCTTCCTGGCCGCGCTCGACGGCTTCCACGACCATGTGTCGCAGATCCGCTTCGTGGCCTGCCGGCAGGAGGGCGGCGCGGCCTTCATGGCCGAGGCGCACGGCAAGCTGAGCGGGCGGCCCGGCGTGTGCTTCGTCACGCGCGGCCCCGGCGCCACCAACGCCTCCATCGGCGTGCACACCGCCTTCCAGGACTCGACGCCGATGGTGCTGCTGGTGGGCGACGTGGGTAGCGACTTCCGCGACCGCGAAGCCTTCCAGGAGGTGGACTTCGGCAGTTTCTTCGGCCCCAGCACCAAGGGCTTCGCCAAGCGCGTCGAACGCGTGGACGATGCGGACCGCCTGCCCGAGTACCTGGCCCGCGCCTTCGCCACCGCCATGAGCGGCCGCCCAGGCCCGGTGGTGCTGGTGCTGCCGGAAGACATGCTGCGTGCCGCCACGGACGCCCAAGCCCTGCCGCGCGTCGAGCCGCCGCAGGCCTGGGCCGACCCCGGCGGCCTGCGCAGCCTGCGCACCCTGCTGCTGGCGGCCGAGCGGCCCATCGTCATCGCGGGCGGCGGCGGCTGGACGCCGCAGGCCGCGCAGGCGCTGCAACGCTTCGCCGAGAACTGGCAACTGCCGGTGGCCAACGCCTTCCGCTTCCAGGACACCTTCGACAACCATCATCCGCTCTACGCGGGCGACGTGGGCATCGCCATCAATCCGCGGCTCGCGGCCCATGTGCGCGAGAGCGACCTGGTCATCGCCATTGGCCCGCGCCTGGGCGAGATGACCACCGGCGGCTACACCCTGCTGCAGGCGCCGCGCAGCCGGCAGAAGCTCGTGCACTTCCATGCCAGTGCGGAAGAGCTGAACCGCGTCTACCAGGCGGACCTGGCCTTCAACACCACCATGAACGCCGCGGCCCGCGCGCTGGAAGTGCTCACGGCCCCGCCCGAAGTGCCCTGGGCCGGCTGGGCGCAGCAGGTGCATGCCGGCTACGAAGCCAACCTGGCGCCGCAGCCGCTGCCCGGCCCCGTCGACATGGCGGCCGTCGTCGGTATGGTGCAGAAGCATCTGCCGGCCGATGCGGTGGTGACCAACGGCGCCGGCAACTTCGCCAGCTGGATGCACCGCTTCTTCCGCCACCATGGGCTGGCCAAGGGCTTCAAGACGCAGCTCGCGCCCACCAGCGGCGCCATGGGCTACGGCGTGCCGGCCGGCATCGCGGCCAGCATCGCGACGGGCCGCACGGCCTTCACCGTGGCCGGCGACGGCGACTTCCTGATGAACGGCCAGGAACTGGCCACGGCCATGCAGCATGGCGGGCGCAGCATCGTGCTGCTGCTCAACAACGGCATGTTCGGCACCATCCGCATGCACCAGGAGCGCGAGTACCCGGCGCGCATCAGCGGCACCGCGCTCGGCAACCCGGACTTCTGTGCGCTGGCGCGGGCCTACGGCTACGCCGCCGAGCGCGTGGAACGCACGGAGGACTTCGAGGCCGCGCTGCTGCGCGCGCTCGCGGCGCCCACCGGCACGCTGATCGAGATCCCGCTGGACCCGGAGGTGATCACCACCCGCACGACGCTGGCCGCGATCCGGGAAGCCGCGATGGCCCGGCCTGCGGCCGACGCCGGCCGATGACGCGCAAGGGCGCGATCGCCGGTCTGGATCTCCCCAGCGTTCGCGCCGCGCAATGAAAAAGGGACGTGCACCGCACGTCCCTTCGTGTGTTGGCCGCAGGCCGCGTCGTCTTACTTGACGTGCGCGCCGATCAGCGACGCCAGTTCGAACATGGACACCTGCGACTTGCCGAAGATTTCCTTCAGCTTGGCGTCGGCGTTGATCATGCGCTTGTTGTCCTTGTCCTGCAGGTTGTTCTTCTTGATGTAGTCCCACAGCTTGCTGACCACGGCGGTGCGCGGCAGCGGCGTGCTGCCGACCACGGCGGCCAGAGCGGGGCTGGGGGTCAGGGCCTTCATGAAGGCGGCGTTGGGCGTGCGCTTGGCAGCGGCTGCCTTCTTGGCCGGCGCGGCCTTCTTGGCGGGGGCTGCCGCCTTCTTCGCCGGTGCCGCCTTCTTGGCGGGTGCCGCGGCCTTCTTCGCCGGGGCTTTCGCCGGCGCTTTCTTTGCAGTTGCCATGATTGAGTCCTTGTCGTTGGATGGATGCAGTCTTCCCAATGAAAACGGTGTCTTCCTGGGTGTCGCTGATGCTAATGGAGAAGAAACGGCTTTCCAAGGGAGAACACGCCTTTTCCGAGGGGCGCTGCGCACTTTTTCAGAGGGGATGTGGCCCGGCCGCGTCACTCTGTGCGCCGGGGCTGCGGCGTGCCGCGCGCGGGCCATGTCGCGAGCACGACGCCGGCGAGTGCCGCGGCGAAGGCCATCGACTGCAGCCACGACAGCGACTCGCCCAGCACGAACACGCCCACGAGCGCGGCCGACACCGGCAGCATCACCGTGAACACGCCGGCCTGCGATGCGGGCACGCCGCCTTTGAGGCCCGTCATCCAGAGCCACACGGTCCAGATGCTCGCGGCCAGTGCATACACCACCAGCAGCGCCCACATCGCGAGCGGCACGGCCGCGAAGTCGAAGTGCCAGGCCAGCACCACGCCGAAGGGCAGGCTCAGGACGAAGCCCCACAGGTTGATCAGCGCCGAGATGCGCCGCGGCCCGAGCCGGCCGGTGAGCGACTTGCCGATGACGGCATAGGCGGCTTCGCACACCACGGCGCAGAACACCAACAGGTTGCCCAGCCAGGGCAGGGCCGGCGCGGCGCCTGCGCCACTGGCATGGGTGGGGTGCGGCGCCAGCGCGAGCAGCCCGATGCCCGCAGCGGCGCAGCCGATGGCCAGCACCACGCGCGTGCCGACGCGCTCGCGCAGGAAGAGCCAACTGCCGATGGCGACGACGGCCGGTATCGCGGCCATGATCACGCCCGCCGACACGGCGCTGGTCATGCGCACGCCGAACAGCATGAAGATCGAGAACAGGAAGTTGCCGAGAAAGGATTCCAGGAACACCAGGAAGCGCGTGCGCGCCGTCATCGGCGGCTCGTCGGGCGGCTTGCGCAGCCAGTGCGGCATGGCGAGCGCCGCGATGCCGAAGCGCAGCCAGGCGAGCAGGAGCACCGGGAAGGTGGCGGCGAGCGGCTTGGACAGGGCCACGTAGCAGCCCACCAGCGTCATGCTCAACGCCAGGCAGGCATAGGAGATCAGGCGGGGGGCGGTGGGCGATGCGGTGGACGTCGGCGTCACTAGACTCTTCCTTCTTCCCGGACCTTGCCGGGCCCGCCGCCATGGCGCGCGGGCCGTCGATCATGCCTGAGCCCAGCACGCCTCCCGAACCTTGCTTCGCCGCCGCGCCCGAGCGGCGGGTCTTCGTCTACGGCACGTTGCGCCGGGGCGGCAGCAACGACATCCGCCGCTTCGGGCCGCCGCCAGCACGACACGTGGCCGACGGCGTGGTGGACGGCGTGCTGTATGACCTGGGTGCTTACCCAGGCCTGGTGCTGGGCGGCGGCGGCCCGGTGCGCGGCGAGGTGCATGCGGTCACGGCCGAGCTGGAACGGCAACTGGACCGGCTCGAGGAGGTGCGGGAGGACGACGACGGCGAATACCGGCGCCGCCGCGTGGCCGTGCGCACGGAGGCCGGCGGCACGCTGGACTGCCTGGTGTACGAAATCCATCCGTCGCGCATTGCCGGCCGCCCTGTGATCGGCGGTGGCGACTGGCTGGCGCATGTGGCGGACCGGCGGCCACCTGCGGTCTGAGCGCAGCGTCGCGCGAAGCGCGTCCGGGAAGCGGCGCCGGCGCCTGCTGTTGGGCCCGTGCAGAAGGCAGCGCAGCGTGGCCCTGTCGCGTCGTGCCTCCTTGCTTCCATGCACGGAAAAGCCTTTCCATAGTGTGAAAAAACACGGGAAAAGTGGCGACTCCCGCATTGCGGCACAAAAAAATGCCTTCCGCATTACGGAATGACGCGCCCAAGTCATTGAAAATCAAAGACTAAAAAAAGTCTTATATAAGACATAAGACACAAGAGATGCTCATAAAGTAGAGGCCAAGCAGCGAGCTTGCTGCCCCGTCTTCCGACAACTCATTGCAACCTTGGAGTCCAGCACCATGCCTCAAGCCATCCGCGAACAACTCAGCCGCGACCAGCAGATCAGCGCCCTCGAGAAGGACTGGGCCAGCAACCCGCGCTGGAAGGGCGTGAAGCGCGGCTACAGCGCCGCCGACGTGGTCCGCCTGCGCGGTTCCTTCCCCATCGAGTACACCCTGGCCCAGCGCGGCGCCGAGAAGCTGTGGGAGAAGATCAATGGCGGCGCCAAGAAGGGCTACGTCAACGCCTTCGGCGCCATCTCCGCCGGCCAGGCCATGCAGCAGGCCAAGGCCGGCCTGGAAGCCGTGTACCTGTCGGGCTGGCAGGTCGCCGCCGACGGCAACACCTCCGAGACCATGTACCCCGACCAGTCGCTGTACGCCTACGACTCGGTGCCGACCATGGTCCGCCGCATCAACAACACCTTCAAGCGCGCCGACGAGATCCAGTGGGGCCGCGGCATCAACCCGGGCGACCAGGAATTCGTCGACTACTTCCTGCCCATCGTGGCCGATGCGGAAGCCGGCTTCGGTGGCGTGCTCAACGCCTTCGAGCTGATGAAGAACATGATCGCGGCCGGTGCCGCAGGCGTGCACTTCGAGGACCAGCTGGCTGCCGTCAAGAAGTGCGGCCACATGGGCGGCAAGGTGCTGGTGCCCACGCAGGAAGCCGTCGAGAAGCTGATCGCCGCGCGCTTCGCCGCCGACGTCATGGGCGTGCCCTCCATCGTGCTGGCGCGCACCGATGCCGAGGCCGCCAACCTGATCACCAGCGACCACGACGCCAACGACAAGCCCTTCCTCACGGGCGAGCGCACGCAGGAAGGCTTCTACCGCGTCAGGAATGGCCTGGAGCAGTCCATCAGCCGCGGCGTCGCCTACGCGCCCTACGCCGACCTGGTGTGGTGCGAAACCGGCGTGCCGGATATCGGCTTCGCCCGCGAATTCGCGCAGGCGGTGCATGCCGCCTGCCCGGGCAAGCTGCTGAGCTACAACTGCTCGCCGTCCTTCAACTGGAAGAAGAACCTGAACGAAAAGCAGATCGCCTCGTTCCAGGAAGATCTGTCCGCACTGGGCTACAAGTTCCAGTTCATCACGCTGGCCGGCATCCACATCAACTGGTTCCAGACCTTCCAGTTCGCCCATGCCTATGCCCGCGGCGAGGGCATGAAGCACTACACCGAGATGGTGCAGGAGCCCGAGTTCGCTGCCCGCGAAAAGGGCTACACCTTCGTGTCGCACCAGCAGGAAGTCGGCGCCGGCTATTTCGACGACGTGACCACCGTGATCCAGGGCGGCTCGTCCAGCGTGAAGGCGCTGACCGGCTCGACGGAGGAAGAGCAGTTCCACTGATCGCTCAGCAACGTAGAGCAGGGCTCGGCCGATGGCCGGGCCCTTTTTGCTTTTCGCGCGCTCGACGGCGCACTCGGCGGAGATGGCCCTTGCGATCCGCAGGCGCCGCCTTCATCTGCATCGACAGCGCGTTGTGCGTCGGCAGGCGCGGCAGGCCTTTAGGCAGGCGCCCGCTACAATCCACGGCTCACGTCTGTCCACCAACAAGGGCGAGAAAGGCAACCTGGTTATGACACCGCGAACTACTGGCACCGCATCGTTCGGTCCGCTTCCCGAGGGGAGCGGCCGGTAGGCCCGCGCAGCGCCGGCAGGTCCGGCTCGCTCATCCAGCACCAAGCGCGGCTCACCCCCGCGCTTTTTTGTTTTCCGCCCCGAGGTTTCCCATGATCCAGATCACGCTTCCCGACAACTCCCGCCGCGAATACCCCGGCCCCGTGACGGTGGCCGAGGTGGCCCAGTCCATCGGCCCCGGCCTCGCCAAGAACACGGTGGCCGGCAAGGTGGACGGCAAGCTGGTGGACGCCAGCGACGTCATCGACCACGACGCCCGCCTGCAGATCATCACGCCCAAGGACGATGAAGGGCTGGAGATCATCCGCCACTCCTGCGCCCACCTGGTCGGCCATGCGGTCAAGCAGCTCTATCCCACGGCCAAGATGGTGATCGGTCCGGTGATCGACGAGGGCTTCTACTACGACATCTCGTACGAGCGCCCCTTCACGCCCGAAGACATGGCCGCCATTGAGCAGCGCATGAAGGAGCTGATCGCGCAGGACTACGACGTCATCAAGAAGATGACGCCCCGCGCCGAGGTGATCGAGGTGTTCAAGTCCCGCGGCGAGGACTACAAGCTGCGCCTGGTCGAGGACATGCCCGACGAGCAGGCCATGGGCCTGTACTACCACCAGGAATACGTGGACATGTGCCGCGGCCCGCACGTGCCCAACACGCGCTTCCTGAAGGTCTTCCGGCTGACGAAGCTGGCCGGCGCCTACTGGCGCGGCGATGCCAAGAACGAGCAGCTGCAGCGCATCTACGGCACGGCCTGGGCCGACAAGAAGCAGCTCGACCAGTACATCCAGCGCATCGAGGAAGCCGAGAAGCGCGACCACCGCAAGCTGGGCAAGGAACTCGACCTGTTCCACATCGACGACGTCGCGCCCGGCGTGGTCTTCTGGCATCCCAAGGGCTGGGCGCTGTGGCAGGCCGTGGAGCAGTACATGCGCCAGGTCTACAAGGACACGGGCTACCAGGAAGTGAAGGGCCCGCAGATCCTCGACAAGAGCCTGTGGGAGAAGACGGGCCACTGGCAGAACTACCGCGAGAACATGTTCGTCACGGAATCGGAGAAGCGCGACTACGCGCTCAAGCCGATGAACTGCCCGGGCCACGTGCTCATCTTCAAGAGCGACCTGCGAAGCTACCGCGAGCTGCCGCTGCGCTACGGCGAGTTCGGCCAGTGCCACCGCAACGAACCCTCCGGCGGCTTGCACGGCATCATGCGTGTGCGCGGCTTCACGCAGGACGATGGCCACATCTTCTGCACGGAAGACCACATCCTCGAGGAATGCGTGGCGTACACGTCGCAGCTGCTCAAGGTGTATTCGGACTTCGGCTTCACGGACATCCTCTACAAGGTCGCCACGCGGCCCGAGCACCGCATCGGCTCGGACGAGCTCTGGGACAAGGCCGAAAGCGCGCTGATGGAAGCGCTGCGCCGCTCGGGCGTGGACTTCGTCATCGCGCCGGGCGATGGCGCCTTCTACGGCCCCAAGATCGAGTACACGCTGCGCGACGCCATCGGCCGCCAGTGGCAGTGCGGCACGATGCAGGTGGACTTCAACATGGCCGAGCGCCTGGGCGCCGAATACGTGACGGAGTCGAGCGGCCGTGCCCACCCGGTGATGCTGCACCGCGCCATCGTCGGCAGCCTCGAGCGCTTCATCGGCATGCTCATCGAACACCACGCCGGCGCCATGCCCGCCTGGCTCGCGCCGGTGCAGGTTTCGGTGCTCAACATCACGGACGCACAGGCCGACTACGCGGCGGAAGTTGCGAAAACGCTGCGCCATCAAGGGCTTAGGGTGCAGCTTGATCTGCACAACGAAAAGATCACGTATAAAATACGAAAGCATTCGCTGCAAAAGCTTCCTTACATCCTCGTCGTCGGCGACAAGGAGCGGGAAGCGGGTGCCGTCGCGGTGCGCGCCCGGGGCAATGTCGACCTCGGTGTCATGTCGGTGGAGGCGTTCTCCCAAAAGATCGCCGACGACATCTCCAACAAGCGTTGACAACGGTCAGGGCCGGGCTTCACCGTCCGGTCCTGCGCTTCGCTTGGACGCGCGCCAAAGCGGTTTTAGCTACAAAATTTGTAGCATCTGATGAAGGACTGAAGCCATCGCTACTGCATTTCGCGACCGTCGCCAACGCGAGGAACGCCAACACCGCCTGAACCGGGAAATCATGGCCCCGGAAGTTCGCCTGTTCGGACCCGAAAACGAGGCCCTGGGCGTCGTGAGTCTGTCCGAGGCCCTGCGTCTTGCCGGTGAGCACGACGTGGACCTGGTCGAGGTGGTCGCGGCCGCCAATCCGCCGGTCTGCCGGTTGATCGAGTACGGCAAGTTCAAGTTCCTCGAACAGAAGAAGGCTGCCGAGGCGAAGTCGAAGCAGAAGGTCATCGAGGTCAAGGAAGTCAAGTTCCGGCCCGGTACCGACGATGGCGACTACAACATCAAGATGCGCAACATCCGTCGTTTTCTGGACGACGGCGACAAGTGCAAGATCACGCTGCGCTTCCGCGGCCGCGAGATCACGCACCAGGAGCTGGGCCTGGCCCTGCTTCAGCGCATCCGGGACGAACTGGGCGACGCCATCGTGGTCGAGCAGTTCCCCAAGCTGGAAGGCCGGCAGATGATCATGATGATCGCGCCGGGCCGCAAGAAGGGTGGGGCGGCTCCCAAGGCCGCCGAGCCGGCGACGTCCGGCCAGGCCTGAAGCGCGAGCTTCGCCTGCCTGCAAAGGATTTCGCCGCTGGCGCCGCAAGGCGCGGGTGGCGGGATGAAGAAGTGCCTCGGAGGCCAACAAGTCCGGGAAGGATTCCCGGCGCCTTGCGAGCACAAGTAAAAGGAGCATTCACATGCCCAAGATGAAGACCAAGAGCAGCGCGAAGAAACGTTTTCGCGTTCGTCCCGGTGGCACCGTCAAGCGCGGTCAAGCCTTCAAGCGTCACATCCTGACCAAGAAGACCACCAAGAACAAGCGCCACCTGCGCGGTGCGGTGTCGGTTCACGAGACCAACATGGTTTCGATGGCCGCCATGCTGCCCGGCCAAGGCATTTGATCAACCGACGAACTAGGAAGGATTCAATATGCCTCGCGTCAAACGTGGTGTAACCGCTCGCGCCCGCCACAAGAAGGTTCTCGCCCTGGCCAAGGGCTTCCGCGGTCGTCGCGGCAATGTCTTCCGCATCGCCAAGCAGGCGGTGATGAAGGCAGGCCAATACGCCTACCGCGATCGCCGCACCAAGAAGCGCGTGTTCCGCCAGCTGTGGATTGCGCGTATCAACGCCGCCTCCCGTGAACTGGGCCTGACCTACAGCCAGTTCGCCAACGGCATCCGCAAGGCCGGCATCGAGATCGACCGCAAGGTCCTCGCCGACATCGCCGTGCACGACAAGGCCGCTTTCGCCGGCATCGTGGAGCAGGTCAAGGCCAAGCTGGCTGCTTGATTCCGCACAGTGCGCGCCCGCTCCGGCGGAGCCGCGCACGTCAACGGTTCCAGGGCTGGCGCTTGAAAAAGCTCCGGCCCTTTTTCATCGCCGGACCGTCCCGCGATGAAGGGCGTCCCTCCCGGGGCGCGATCCCCCGCAGTGGGAGCCGTGGGCAGTTTTTCCTGGGCCTGCCGCCGCTGCATCGCCGCCCGACCGGTGCGCCGATGCCCGCCGTGCCGGCCCTCTCCATTTCTCCGCATCGCACGCATTCCATGAACGAACTGGACACCCTGGTCGACCAAGCCCGTGCCGCCTTCGCCGGCGCCCGGGCACCCGCTGAGCTCGAGAACGCGAAGGCGCAGTTCCTGGGCAAGTCCGGCCGCGTCACGGAACTGATGAAGGGCCTGGCCCAGTTGCCGGTCGACGAGAAGAAGAGCCGCGGGGCCGCCATCAACGTGGCCAAGCAGGCCATCGAGGCCGCGCTCACGGCCCGCCGCCAGGAACTGGCCGATGCCGAGCTCAATGCCCAACTGCAGGCCGAGGCGCTCGACGTCACGCTGCCCGGCCGGCGCCGCGCCGGGGGCGGCCTGCACCCGGTGGCGCGCGCGCAGGAGCGCATCGAGGCCATCTTCGCCAGCATGGGCTTCGACGTGGCCGACGGCCCGGAGATCGAGACCGACTGGTTCAGCTTCACCTCGCTGAACAACCCGCCGAACCATCCGGCCCGCTCGATGCAGGACACCTTCTACGTCGACATGAAGGACGACGACGGCCAGCTGTTCAACCTGCGGCCCCACACCTCGCCGATGCAGGTGCGCTATGCCCAGGCCCATGCACGCCAGTACGCCGGCCAGGAGACCATGCCCGACATCCGCGTGATCGCGCCGGGCCGCACCTACCGGGTGGACAGCGACGCCACGCACTCGCCCATGTTCCACCAGGTCGAAGGCCTGTGGATCGGCCAGAACGTCAGCTTCAAGGACCTGAAGGTGATGTACCTGGACTTCATCCAGGCCTTCTTCGAGACCAGCGCGCTCAAGCTGCGCTTCCGTCCCAGCTACTTCCCCTTCACCGAGCCCAGCGCCGAGATCGACATCATGTTCGAGCAGGGTCCGCTGGCCGGCCGCTGGCTGGAGGTGTCGGGCTCCGGCCAGGTGCATCCGCAGGTGGTGCGCAACATGGGCCTGGATCCCGAGAAGTACATCGGTTTCGCCTTCGGTTCGGGCATCGACCGCCTGGCCATGCTGCGCTACGGCGTGAGCGACCTGCGCCTCTTCTTCGACGGCGACCTGCGCTTCCTGAACCAATTCCAATAAGACGAGGGCGACCCGATGCAATTCCCCGAATCCTGGCTGCGTGCCTTCTGCAATCCGCCCCTGTCCTCCGAAGCCCTGGCCGACACGCTGACCATGGGCGGCTTCGAGGTGGAGGAGCGCCGTCCCGCCGCGCCGCCCTTCACCAAGATCGTCGTCGGCGAGATCAAGGAGGCCGTGCAGCATCCCAATGCCGACCGCCTGCGCGTGTGCCAGGTGGACGCCGGCCAGGGCGCCCTGCTGAACATCGTCTGCGGCGCACCCAATGCCCGCGTGGGCATCAAGGTGCCCTGCGCATTGGTCGGTGCCGAGCTGCCGCCCGGCGAGGACGGCAAGCCCTTCAAGATCAAGCTGGGCAAGCTGCGCGGCGTGGAAAGCCAGGGCATGCTGTGCTCCGCCCGCGAGCTGGGCCTGAGCGAGGACCACGGCGGCCTGCTGGAGCTGGCCGGCGACGCGCCCGTCGGTGCCGACGTGCGCGAACTGCTGCAGCTGGACGACGTGCTGCTCACCATCAAGCTCACGCCCAACCTCGCGCACGGCCTGTCGGTCTACGGCATCGCGCGCGAGCTGTCGGCGCTGACCGGCGCGCCGCTGCAGACGCCGGCCATCGAGCCGGTGCAGCCGCAGCTGGACGACACGCTGCCGGTGCGCGTCGAAGCCGCTGACCTGTGCGGCCGTTTCTCCGGCCGCATCGTGCGCGGCGTGAACACGCGCGCGGCCACGCCGGCCTGGATGGTCGACCGCCTGGCGCGCTGCGGCCAGCGCAGCGTGTCGCCGCTGGTGGACATCTCCAACTACGTGATGTTCGAGTACGGCTCGCCCTCGCACATCTTCGACCTGGACAAGATCCATGGCGGCCTGACGGTGCGTTGGGGCAAGCCCGGCGAGCCGCTCAAGCTGCTCAACGGCAACACCGTCACGGTCGACGATCAGGTGGGTGTGATCGCGGATGAGCGCGAGGTGGAGTCCCTGGCCGGCATCATGGGCGGCGACGCCACCGCCGTCTCCGACGACACCTCGAGCATCTACATCGAGGCCGCCTTCTGGTGGCCCGCCGCCATCCAGGGCCGCTCGCGCCGCTTCAACTTCTCGACCGACGCCGGCCACCGCTTCGAGCGCGGCGTGGATCCGAGCCGCACCGTGGCCATGATCGAGCGCATCACCCGACTGGTGCAGGAGATCTGCGGCGGCCAGGCCGGCCCCATCGACGACCAGGTGCTGCGGTCGCCCGAGGCCGCGCCCGTCACGCTGCGCGTGGCCCGCGCCGAGCGCGTGATCGGCATGCCGATCACCCAGGCCCAGTGCGCCGACGTGCTGCGCAAGCTGCACCTCGACTTCACCCAAGGCGAGGGCACGCTCACCGTCACGCCGCCGCCGCACCGCTTCGACATCGCCATCGAGGAAGACCTGATCGAG
Source organism: Pseudacidovorax intermedius (assembly GCF_001476815.1). Classification (GTDB taxonomy): domain Bacteria; phylum Pseudomonadota; class Gammaproteobacteria; order Burkholderiales; family Burkholderiaceae_C; genus Xenophilus; species Xenophilus intermedius_A. Next base: position 31,825 of record NZ_LDSL01000073.1, on the reverse strand, counting down.
GAAGTCGCGCGCCTGGTCGGCTACAACAACCTGCCGTCCACGCCGCCGCTGGCGCCGATCCGCGCCCGCGTGCTGTCCGAGTCGCAGCGCAGCCGCTTCGCCGTGCGCCACCGGCTGGCCGACCTGGGCTACCAGGAGACGATCAACTTCAGCTTCGTCGAAGCCGCGTGGGAGCGCGACCTGGCCGGCAACGCCGACCCGGTGCAGCTGCTCAATCCCATCGCCAGCCAGATGAGCGTGATGCGCTCGTCGCTCGTGGGCTCGCTGCTGGCCGTGCTCAAGTTCAACCTGGACCGGAAGGCACCGCGTGTGCGGGTGTTCGAGGTGGGCCGCGTGTTCATGCGCGACGACACCGTCGTGACTGGCGACAGCAGCGTCAAGGGCGTGCGCCAGCCGGTGCACGTGGCCGGCCTGGCCTGGGGCGACGACGAAGCCGCCCGCTGGGACGGCAGGCCGCAGCGCGTGGACTTCTACGACGCCAAGGGCGATGTCGAGGCGCTGCTCGCGCCGCGCGCCGTGCGCTTCGAATCGGCCGAGCATCCCGCGCTGCACCCCGGCCGCTGTGCCCGCGTGCTCGTGGACGGCCAGCCGGCCGGCTTCATCGGCGAGTTGCATCCGCGCTGGCGCCAGCAGTGGGAGCTGCCCTTCGCGCCCATGCTGTTCGAACTGTCGCTCGACGCCGTGACGGCGCGGGCCATGCCGGCTCTGCGCCCGGTGCCGCGCCACCAGGCCGTGGAGCGAGACATCGCCGTGGTGGTGGCCGAATCGGTGAGCCACGATGCGCTGCTGGACGCCGTGCGCGCCGCCGACACGGGCGGCCTGCTGCGCGATGCGGCGCTGTTCGACATCTACCGGCCGGCGCCCGAGACCACGGCCGCCGCACCCGGCGCACTGGCGGCGGGCGAAAAGAGCATGGCCGTGCGCCTGGCCTTCCTGGGCGAGGCCACGCTGACCGACGAACAGGTCGATGCCGCCGTGGCCGCCATCGTGGCCAAGGCCCAGCAGCAGGTGGGCGCCCGCCTGCGCGGCTGAAACCGGGACGACGACGACATGGAATTCAAGATCGACGCCATCGAGACGCCGGCGCTCACCAAGGCCCAGCTGTCGGAGCTGCTGTTCGAGCAGATCGGCCTGAACAAGCGCGAGGCCAAGGACATGGTCGAGGCCTTCTTCGACGTCATCGGCCAGCGGCTGATCGAGGGCGACGAGGTGAAGATCTCCGGCTTCGGCAACTTCCAGATCCGCACCAAGGCCGCCCGGCCGGGGCGCAATCCGCGCACAGGCGAGTCTATCCCCATCGGCCCGCGGCGGGTCGCGATCTTCCACGCCAGTGCCAAGCTCAAGGAGCAGCTGCATGAAGGTGTGGAGGGTGCGGTGTCCATGCAGGCGGACGATGCCGCGCCCGAGTCCGTGGTGCCGCAGGCCGGCTGAACCACGTCGTTGCGTGCGCGGCCCGTGCTGGCTGAGTACCTTCGGGTGACACTTCGAAGCGCTCGTGACAACCATGCTGCACTTTGATCGGGCTCCGGCTGGTTTCGTTGCCGACGCTGGAGTAACCTCGCACGTTTGCCCAGCACCGTGTTGATTTCGATGGAGAACAGCCTCCCTCCGATTCCCGTCAAGCGCTACTTCACCATCGGTGAGGTGGCGGAACTGTGCGGGGTGAAGCCGCACGTGCTGCGCTACTGGGAGCAGGAGTTCACGCAGCTGCGTCCCATGAAGCGTCGGGGCAACCGCCGCTACTACCAGCACCACGAGGTGCTGATGATCCGGCGCATCCGCGACCTGCTCTACGAACAGGGCTTCACGATCAGCGGCGCGCGCAACCGCCTGCAGGAACTGGCGCAGGCCGAGCGCGAGCGCAGACGGCGCGGTGGCGAGGCTCTGGCGGACGAGGCCGCCGGCGGCGTGCCCGGCTTCGCCGAACAGCCGGATGACGACGAGCAGGGCTTCGGCGACCTGCTGCCGGGCGATGCGCCCGCAGACATCGCGGCCGACCAGGCGGCGGAGTTCGTGGCCAGCGCGCGCAGTTCTGCGCACCGCGTGTCGGCGGGGGCCGAACTGGTCATGGGCTCGCCGCTGCCCCTCATCTCCGGCGACTACCCGGTGGCCCTGCTGCGCCGGGAACTGGTGGAGATCCGCGAGCTGCTGACGCTCGACTGATCGCCCGGCAGGCATGGCCGGTGCACGGATGTGTGCCGCGTGACGACCGCACAATTTATCGGTGGGGCGCTGTCCAGCAAAGCAATCCCGGTATATACTTTATGGCTTCGGTGTGTGGCGCAGCCTGGTAGCGCACTTGCATGGGGTGCAAGGGGTCGAAGGTTCGAATCCTTTCACACCGACCACTATCAAAAGTCTGGAAGCCGCTGCGGAGTCATGTCCGCAGCGGCTTTTTTGTTTGTCGCCGGTCGCCGTCGTCGACCGTGGGGCTGCCCATCCGTGTGCAGGCGGCCCGAACTGAAAAAAGAAGGAGTACCGCTTGGACATCGTGTTGCTGGCCAAAGCCGCCATCATGGGCATCGTGGAGGGGCTGACCGAGTTCCTTCCCATCTCGTCGACCGGCCACCTGATCCTGGCGGGCTCGCTCCTGGGCTTCGATGACGGCAAGGCCAAGGTCTTCGACATCGCCATCCAGACGGGCGCGATCTTCGCGGTGATCCTGGTGTACTGGCAGAAGATCAAGTCCACCGTGGTGGCGCTGCCGCGCCAGCGCAAGGCGCAGCGCTTCGCGCTCAACGTGTTCATCGGCTTCCTGCCGGCCGTGGTGCTGGGCCTGCTGTTCGGCAAGGCGATCAAGGCGCACCTGTTCATTCCGACGGTGGTGGCCAGCACCTTCATCATCGGCGGCTTCATCATCCTGTGGGCCGAGAAGCGGCCGCCCGGCGCCGTGCGCGTGGAGCACGTGGACGACATGACGCCCCTGGACGCGCTCAAGGTCGGCCTGGTGCAGTGCTTCGCCATGATCCCGGGCACGAGCCGCAGCGGCTCCACCATCATCGGCGGCATGCTGCTGGGCCTGTCGCGCAAGGCGGCGACCGACTTCTCCTTCTTCCTGGCCATCCCGACGCTGATCGGGGCCGGCGTCTACAGCCTCTACAAGGAGCGGGCGCTGCTGTCGGTGGCGGACATCCCGATGTTCGCCGTCGGCCTGGTGTTCTCCTTCATCAGTGCCTGGCTGTGCGTGCGCTGGCTGCTGCGCTACATCTCCACCCACAGCTTCATTCCCTTCGCCTGGTACCGCATCGTGTTCGGCCTGATCGTGCTGGGCACGGCGTGGAGCGGGCTGGTCGTCTGGGCGGATTGAGGAACGGACGCTTCGGTCTGGGGCCGGGCATCGCGTCCCGGCTTCGACAGGCTCAGCCCGAACGGTCTGGGGCCGATCGGCCCGCGGAAGGGCTCAGAGCAGGTTGCGCAGCGTCGCCTCGATGGCGGCGGCGGTCGCGATGGGCTTTTCCATCGGAAACAGGTGCGTGCCGTCCAGCATGCTGATGCGCCCACGCGTCAGCCGCAGCGTCGCGGCCATGCCGGCGCGCTTCATCTCCACCGACTGGCGGCCGCCGATGAAGGCGCAGGCGCACTGCAGCGGCCTGCTGCGCAGCAGGCGGCCGATGTTGTCGGGCAGGTTGTCGTAGATCGCGGTCTCGACGTCGCGGTCGAAGGCGAGGGCGCGCGCATCGCCGTGCACGAAGGTGCCGTGGTCGATGTAGTCGTGCAGCACCTGCGGGTCCCAGCGCGCGAAAGCCTTCTTGTGGCGGAAGTGCTCGAACACGGCCTCTCGGTCCTGCCAGCTGTCGCGGCGCCTGCGGCTGACCATGCCGGGCGACACGCGGCGCATCAGCGGCGTGCGCTTGACCAGCCCCAGCGTGCCGGCGCGCCAGCCGTCGATGATGGGCGAATCGATCATCACCACGCCGCGGGCCAGCAGCGGATGCTGCGAGGCGCACATCACGCTCAGGATGCCGCCCAGCGAATGGCCGACGAGGAAGGGCGCGGTGCCGGCCGCATCGGCGATGGGCGCGGCGAATTCGGCCAGTTGCGCGACCAGGTGCGGCCAGTTGTCGGTGACCGGAAAGCGCGGGTCATGGCCGAACTTCTCGATGGCATGCACCGCGAAGCCGCGGGCGCGCAGGCTGTCGAGCATCACCCGGTAGGTGCTGGCAGGAAAGCTGTTGCCGTGCGAGAAGACGATGGGCGGCAGCGGGGCCGCGGCGGATGACGGGGACGCGGAGGCGGGCACGGTCGGCAGCAGTCTATGGATGCGGGAATCGGGCGGCGGCAAAGGCAGGCACCGGGTTGGCGCAGTGCCGTGCGCTCGGCTCACGAGGTGCGGATGACGCCGGTGCGGCCGAGCAAACTGGCCTTCTCAGATGAGCTTCTCGTCCCGCGTCGAGATCTTGCGCAGCGCGCCGTGGCGGCCGGCCGGCATCTTCAGCGGGTGCGCGGACTGGTCGTCGTTCCAGACCGGGTCTTCCAGGCTGTCGAACACCTCGCGCAGCTTGCGGCCCCAGCCGTCGCGGATCATGCGGAAGTAGGGGTTGTCGGCGTCGATGCAGATCACCTTGTCGGTCTGCAGGCGGTTGGCCTCGTAGACCACCAGGTCCAGCGGCAGGCCGACGGACAGGTTGGACTTCATGGTCGAGTCCATCGACACCAGCGCGCACTTGGCGGCCTCGTCCAGCGGGGTGTCGGGCGTGAGCACGCGGTCGAGCACCGGCTTGCCGTACTTGGCCTCGCCGATCTGGAAATAGGGCGTCTCGGGCGTGGCCTCGATGAAGTTGCCGGCCGAATAGACCAGGAAGAGCCGCATGCCCTCGCCCTTGACCTGGCCGCCGAGGATGAAGCTGACGTTGAAGTCCACGCCGGCCGCCTTCAGCGCCTCGCCGTCGCGGTCGTAGACATGGCGCACGGCCGAGCCCAGCACGCGGGCGGCGTCGAACATGCTCCTGGCGTTCCAGATCGTGATGGGCGGGCCGTCGCGGCCGCGCTCTTCCAGTTCTTCGATCTGCAGGATCTCGCGCACCGACTGCGAGATCGACAGGTTGCCGGCCGACAGCAGCACCATCGTGCGGTCGCCGGCCTTCTCGTAGACGATCATCTTTCGGAAGGTGCTGATGTGGTCCACGCCCGCGTTGGTGCGGGAGTCCGACAGGAAGACCAGGCCGGCGTTGAGTTTGATGCCTACGCAGTACGTCATGGTGGTGCGCGGGCCGCGGACCGGCCGCGAAGGCGTCAGTCCCGCCGCTCGCGTTGGTGCAGCTTCTTGAGGGTATAGAGCGCGTCGAGCGCCTCGCGGGGGCTCATCGCATCGGGGTCGAGCGTGGCCAGGGCGGATTCTACGGGGCTCTCCTGCGGCGCCTCGGCCGCGGGCGGCGGCGCGAACAGGTCGACCTGGGCCTGCGCCTGGGTCTGCTGCGACTCCAGCGCCTCCAGCGCGCCGCGGGCATGGTGGATCACCGCCGCCGGCATGCCGGCCAGCCGCGCCACCTGGACGCCGTAGCTGCGGCTGGCAGGCCCCGGTTGCATCTCGTGCAGGAAGACGATGTCGCGGCCGCTCTCGGTCGCGCTCACGTGCATGTTGAGCGCCGCGCGGTGCGTGGCCGGGAACTCCGTCAGCTCGAAATAGTGCGTGGCGAAGAGCGTGAAGGACTTGGTCTTGTCGTGCAGGTGCGCCGCGATGCCCGCCGCCAGCGCGAGGCCGTCGAAGGTGCTGGTGCCGCGGCCGATCTCGTCCATCAGCACCAGCGAATGCGGCGTGGCGCAATGCAGGATCTGCGCGGCCTCGGTCATCTCCAGCATGAAGGTGGACTGGGCATTGGCCAGGTCGTCGGCCGCGCCGATGCGGGTGTGGATGGCGTCGATGGGCCCCAGCCGGCAACTGGCCGCCGGCACGCAGGAGCCGATGGAGGCCAGCAGCACGATGATGGCCACCTGCCGCATGTAGGTCGACTTGCCGCCCATGTTGGGCCCGGTGATGACCTGCATGCGCTGGCTGGGCCCCAGGCGCGTGTCGTTGGCGATGAAGGCGCCGCTGGATTTTTCGGCCAGGCGCGCTTCCACCACCGGATGGCGGCCCTGCTCGATCTCGATGCAGGGATGGGCCACGAAGCTGGGCGCGTTCCAGTTCAGCATGTGGGCCCGCTCGGCCAGCGCCGCCAGCGCATCGAGCGAGGCCAGCGCCGCCGCCACGCGCGTGAGCGCCGGCACGTGCGGCTGCAGCTGGTCGAGCAGCTGCTCGTAGAGCCACTTCTCGCGCGCCAGGGCGCGGTCCTGCGCCGACAGCGCCTTGTCCTCGAAGGCCTTGAGTTCGGGCGTGATGAAGCGCTCGGCGTTCTTCAGTGTCTGGCGGCGACGGTAATGCTCGGGCACGCGCGAGAGGGCACTCTGCGTGATCTCGATGTAGAAGCCGTGCACGCGGTTGAACTGCACCCGCAGGTTGGCGATGCCCGTGAGCGCGCGCTCGCGCGTCTCCAGCTCCAGCAGGAAGCCGTCGCAGTTCTCGCCGATGGCGCGCAGCTCGTCCAACTCGGCGTCGAAGCCGGTGGCGATCACGCCGCCTTCGCGGATCAGCGCGGCGGGCTCGGGCTGGATGGCGCGCGCCAGCAACTCGGCGCAGCCGGGCGGCGGCACCAGTTCTTCGGCGAAGTAGCCCAGCAGCGGCGCGGCCGTCGGCAGCAGCGGCGCCACATGCCCGCACTTGGCCAGCGCCAGCTGCAGCGCGACCAGTTCGCGCGGGCGCACCTGGCGCAGCGCGACGCGGGCGGCGATGCGTTCCACGTCGCTGGTGTTCTTGAGCTGCTCGCGCAGCAACTTCCAGGGCGCGGCGGTCTCGCCCGGCGCTGGTGCGCGCAGGGCGGCGATGGCGCCCAGCCGGGCCTGGGCCTCGGCCCGGTCGCGGCGCGGCGCCAGCAGCCAGCGCTTGAGCATGCGGCTGCCCATGCCGGTCATGCAGGTGTCCAGCAGCGAGAAGAGGGTGGGCGCGTCTTCGCCGCGCAGCGTCTGCACCAGTTCCAGGTTGCGGCGCGTGGTGGCGGGCAGGCCGATCAGTTCGCCGTCGCGCTCGACGGCCAGGCGCTGCAGGTGCGACAGCGTGCGGCCCTGCGTGTGCTCGGCATAGCCCAGCAGCGCGGCGGCGGCGGCATGGGCCTGGCCCAGCGATTCGGCGCCCCAGGCCGCCAGGCTGGCGGCGCCCAGTTGCTCGCGCAGCTTGCGCTCGCCCAGGCCGGCGTCGAACTGCCAGGCGGGCCGCACCGAGAGCGTGAAGCCGCCCGGCTCGCGCTGCAGCTTGAGGCGCTGCTCGAAGGCCGGCGTGACCTCGGCGCTGTAGAGCAGTTCGCTCGGCCCCACGCGCTGCAGCCAGCCGTCGAGCGCATCGGCCTCGCATTCGGCCAGGTGCACCTCGGCACCGGTGACGCTCAGCCAGGCCAGGCCGCAGACGTTGCGCGGGCCGGCATGCACGGCCATCAGGATGGCATCGCTCTTGTCGGCCAGCAGTTCGGCATCGGTGAGCGTGCCGGGCGTGACCACGCGCACCACCTTGCGCTCGACCGGACCCTTGGCGGCGCCAACCTCGCCCACCTGCTCGCAGATCGCGACCGACTCGCCCAGCTTGATCAGGCGGGCCAGGTAGGTGTCGACCGAATGGAAGGGCACGCCGGCCATGACCACCGGCGCGCCGGCCGACTGGCCGCGCGTGGTGAGCGTGATGTCGAGCAGCCGCGCGGCCTTCTCGGCATCGGCGTAGAAGAGCTCGTAGAAGTCGCCCATCCGGTAGAACAGCAGCGTCTCGGGATGGTCGGCTTTCAGCCGTAAATACTGCGCCATCATCGGCGTGTGCGCGGAGAAGTCGGGCGCGGCAAGCGCTGGCGATGTCGCGGCGGTCTGCGTCAAGTCTGTGGTGTCCAAGTCAGTGGTGTCTCGCCGGAAAAGGTGGGCCTTCGCGGGGAGGCGGGCCGGGGTCGGCGGGCGGGCGCCGTCCAGATGTGTCGCCGAGGACGGGGCACCGCCCGCGCTGCGCGAGAAGCAAGCGGTGTGCGCGGAGGCGCCGCGTCGGGGTCGCACATTATGGTGGAGCGGGCGCCGCTCGAACCTCGCGCGGCCCCAGCCGTCCCAGACGCTCCTGCTCGGCCTGGGCCTCGGCCAGCAACTGGGCCCAGTCCGATGGCGGCCGGCCGTTGTCGAGCATGCGCCGGAACACGCGGTAGGCGTCGTCGGTGCGCTCGTAGGCGCGTTTCGTGTCCTCGTCGTTGACCCACGCGAACACGATCACCCTGGCTTGCGCATGGAAGCGGAAGAACAGCCGGTACTGCTGGAAGAACTTGGCGCGGAACCAGTGCTTATGCGCGTCGCCCAGCGTGGCGCCCTGGCGGTACTCGGGCCGTGCAGGGTCCTGGGGGATGACGTCGAAGGCCAGTCTGGCGATGGCCGCCAGGCGCTTCGTGGCGTTCTTGCCGGTGTAGCCGGCCGGGTCCTTGCGCCGCAGCGCATCGACCTGCGCCGTCAGGGTTTCGAGCTGGTCAAGGAAAACCGGGTGCGCGAAGACCGTCCAGCCGTGGACAACGAGCGGCGCGTCGTCGCTCATTCGTCGTCTGCCGACAAGGGGGCGTCGAGGTCGAGGTCGGTGGTGCCGACCAGGTCCCGAATGCGCCGCACCAGTCCCTCGTCGACGGCACGCAGCCGCTCGGGATGCGCGGCGATGTCGTGGGCCAAAAGCGCCAGGAAGGGTGCCAGCGCCGGATCGCCGTCTTCGTCGGCGGCGGCGCGCGTGAGCACCACCTCGCCGTCGGGACGGATCGTGTAGTGGATCCGGTCGCGCTTGCCCAGCCGCAACGCGCGGCGCACGGATTCCGGCACCGTGGTCTGGTAGCGGTCGGTCAGCGTGGATTGGGCTTGCAGGATGGCGGGCATAAGCATGATTTCCGGCGAAACAACGGACGTGAATGGTAATGCAATTGCATTGCCATGGCGTTGCCAGGGCTCGGGCCGCTGGAGGCCTTCAGGCCACCCGTAGATGACTGGCGCGCTGGCCCTGGCGCCAGCGGGCGCGCGGCGAATGCGGTGCCGCGCCATCCGCTTCACCGAAACAGATTCGTCCGCGCCAACTCCACCACCTCGTCCCCTCGCCCGTTGATGATGGCCTTGAGCAGGTACAGGCTGAAGCCCTTGGCCTGCTCGGCCTGGATCCTGGGCGGCAGCACCAGTTCCTGCTTGGCCGTGATCACGTCCACCAGGGCGGGGCCGTCGTGGGCGAAGGCGGCGGCGAGGGCGCCGTCGAGCTCGGCGGAGTCGTTCACGCGCCAGCTGGCGACGCCCAGGGTGGCGGCCATGGCGGCGAAGTCGGGGTTGTGCAGGTCGGTGCCGGTGTCCAGGTAGCCGCCGGCCTTCATCTCCATGGCGACGAAGCCGAGGCTGCCGTTGTCGAACACCACCACCTTCACCGGCAGGCCCAGCTGCACCAAGCTGAGGAAGTCACCCATCATCATGGTGAAGCCGCCGTCGCCCGACAGGGAGACGACCTGCCGCCCCGGCGCCGCCGCCTGGGCGCCCATGGCCTGCAGCATGGCGTTGGCCATGGAGCCGTGGTTGAAGGAGCCGATCAGCCGGCGCCGGCCGTTCATCTTCAGGTAGCGCGCCGCCCAGACCGTCGGCGTGCCCACGTCGGCCGTGAAGACGGCGTCGTCGGCGGCCAGCGCACTGATGCGCTCGGCCACGTACTGGGGGTGCAGCGGGCGGCCGGCGCCGGCGGGCACCGCCAGCTCGTCCAGGCCCGTTCGCGCCTTGGCGTAGTGGGCGAGGGCGGCGTCGAGGAAGCCGCGGTCCTCGTGCGCCTCCAGCAGCGGCAGCAGGGCGGCGATGGTGTCGCCCACGTCGCCGACCAGGCCCTGCGCCAGCGTGGCCCGGCGGCCCAGGGCGGCGGGGTCGCGGTCGATCTGCACGATGTGCGCGTCCGTCGGATAGAAGTTGCGGTAGGGAAAGTCGGTGCCCAGCATCAGCAGCGTGTCGGCCTTCTCCATCGCGTGGTAGCCGGAAGCGAAGCCGATCAGGCCCGTCATGCCGACGTCGTAGGGGTTGTCCCATTCCACGTGTTCCTTGCCACGCAGGGCATGGACGATGGGCGCCTTGAGCCGCTCGGCCAGCGCCACGACGGCATCGTGGTGGCCGGCGCAGCCGCTGCCGGCCAGGAGGGTGATGGCGCGGGCCCCGTTCAGGTGGGCCGCCAGTTCGCGCAGCGCCGGCTCGGGCGGCACGATGCGGGGCGACGGGGCCAGGGGCAGGCGCGGGGCCTTGTCCACCGGCGCGGCGGCCAGCGCCACGTCGCCGGGAATGACCAGCACCGCCACGCCGCGCCGCCCGACGGCGGTCTGGATGGCCCGATGCAGCACCGCCGGCATCTGCGCCGGGTTGGACACCAGTTCCACATAGTCCGCGCACTCGCGGAACAGCTCCTGCGGATGCGTTTCCTGGAAATAGCCCAGGCCGATCTCCGACGACGGGATGTGCGCGGCGATGGCCAGCACCGGCACGTGGTTGCGCTGGCAGTCGAACAGGCCGTTGATCAGGTGCAGGTTGCCCGGGCCGCAACTGCCGGCGCACACGGCCAGCTCGCCGGTCAGTGCGGCCTCGGCACCGGCGGCGAAGGCGGCCGCTTCCTCATGGCGCACGTGCATCCAGTCGATGCGGCCCAGCCGCCGCAGGCTGTCGTTCAGCCCGTTGAGGCTGTCGCCGGTGACGCCCCAGATGCGCTGGACGCCGAGGTCGGCAAGGGTGTGGGCAAGCAGGTCGGCGACGGTGAAGGGCACGGGCACTCCTGGATGGGTATAGGGTAAACACGAATGGACTCCGTAAATCCTATGTCGCCTGGGCTGCGTGCCAGGTAGGAGCAGAACCCCCTGTTGATGCCGAGCTCATGATCGCGGTGCAAAAAAGAGAACTTTCGAATCAAAAGCCCCGCGAAACCCCCCATCATTGCATCAAATGCTTAGTAATTAAATACACTGGTTAACATTTACTGACGAAAGGCCGGCCGCCGACGGCGGCAGTGCCGGCGCAGTCCGCTGCAGGGAGTCGAGTTCCATGGAAAGCAAGGGTTGCCACAGCCTTCGCGGCCGGAACGTGCCGCGCCGGGGGCGGGCTGCGCCAGTCGTCGTGCTGGGTGCCGCGCTGGTCGCGGCGCTGGCGCTGCCGGCGGCTGCGCAGGGCCTGCGGCAATGGCAGGACGCTGCCGTCGCCAGCGATCCGGCGCTGGCCGGCGCCGAGGCGCAGCAGCGCGCCGGCGCCGAACGGGCCGAGCAGGCCGCCGCCGCGCTGCGGCCCAGCGTGGGCCTGGGCGCCTCGGCCAGCCGCACCGACTACCACGACCTCACCGGCCTGTCCCAGCCGCCCGACCGCGACTTCTCCACCCGCCAGTACGCCCTGTCGCTCAACCAGCCGCTCTACCGGCCGGTGCCGTGGCAGGCGCTGCAGCAGTCCCGCGTCGCCGTCGATGCGCTGGAGGCCCAGCGCGACGCCGTGCATGCCGACCTTCTGCAGCGCATGGTCGGCGCCTTCTTCGAACTGCAGGCCGTGCGTTCGGACCTGGTGCAGCTGCGCGGCCAGCGCCAGGCCACGGCCGAGCAGCTGGCCCTGGCGCGGCGCAGCTTCGATGCCGGCACCGTCTCCATCGTCGACGTGCGCGATGCCGAGGCGAAGTTCGACGCCGTCACTGCCCAGGAAGCCGCCGCCGAAATGGAGCGCCAGGCCAAGGAGGCCGCGCTGGAGCAGGTGGTCGGCCAGCGGGTGCAGGTGCCGGGGGCCGGCCTGCCGCCAGCCGAGGCGCCCGACCTGGGCGAGGCCGACCTGACGCGCTGGCTGGACCTGGCCGAAAGCGGCAGCCCGGTGGTGCGCCAGGCACGCCTTGCGCTGGCGGTGGCGCAGCTCGAAGTGCGCAAGATGCAGGCGGGCAGCCTGCCCACGCTGGACTTCAGCCTCAGCCAGCAGGCGGTGCGGGCCGGCGCCACCACCGTCAGTGCGCTGCCGCAGTCGGGCCGCTTCGTGCAGGCGGGGCTCAACCTCAACGTGCCGCTGTACGCCGGCGGCGGGCTCGACGCCCGCGTGCGCGAGGCCGTGGCGCAGGAGGACAAGGCCGCCGCCGACCTGGAAGCCGCCCGCCGCCAGGTCGGCGGCGCCGTGCGCCAGGCCTTCTATGCGGCGCTGGGCGCCATCGCCCAGTTCCGCGGGCTGCAGGCGGCCGAGCGCTCGGCCGAGACCGCGCTGGCCGCCAACCGCCGCGGCTACGAGGTGGGCGTGCGCATCGGCGCCGACGTGCTGGCGGCCCAGTCGCAGCTGTACCAGACGCGGCGCGACAAGGCCCGCGCCGGCTACGAGGCCTGGGCGCAGTTCTTCCGCCTCAAGACCGCCGCCGGCGCCGCGGGCGAGGAGGACCTGGCCCGCATCGATGGCCTGTTCGCCCCGGCGGCGTCCGGCGTCGCCCTGGCCGCGGCCGCGCCGGCACCGGCCTATCCGGGACTGATCCGCCGCCTGCGCCTGACGCAGTCCGCGCGCTGAGCCGCACGGCATGGCGCAGGCGACCGGCAGCGACGCGGCGACGGCGGCCCAGGCCGGCCAGCTGGCGGCCGAGCTGCTCGGCGCCCTCGGCGTGGACGAGGGCGCCGCGCGCCTGGCGACGCGGCTGGCGGCCCTCGCCGGCTGCGAGCGCGTCTGGATCGCCGTGCACCAGGCCGACGGCCTGCGCTTCGCCGGCGGCTCCGCCCACGACGACAAGGGCCTGCCGCCCGACCTGCGCCCGCTGCTGCTCGGCGCCATGCAGGAGGCGCTGGACCAGGGCGTGCCGCTGGCCTGCCCCGCGCCCGAGGCCGGCGGTGCCACCGACGCCATCCTGCTCGAACACCGCCTGCTGCAGGCCCACCTGCAGGCCGCCGTCGCCTGCGTGCCGCTGGGCCTGCACGGCGTGCCGGTGGCGGCCGTCTGCGCCGAGCGCCCGGCCGGCCAGCCCTTCGGTGCCGACGAGCTGCAGCGCCTGGCCGCCTGGCTCGCTCCGGCCACGCCGGCCCTGCACTGGATGCAGGCCGCCCAGCTGCCCTGGCGGCGCCGCGCCCGGCAAGCCTTGGCACAGGCCTGGCAGCGGCTGCGCGCGCCCGGCCAGCGCGGCCGGCGGCGCCTGCTGCTGGCCGGCGCGCTGGTGCTGGCCTTCGCCACCGCCGTGCCGCTGGACGACACCGTGAGTGGCCGCGCCCGCATCGAGGGCGCCGAGCAGCGGCAGATCTCCGCCCCTACCGACGGCTTCGTCAAGACGGTGCACGTGCGCCCCGGCGACCGCGTGCGCGCCGGCGATCCGCTGGTCGACCTGCTCGACGCCGACCAGCGGCTCGAGCAGGAGCGCTGGAGCCAGCAGCTCGCCCAGCACGAGAACGCCTATGCCGCCGCCATGGCCAACCGCGACCGCGTGGCCGCCGCCACCAGCCTGGCGCGCGTCAGCGAGGCGCAGGCCCAGCTGGCGCTGATCGCCGCGCAGATCGCCCGCGGCCGGCTGGTCGCGCCCTTCGACGGCGTCGTCATTCAGGGCGACCTGGCCCAGTCCATCGGCGCGCCGGTGCGCCAGGGCGACCTGCTGCTGACCCTGGCCGACAACCGCCGCCAGCGCGTGATCGTGGACGTGGACGAGGTGGACATCGCCCGCGTTCAGCCCGGCCAGGCCGGCTGGCTGTCGCTGTCGGCCTGGCTGTGGGCGCGCGAGCCGCTGCGGGTGGAGCGCATCGCGCCGCTGGCCCGCGCGGTGGAGGGCCGCAACGTGTTCGAGGTCGAGGCCCGGCTGCTCGACGCCCGGCCGGAGCTGCGCCCCGGCCTGCTCGGCCGCGCCAGCATCGATGCCGGCCGCGCGCCGCTGCTGTGGGCCTGGACGCGGCATGCACTGCTGCGCCTGCGGGTCGCCTTGTGGGCGTGGTGGGGATGAGCGCCCGCATGCCCATGGCCAGGCCGCGTCGCAGCGGCGCCCGCGCCGGGGCCGCGCCATGAGCGGCGACAGCCCGCGCTGGCACCGCGTCGCGGCCCTCAGGCCGAGGCTGCCACGCCAGCTGTGCGTGCGGCGCCAGCAGGTGCGCGGCGAGACCTGGTTCCTGCTGGCCGACACCGGCGCGCGGCGCAGCGTGCGGCTCAATGCCGCGGCCTACGACATCGCCGCCCGGCTCGACGGCCGGCGCAGCGTGCAGGCGGTGTGGGAGCAACTGCTGGAAGGCCGCCGCGAGCCGCCCACGCAGGAGGAGGTGGTGGACCTGCTCGCCCGACTGGACGCCGCCGGCCTGCTGCGCTTCGACGGCGAGGCGCCGCGGCTGCGGCTGGACCCCGGCGAGGCGCCGGCCCCGGGCGAGGAGAGCGCCGACGGCGCCACCGCCCGCGCGCCGCGCAGCCTGCTCGCCTGGCGGCTGCGGCTGGCCGATCCGGCGCGGCTGCTCGACCGGCTGGCGCCGCTGCAGCGCGTCTTCTCGCCCGCCGGCGCCGTGCTGTGGCTCGCCGCGGTCGCCGCGCTGCTGGTGCTGGCCGCGCAGCACGGCCCCGAGCTGGTGGCGCATGGCCGCGAATGGCTGGCCACGCCGCGCTACGTGCTGCTGGCGCTGCTGGCCTATCTGCCGCTCAAGCTGGTGCACGAACTGGCCCACGGCCTGGCGGTGCGGCGCTGGGGCGGCACCGTGCACGACGCCGGCGTCACGCTGGTCATGGGCCTGCCGCTGCCGTGGATGGACGCCTCTGCCTCCACGCTGTTCGTGCGGCGCCGCCAGCGCATCCTGGTGGCCGCGGCCGGCATGATGGCCGAGCTGGCCGTCGCCGCCGTGGCGCTGCCGCTGTGGCTCTGGCTGCCCGACGGGCCGGGGCGCGACCTGGCCTTCGTGCTCCTCTTCGTGGCCGGCGTGTCCACACTGGTGTTCAACGCCAATCCGCTGCAGCGGCTGGACGGCTACCACATCGCCACCGAGCTGCTGGCCCTGCCCAACCTGGCCACGCGCAGCCGCGGCTGGTGGCTGGCGCAACTGCGCCGGCACCTGCTGCGGCGCGAGGAAGAGGCCGAGGCCCTGCGCCCCACGCCCGGCGAGGCGCCCTGGCTGGCCGCCTACGCGCCGCTGTCCTGGCTCTACGGCCTGGCCATCGTGGCCTGGACGGTGCTCTGGCTGGGCAGCGTGTCGCTGCTGCTGGGCGTCGGCAGCGCCGTTCTGCTGGGCTGGCAGATGGCGCTGCGGCCGCTGCTCGCGCTGCTGGGCCGGCTGCGCACGGCGGCGCAGGCGCGGCCGTCCAGCGCGCGACGCTGGCGCCGGCTGGCGCTGGGCAGCGTGGCGGCACTCGTGGCGCTGCTGGCCGTGCCGCTGCCCCGGCATGCGCTCGTGCAGGGCGTGGTCTGGCCGCCGGAGCAGGCCCAGCTGCGCGCCGACGAGGCCGGCTTCGTGCGCGAGCTGCGCGTGGCCGACGGCACCGAGGTGCCCGCCGGCGCGGTGGTCCTGCTGCTGGAGAACCCGGCCCTGCAGACCCAGCTGGAGCGGCAGGACTGGCGCATCGCCGCGCTGGAGGCCGAGCTGGTCCAGTCCCTGCCCGGCGACGGCGCGCTGCCGGTGCCGGGCGCTCCGGAGCGCCGCAGCGGCGACCTGCAGGCCGAGTTGGCCGCCGCCCGCCATGCGCAGGCGCGGCTGCGCGAGCGCATCGCCGCGCTGGCGGTGCGCAGCCGCAGCGCCGGCCGCGTCGCCCTGCTGCAGCCGCAGGCCGGCGATCTGGCCGGCCGCTGGCTGGCGCAGGGTGCGCTGGTCGGCCAGGTGCTGGGCGGCGCGCCGCCCACGGTGCGCGTGGCGCTGCCCGAGTCCGAGGCCGACGCCCTGGCCGAGGCGCAGCCGGAGGCCGGCGTGCGCCTGGCCGCCGCGCCCGGCCGCGCCCACGACGCCCGCCTGGTGCGCGACAGCCTCGGCGCCGTCGCCCGCCTGCCCAGCGCTGCCCTGAGCGAGCGCCACGGCGGCCCGGTGCCCACCGATCCGAAGGACGGCGACGACCTGGTGCCGCTGCGCCCGGTCGTGCTGCTCGACGTGCAGCTCGACCGCCCGCCCGCCGCCGGCACCGCCCGCCTGGGCGAGCGCGCCTGGGTGCGGCTGGACCTGGGCTTCGCGCCGCTGGGCTGGCGGACGGTGCAGGCGATCTGGCGCGGCTGGTCGCAGCGCCTGAACCCGCAGTTCTGAGACGAGACGCCATGCCCGCCGCCGCCTCGACCCTGCCCACCGACCTCGCCCGCCTGCTGCCGCGGCCCGGTCCGGTGTGGGGCGCGCGGCCGATGCGGCCGGGTGGTGCCGAGGCCGAGGCGCCGCCCGCGCGTCGACTCAGCGTGGCACGTCTGCTCCGGACGCCCGCCGGCTTCGCCGCCCGGATCGGCCGCGACGCGCAGGCGCATGCGCAGCGCTGGCTGGCCCTGCCGGACGGCGAGCGTGCCGCGGCCCTCGCCGTCCTGCGCCGGCGCCTGCGTCGTGATGGCCTGCAGCCCGCTGCCCTGGCCGAGGCCCTGGGCGTGGCGAGCGGCTGCGCGTCGCTGACGCTGGGCCTGATGCCGCGCCAGACCCAGCGCATGGCCGCCGCGGCGCTGCTCGACGGCCGCTTCGCCGAAATGGCCACCGGCGAGGGCAAGACCCTGGCCCTGGCCCTGGCGGCCGCCGTCGGCGCGCTGGCCGGCATGCCGGTGCACGTGGTCACGGCCAACGACTACCTGGCGGGCCGGGACGCCACCTGGCTCGCGCCTTTCTACGCGGCGCTCGGCCTGCGCGCCTGCGCGCTGCGGGCGGCCGATGCGCCCGCCACCCGGCCGGGCCTCTACGCCCACGACGTGGTGCACACCACCGCGCGCGAGCTGGCCTTCGACTTCCTGCGCGACCGATTTGCGCAGGCCGGGGATGGGGCGTCGGCGGTCATGCCGGCCTACGAGCATGGCGCGACTGTTGCGGCAGACGCGGCCGCGCCATCCCCAGGCCGCCACGCACCGGCACCGCACCATTCCGGCCAGCGCGGCCTGTGCCTGGCCCTCATCGACGAGGCCGACAGCATCCTGATGGACGAGGCCGACCTGCCGCTGGTGCTGTCGCGCCCCGTGGTGCAGGCCACGCGCCGCGCCTTCCTGTGGCAGGCCTTCGCGGTGGCGCGCCAGCTGCAGCCGGGGCGCGACTTCGACACGCGACCGGCCGAGCGCGAGGCCGAACTCACGCCCGCCGGCGAAGCCCGCCTGGCCGAGCTGGCCGCCGGCCTGCCCGGCCGCTGGCGCTGGCCGCGCTACCGGCGCGAGGCGGTCTGCCTGGCCCTGGTCGCTCAGCACCTGCTGCGCCGCGACGCCCACTACCTGGTGCGCGACGGCGCCATCGTGCTGCTCGACGAGGTCACCGGCCGCGCGGCCGAGGGACGGGTGCTGGCCCGCGGACTGCAGACGCTGGTCGCGCTCAAGGAAGGGCTGCGCACCGCGGTCGACAGCGACGTGGTGGCGCAGAGCAGCTTTGCCCGCTTCTTCCTGCGCTACTGGCGCCTCGCAGGCCTGAGCGGCACGCTGTGGCAGGCGCGGCACGAGTTGCGGCAGGTGTTCGGCGCGCAGGTGGTGCGCGTGCCGCTGCATGCGCCCAGCCGCCTGCGCCGGCTGCCGCCGCGGGCGTTCGCCAGCGCCGAGGCCCGCTGGCAGGCCGTCGCGGCCGAGGTGGCGGCGCTGCGGGCCGCCGGCCGCCCGGTGCTGGTCGGCACCGACGACGTGGCCGACTCGCAGGCCCTGTCGGCCGTGCTGCGGCAGGCGGGCATCGCGCACCGGGTGCTGAATGCCCTGCAGGACGCACAGGAGGCCGAGATCGTGGCCGGCGCCGGCCGCGCCGGGCAGGTCACCGTCGCCACCCGCATGGCGGGCCGCGGCACCGACATCGCGCTGGACGCGGACGCACGCGCCGCGGGCGGGCTGCACGTCCTGTGCTGCCAGCACAACCCGTCGCAGCGGCTGGACCGGCAGCTTTTCGGCCGCGCCGCGCGCCACGGAGAGCCCGGAAGTGCGCAGTTGTTCATGGTTCAGCCCAAATTCAGCGGGGTCGGCCTCGACAGTTTGGATGGGCTAATTAACAATTTGGTAACAAGTTTGAACGGAATCAGGGAGTCGACGACATGGTTGCAGCGCCGAGCGTGGCAATGGCACGAAGAAGGACGGCGCGCGCGCTTGCGCGCCGCCCTGCTCGCGCAGGAGCGGCAATGGGAACGGCATTTCCCATCCGCCTGATGGCCGCTGCCGCCGCCACCGTCGCCGCGCTGCGTCCCGACCGGGCCGCGCTGGCGGCGGCGTTCGCGCTGCTGGCCGCCGCCGGTGCCGCCGCCGCCCCGGCCGCCCGGCCGCTGGGCTGCCTGATCGAGCCCGACCGCGTGGCCGACGTCGGCACGCCCGTGGTGGGCGTGGTCGACCAGTTGCGCGTCGAGCGCGGCGACGAGGTGCACGCCGGCCAGGTGCTGCTGCTGCTGCGTGCCGACGTCGAGCGCGCCAGCGCCAGCGCCGCGGGTGCCCGCGCCCGCACCGAGGCCGACGTGCTGGCCGCCCGCGCCGCGCTGGACTTCGCCAATCAGAAGCTGCGCCGCGCCAAAGGCCTGCTGCAGGAGAACTTCATCTCGCAGCAGGCCGTGGACCAGGCCGCCGCCGAGCAGGAGCAGGCCAGCCAGAAGCTGGCCCAGGCGCAGGACCAGCGCCGGGTGCTCGGCGAGGAGCGCCGCGTGGCCGATGCCCAGCTCGCCCAGCGCACCGTGCGCAGTCCCTTCGCCGGCGTGGTGGTGGACCGCTTCGTCAACCCGGGTGAACGGGTGGAGGAAAAACCGCTCATGCGCATCGCGGTGGTCGATCCGCTGCGGGTGGAACTGATGGTGCCCGTGGCCCTGCACGGACGCCTGCACCTGGGCGACCGGCTGGCGGTGCAGCCCGAACTGCCCGACCAGGGGCCGGTGACCGGCACCGTGACCCGGATGGACCGCGTGTTCGACGCCGCCAGCAACAGCTTCCGCGTGCGGCTGTCCTTGCCCAATCCGGGCGGCCGGCTGCCCGCTGGCCTGCGCTGCAAGGCCGAGCTGCCCGAGCTGCCGCCCGCGGCCGGGGCCGCCGGCACGCCGGGCGCCCTGAGGCCCGCCGCCGCCGTCTCCGCGCCGCCGCAGGCCGGTGGCCGGAACCCGGCCACGTCTCCCGTGCCGGCGCCGGCCACAACCGCCGTCACGACCGGTGCACCCGCCGCGCGCTGACGCCCGACCGCCACCTCTGCCATGGCCCGCCCTGCCGACCCCGGCTTCGCCCGTCCCGTCGTGGAAGCGATGGAGGAGCGCATCCTGCATTCCGCGGACCTCGCCGGCCTGGCCGTCGGCACCGGCATGCTGTCCACGGGGGCGCTGCAGCCCGCCTTCGCGGCGCAGCCGCAGCAGGCGAGCGCCAACGAAATCGCCTTC
This sequence comes from Pseudacidovorax intermedius, assembly GCF_001476815.1. Classification (GTDB taxonomy): domain Bacteria; phylum Pseudomonadota; class Gammaproteobacteria; order Burkholderiales; family Burkholderiaceae_C; genus Xenophilus; species Xenophilus intermedius_A. Next base: position 12,373 of record NZ_LDSL01000073.1, on the reverse strand, counting down.
GTCGATCTGTCGCTGCCCGACGCCGCCGGAATGGTGGCCGACCTGCGCCAGCAGCAGGCCGCCGGCCGGCCGATCGAGGTGGTGACCATCGGCGCCGACGAGGACGGCCTGGCCGTGATGTCCGGCGCCCTGGCCGGCCGCAGCGGGCTGGACGCCGTGCATGTGCTGGCCCACGGCAGCGACGGCCGCCTGCAGCTGGGCACCAGCGTGCTCGACGCCGCCGCGCTGCTGCAGCGCGCGCCCGAGGTGGCCGGCTGGTCCGCCGCACTGGCGCCGGGCGCCGACTTGCTGCTCTACGGCTGCGACCTGGCCGGGACGACGGTCGGCCAGTCGCTGGTGCAGGACATCGCCGACCTCACCGGCGCCGACGTCGCCGCCAGCACCGACCTCACCGGCGCCGCGGAACGTGGCGGCGACTGGACGCTGGAATACACCACGGGCGGCCCGATCCACGCCGCCTCGGCCGTCAGCGCCGCCGAGCAGGCGAGCTGGCAAGGGCTGATGGCCACCTACACCGTGACCTCGGTGCTCGACCAGGGCGTGGTGCCCGGCACGCTGCGCTGGGCCATCGACCAGGCCAACGCGCAGGCCGGCACCGACACCATCGTCTTCGCCGTCGACGGTACTTTCTCGCTCGCCGGCCTCCCTCTCCTTGCCTCGCAGAGCGAGGATGGCAATGCGAGCGGCGATCTCGACATCACCGACAGTGTCGAGATCGTGGGCAACGGCGCTGGTCGGACGATCATCGACGGCGGCGGCCAGGACCGGGTGTTCGATGTGCGCGGCGGCAGCGTGACGTTGTCGGGCATGACCATCCAGAACGGTGCCAGCGCGCAGGGCGGCGGCGTGCGCGTCGTGCAGAACGCGGCGTTGACGCTGAACGACGCGGTGGTGCAGAACAACAACGGCTACAACAGACAAGGCAAGGGGGGCGGCATCTACACCGACGGCCGCCTCGCGCTTAACCGCACGCGCGTGCAGCAGAACGGCGACGGCAGCGCCCGCGTCAACGGTGCCGGCATCTACGTGGACACGCATGGCAGCTTGAACGCCAACGATGCCGAGCTGTCGCAGAACAGGGCGGGCAACACCGACGGTGGCGGCATCTACGTGCATGCAGGCGCCAGTGCCATCCTGCAGCGCGCCACGCTCGCCGACAACAGCGCGACCTTCGGCGGCGGCGTCGACAACTTCGGCGCATTCAGCGGCACCAACATCACCTTCAGCGGCAACTCGGCCAGCCAGTACGGTGGCGCGGCCTGGACCAGCGGTTCTTTCGTGCTCGACCACGCCACCGTCGCCGACAACTCGGCACCCGACGCCGGCGGCGTGTATGCGGCCAACGGCTTCACGGCCGGCAATTCGCTGTTTGCCAACAATGGCGGCGGCAACAGCCACAGCGTGGCGGCGTCGAACGGCTACAACCTCAGCACCGACGGCACGCTGGGCCTGTCGGGCCCGGGCGACCGCAACAACACGGGCGTGGCCCTGCAGGGCCTGGCCGACAACGGCGGCTTCGGCCGCACGCGGGCCACAGCGTCGGGCAATCCGGCCGTCAATGCGGCCAACCCCAACGATGGCGTGACCACCGACCAGCGCGGCGTGGCGCGGTCCGGCCGCGCCGACATCGGCGCCTACGAACTCGCGTTGCAGCCGCCCACCATCAGCACCATCGGCGACCAGCGCATCGACGAGGACGGCAGTACTGGCGCGATCAATTTCACCGTCGGCGACCCGGACACCAATGTCGACGACCTGGTGGTCGAGGTGCGGGCGGACGACGGCAAACTGCTGCCGGCTTCTGGCGTCGTGCTGGGCGGCAACGGCGGCGCGCGCACCCTCACCTTGACACCGGCCGCCAATGCCAATGGCCGCAGCGCCGTCACGGTGACTGTGCGCGATCCCGAGGGCAACGCCGCCAGCACCCGCTTCACGCTGACCGTCGACCCGGTCAACGATGCGCCGACGGTGAACGACAAAACGGTCAACATCCTGCAGGGCACGGTGCTGACCGGCCAGGTGACCGGCAGCGATGTCGACGGCGACGCGCTGAGCTACGCCAAAGGCGTCGATCCGCTGCACGGCACGCTGGTGGTGGCGGTGTCCGGGGCGTACGTCTACATGCCGCTGCTCAACTTCGTCGGTACCGATCGCTTCGTGGTGGCCGTGAGCGATGGCAATGGCGGCGTCGTCAACGCGACCATCACCGTCCAGGTCGGCGCATCGAACCGTGCGCCGGCGGTGACGGACGCCGCGCAAGCCACCGCGGAGGACACACCGGTGTCGGGCCGAGTGACCGGCAGCGATGCGGATGGGGACCCCCTGACTTACGCCAAGGGCAGCGATCCGCGCAACGGCACGGCGGTGGTGGCCGCCGATGGCCGCTGGACGTACACGCCGAACCGCGACTTCAACGGCGACGACAGCTTCACAGTCATCGTCAGCGACGGCAAGGGCGGCACGGCGACCTCGACGGTGCGCCTCACCGTCACGCCGGTGAACGATGCGCCGACGGTGGGCGACACCGCGCAGACCACCGCCGAGGACACGCCAGCGTCGGGCCAGGTGCAGGGCGCCGACGTGGACGGCGATGCGCTGAGCTACGCCAAGGGAAGCGATCCCCGAAGCGGCACGGCGGTGGTGGCTGCCGATGGCCGGTGGACGTACACGCCGAACCGCGACTTCAACGGCAACGACAGCTTCACGGTCATCGTCAACGACGGCAAGGGCGGCACGGCGACCTCGACGGTGCGCCTCACGGTCACGCCGGTGAACGACGCGCCGACGGTGGGCGACGACAACGTCGCCACGGCCGAAGACACGTCCGTCGCCGGCCAGGTGCAGGGCGCCGACGTGGACGGCGACGCGCTGAGCTATGCCAAGGGCAGCGACCCGCGCAACGGCACGGCGGTGGTGGCCGCCGATGGTCGGTGGACGTACACGCCGAACCGCAACTTCAATGGCAACGACAGCTTCACCGTCATCGTCAACGACGGCAAGGGCGGCACGGCGACCTCGACGGTGCGCCTCACGGTCACGCCGGTGAACGACGCGCCGACGGTGGGCGACACCGCGCAGACCACCGCCGAGGACACGCCGGTCTCTGGCCAGGTGCAAGGCGCCGACGTGGACGGCGACGCGCTGGGCTACGGCAAGGGCAGCGATCCGCGAAACGGCGCAGTCGTGGTCGCCGCCGATGGCCGCTGGACGTACACGCCCAACCGCGATTTCAATGGCACCGACAGCTTCACCGTCATCGTCAGCGACGGCAATGGCGGCACGGCCATCTCGACGGTGCGCCTCATCGTCACGCCGGTGAACGATGCGCCGACGATCACCGACGCCGCGCAGACCACCGCCGAGGACACGCCGGTCTCCGGCCGGGTGCAGGGCGCCGACGTGGACGGCGACGCGCTGAGCTATGCCAAGGGCAGCGACCCGCGCAACGGCACGGCGGTGGTGGCCGCCGATGGTCGGTGGACGTACACGCCGAACCGCGACTTCAACGGCAACGACAGCTTCACGGTCATCGTCAACGACGGCAATGGCGGCACGGCGACCTCGACGGTGCGCATCACGGTCACGTCGGTGAACGACGCGCCGACAGTGGGCGACACCGCGCAGACCACCGCCGAGGACACGCCGGTCTCCGGCCAGGTTCAGGGCGCCGATGTTGACGGCGACGCGCTGGGCTACGGCAAGGGCAGCGATCCGCGCAACGGCACGGCAGTGGTGGCCGCCGATGGCCGGTGGACGTACACGCCGAACCGCGACTTCAACGGCAACGACAGCTTTACGGTCATCGTCAGCGACGGCAAGGGCGGCACGGCGACCTCGACGGTGCGCCTCACCGTCACGCCGGTGAACGACGCGCCGACGGTGGGCGACGACAACGTCGCCACGGCCGAAGACACGTCCGTCGCCGGCCAGGTGCAGGGCGCCGACGTGGACGGCGACGCGTTGAGCTACGCCAAGGGCGGCGACCCGCGCAACGGCACGGCGGTGGTGGCCGCCGATGGTCGGTGGACGTACACGCCGAACCGCAACTTCAATGGCAACGACAGCTTCACCGTCATCGTCAACGACGGCAATGGCGGCACGGCGACCTCGACGGTGCGCATCACCGTCACGCCGGTGAACGACGCGCCGACCGTGGGCGACTATGCGCCGACGACGGCGGAAGACACGCCGGTCTCCGGCCAGGTGCAGGGCGCCGACGTGGACGGCGACGCGCTGAGCTACGCCAAGGGCAGCGACCCGCGCAGCGGCACGGCGGTGGTGGCCGCCGATGGCCGCTGGACGTACACGCCGAACCGCGACTTCAACGGCAACGACAGCTTTACGGTCATCGTCAGCGACGGCAAGGGCGGCATGGCGACCTCGACTGTGCGCATCACGGTCACGCCGGTCAACGATGCGCCGACGGTGTCCGACTACAACGTCAGCACGGGTGAAAACCTGGCCATCACCGGCCAGGTCAACGGCGGCGACGTGGACGGCGACACGCTGAGCTACGCCAAGGGCAGCGATCCACTGCACGGCATCGTGGTCGTCACCGCGACCGGGCTCTACGTCTACACGCCGTCGTCGAACTACAACGGCGTCGACCGCTTCACCGTCGTCGTGAGCGACGGCCAGGGCGGCGCCGCGGTGTCCACGGTCACCATCAACGTGGGCGCCGTCAACGACGCGCCGGTGGTGGGCGACGATGCGCAGACCACGGCAGAGGACACGCCGGTCTCCGGCGCGGTGCAGGGGTCGGACGTGGACGGGGATGCGCTGAGCTATGCCAAGGCCAGCGACCCGCGCAACGGCACGGCGGTGGTCGCCGCCGACGGCCGCTGGACGTACACGCCGAACCAGGACTTCAACGGCAGCGACAGCTTCACCGTGGTGGTGAGCGACGGCAACGGCGGCACGGCCGTCGCCACGGTGCGCATCACCGTCACGCCGGTGGACGACCCCAGCGTGCTGCGGCCCGACACCGCCACCACGCCCGAGGACACGCCGGCGTCGGGCAATGTGCTGGACAACGACGGCGACGTGGACGACGCCCTGCGCGTGGTTTCCTTCCAGGTGGTGGGCCAGTCCGCCACGGTGGCGGCCGGCGGCACGGCCACGGTGGCCGGCGTCGGCCGCTTCACCCTGGCGGCCGACGGGCAGTGGCAGTTCACGCCCGACGCCGACTGGAACGGCCGCGTCCCGCAGATCGCCTACACCACCAACACCGGCGCCGGCAGCACGCTCGACATCACCGTCACCCCCGTCAACGACGCGCCGGTGATGGCCGACATGGCCACCGGCACGGACGAGGACGCGCCGCTCGCCGGTCGCCTGGCCGCCACCGACGTGGACGGCGACACGCTCACCTATGCCAAGGCCGGCGATCCGCTGCACGGCAAGGTGGTGGTGGCCCCCGACGGCGGCTTCGTCTACACGCCGGACGCCGACTTTTATGGCGACGACCGCTTCGACGTGCGCGTGAGCGACGGCCAGGGCGGCAGCACGCGCGCCACCGTGCGCATCGCCATCGCGCCGGTGAACGACGGCCCGCGCGCCGGCGCCGCGCTGCCCGCGCAACAGGCCACGGCCCGCAGCCCTTTCGGCTACACCATGCCGGCGGATGCCTTCGTGGACCCGGACGGCGACAGCCTGCGCTACAGCGCGACGCTGGCCAGCGGCGCGCCGCTGCCGGACTGGCTGGGCTTCGATGCCGCCACCGGCCGCTTCAGCGGCATGGCACCCGTGGCCCAGGCCGGGCAACTGCTGGTGCGCGTGCGGGCGACCGATCCGCAGGGCCTGTACGCCGATACGATGATGTCGCTGGACGTCACGGCCGTGCCCGTCCCGGCCGTGGCGCCTGCACCCGCCGAGCCGCCGCCTGTGGCGCCTGCCGCGGCCGAGCCGCCACCGCCCATGGCGACCTCGCCGGCCGAGCCGCAGCCCTTTGTCCCCGCTCTGGCCAGTCCGCGGACGCCCGCGGCAGCCGTCAACCCGCTGGCCCCGGCGGATGCGCAAGTGGCGAACGCGCCGGCCTTGGCGTCCCTCGCACCCGACGCAGCCTTCCCATCCCTGATCGTGCGCTCGCCCATCGCCGACGCCGAGCAACTCGGCGGCGTGGCGCGCTGGACGGCGCGCGCCGTCGAGGCCGCGCCGCCCCTGCTGCGCCTGCCGATGGAAGCCGCCCACTGGCTGATGCGCGACCCGGCCCATCGCCCCGACGCGCTGGCGACCGTGCTGCCCGACCTGCCGGCGGGCGAAGCGGCGCCCCACGCGCGCGCCATAGGCCATGACGAGGCCCGCCGCCTGCTCGACGAGGCGCGCCAGGCCGGCGCGTCGACGGGCGTGCTGCGCCTGTCCGTGGCCGGCACGGGCACGCTGGCGGCCAGCAGCCTGTCGATCGGCTACGTCTTCTGGTTGCTGCGCGGCGGCGTGCTGGCGAGCGCCATGCTGTCGGCCCTGCCGGCCTGGCAGATGATCGATCCGCTGCCGGTGATGGCCGCGAGCCGCAACCGCAAGCGTCCGAAGCGCGGGCCGGTGGCGCCCGGCGAGCGCGAGGTCGAGCGGCTGTTCGACCGGTCCTCCGGCGCCACCCCGGCGTCCGCCTCGCCCGCCTCGCCCGCCTCGTCGACCCCGGCGGCGGCCTCGTCCGGCCCGGGCATGCCGCAGGGCCTGCCGCCCGCGGCGGGAGCCGTCCCATGAGGGGGGCCTGGAAGGCCCTGGTGCGCCTGGCCCGGCGCGTGCCCACCGCCCTGCACCTGGCCCTGGGCCTGGTCGGCATCGCGCTGGCGGCGCTCGGCGGTGCCCTCTGGCTCGGGCTGGTGCCCGATGCCGGTGCCGTCGAGCGGGCCCACCGCGCCTCGGTCGCCGAAACCATGGCCATCGCCGTCTCCGGCCCGCTGGGGCAGGGCGACGATGCCGCGGCGCAGGACCTGCTGTCCTTCATGGCCGAGCGCAATCCCGGCCTGCGCTCGGTGGGCGTGCGCACCCACGACGGCCGGCTGGTGGCGCAGGTCGGCGGGCATGCGGCGGACTGGTCGGCCGGACCGGTGGGCGAGCTGGCCGACGGCGAGATGCGCGTGCCGGTGCTGCAGGACGGCGGCACCTGGGGCAATGTGGAGTTCCGCTTCCAGCCGCTGCGCGCGCCCGGGCTGCTCGGCCAGCTGCAGGACCCGCGGCTGCTGCTGCTCGCCTTCGTGCTGCTGACCTGCCTGCCCCTGTTCACGCTGTACCTGCACCGCATGCTGCGCGAGCTGGACCCCTCGCGCGTGGTGCCGGCCCGCGTGCGTGCCGCCTACGACACGCTGACCGAGGGCCTGCTGGTGCTCGACGCCGACGGCACCATCGTGCTGGCCAACAAGTCCACCGGCACCATGTTCGGCGTGGACGAGGTGCAACTCATCGGCCGCTCGCCCGACGAGTTCGCCTGGACCGACCCCGACGAGCAGCCCCTGGCCGCGGCGGCGCTGCCCTGGCGGCGGGTGCTGGCCAGCCGCATGCTGGAGCGCGACGTGCACCTGCACGTGTGCGGCGCGCAGGGCCGCGCCTATGCGCTGCGGGCCAACTGCTCGCCCATCCTCGCGCCGGACGGCGCGCTGCAGGCGCTGGTGGTGAGTTTCCAGGACGTGACCGAACTGGAGCAGCGCGGCATCGCCCTGCGCGAGGCCAAGAACCAGGCCGATGCCGCCAACGAGGCCAAGAGCCGCTTCCTGGCCAACATGAGCCACGAGATCCGCACGCCGATGAACGCCATCCTGGGCTTCACCGAGGTGCTGCGCCGCGGCGGCCAGCGCGGGCCGGGCGAGGCGTCCAAGTACCTGGACATCATCCATTCCAGCGGCCAGCACCTGCTCACGCTCATCAACGACATCCTGGACCTGTCCAAGGTCGAGGCCGGCCAGCTGGAGGTGGAGCGCCATCCCATCGCGCCGCACGAGGTGGCGGCCGAAGTGGTGCAGACCCTGGCTGACCGTGCCGCCAGCAAGGGCATCGGCCTGCAGCTGGACCTGCCCGCGCGGCTGCCGGCCACGGTGCCGGGCGATGCGGTGCGGCTGCGGCAGATCCTCACCAACCTGGTGGGCAACGCCATCAAGTTCACCGCCGAGGGCGAGGTGCGCGTGGCGCTGCGGCTGCGCCTGCACGGCACCGCCACGCACTACTGCATCGACGTGCAGGACACCGGCATCGGCATCGCCGCCGACAAGCTGGACGACATCTTCGAGCCCTTCGTGCAGGCCGAGTCGTCCACCACGCGGCGCTTCGGCGGCACCGGGCTGGGTCTGACCATCAGCCGCGGCTTCGCCCGTGCCATGGGCGGTGACATCGAGGTGCGCAGCGAGCCCGGGCGGGGCACCACCTTCAGCCTGTGGCTCGCCGCCGAGCCGCTGGGCGCCGCGGCCATGATCGACCCCGCCGAGGCGCTTGCCGACCGGCAGGCGGGCGAGGCCGTACCGGCGGTGCGCTGGCGCTTCGACGGCGGCCGCGTGCTGGTGGCCGACGACGGGGCCGAGAACCGCGAGCTGGTGCGCGTGCTCCTGGAAGAGGCCGGCCTGCAGGTGGACGAGGCCGAAAACGGCCGCGAGGCGGTCGATGCCGTCGCCGCCGGCCACTACGACCTGGTGCTCATGGACATCCAGATGCCCGTCATGAGCGGCCCCGAGGCCACGCGCGTGCTGCGCCAGCGCGGCTTCACGCTGCCGGTGATCGCCCTCACCGCCAATGCCATGAAGGGCTTCGAGCGCGAGCTGGACGAGGCCGGCTTCTCCGGCCACCAGACCAAGCCCATCGTCGCCAACCAGCTGCTGCGCGAGCTGGCCCGCCGCCTGGGCGGCCGCGCCGAGCCGAACCGCGCGACGGCCGGGGCGGCTCCGGCGGCGCCGGTGGCCGACGTGCCCGATGCGCCGCTGGTCTCCACCCTGGCCAGCCACGAGAAGATCGGCCGCATCGTGCAGCGCTTCGTCGACCAGCTGCCCGCCAAGCTGCAGGAGATGCGCCAGGCCGTGCAGCAGGGCCGCCAGGACGAAGCGGCCGCGCTCGCGCACTGGCTCAAGGGCGCCGGCGGCAGCATGGGCTTTGCCGAACTCTTCGAACCCGCCAAGTCGCTGGAAGAGGCCGTGCAGGCCGGCGACGCCGTCCGCGCCCAGGCCCTGCTGCAGGTCCTGGATGCCCTGGGCCGGCGCATCGCGCTCGGCGCCGGCACCGGCGCTCCCTCCGTCTCGACCACCTGACCCACCCATGCCCAGCGTGCCGCCACCTTCGCCCCTGCTGTCGTCCACCCTGATGATGGTGGACGACGATCCCCTGATGACGGACCTGGTGCAGACCTACCTGGAGGAGGCGGGCTACACCCGCTTCATCGCCACGCAGGAGCCCGCCGACGCGGCCGCGCTGCTGCGCCAGCACCGTCCCGAGCTGCTGCTGCTGGACCTGGTCATGCCCGGCATCTCCGGCTTCGAGATCCTGGAGCAGGTGCGCGCCGACGAAGCGCTGCGCCATCTGCCGGTGATCGTGCTCACCGCCGCCAGCGACCCGGCGTCCAAGCTGCGGGCCCTGCAGCTGGGCGCCACCGACTTCCTGGCCAAGCCGGTGGATCCGAGCGAACTGGTGCTGCGGGTGCGCAACACGCTGGTCTTCCGCCACTACCACGAGCGGCTGATCCATTACGACCAGCTCACCGGCCTGCCCAACGGCACGCTGTTCGGCAAGAGCCTGCAGGCGCTGCTGGCGAAGGCGGCGGCGCGGGACGAGCGCACGGCGCTGTTCAGCATCGGCGTGCCCGAATGCCGGCAACTGCGCGAAAGCCTGGACCCGGCCGCCGCCGAGCTGCTGACCACCGTGGTCGCGCGCCGGCTGGAGCGCCTGGCAGAGCGCTTCGGCGCCCGGCGCGAGGGCGACGGCGGCGTGCGTGCCGCCCGGCTAGACGAGCAGCATTTCACCCTGGTGATCGATGCGCTGCCGGGCCCGCAGGCGCTGCCCGCCATGGCCAAGGCCGTGCTCGCCGCGCTGGCCGAGCCGGTGCGCATGCGCGGCCTGGACGTGGCGCCCACGCCCTGGCTGGGCGCGGCCATGGCCCCCGACGACGGCACCAGCGCCCGCGCCCTGTGCCAGAGCGCCGACCTGGCCCTGACCGAGGGCCGGCGCAGCGGCCAGCCGCTGAGCTTCGCCTCGCCGCAGCTCAACGCCCAGTCCTACCAGCGCACCCTGCTCGGCGCGCAGCTGCGCGGCGCCGCCGCCCGCGGCGAGCTGCGGCTGCACTACCAGCCGAAGGTGGACGTCGGCAGCCGCCGCATCGCCGGCGTGGAGGCACTGGTGCGCTGGCAGCATCCCGAGCGCGGCCTGGTGCCGCCGGCCGAGTTCATTCCCCTGTCCGAAGAAATGGGCCTGGTGCAGGAGGTCGGCCAGTGGGTGATCGAGCATGCCTGCCGCGACGTCGCCGCCTGGGCGGCCGACGGACTGGGCGCGGTGTCGGTGTCGGTCAATGTGGCCAAGCCGCAGATCATCGGCGGCGACCTGGAAGGCGTGCTGCGCCGCGCCCTGGCCGACAGCGGCCTGCCCGCGGCCCAGCTGGTGGTGGAGCTGACCGAGAGCATGCTGATGAACGAGGTGCCGGCCTGCCTGAGTACCCTGCACGAGATCAAGGCCACCGGCATCTCGCTGTCGCTGGACGACTTCGGCACCGGCTATTCCTCGCTGTCCTACCTCAAGCAGTTTCCGCTGGACGAGCTCAAGGTGGACCGCAGCTTCGTCATGGACCTGCCCGGCACCCATGCCGACACCGCGCTGGTGCGCACCGTGATCGACCTGGGCCACAGCCTGGGCATGCGGGTGGTGGCCGAAGGCGTGGAAACCCAGGCGCAGCTCGACTGCCTGCAGCGCCTGGATTGCGACCTGGTGCAGGGCTTCCTGTTCAGCCGGCCGGTGACGGAGCCGGCGCTGCGCCGGCTGCTGGCGGGCGACCTGCCGATGGCGGCGACGCCGATGACGGTCGTTGGGCAACTGACGGGCTGACGTGCCGCCGCTGCCGGCGGCGCGTCCGCCGGGCATGACGGCTTCGGTCGCACGGTCTCAGGGCCAGCCGGCGCGGCCCTGGGCGGCATCGTCGATGCGCGTGCGCAGGGCCGCCGCCTCGGTGTCGACCACCTCGAAATGCAGCGTGACCAGGCTGTCGTGCGCCACCTCCAGCAGCACGGCGCCGGCCTGCGCCAGCAGGCGCCGCAGCGTGCCCTCCAGCGCGTAGGGCACCTGGCAGGCCAGCGCCACGCGGCGCTGCAGCGGCACCGGCTCGGCCGCCTTCAGCGCCTGCGCCACGGCGTCGGTGTAGGCCCGCACCAGGCCGCCCGCGCCCAGCTTGATGCCGCCGAAGTAGCGCACCACGGTGGCCAGCACGCCCTCCAGGTCGTGGTGGCGCAGCACCTCCAGCATCGGCCGGCCGGCAGTGCCGGCGGGCTCGCCGTCGTCCACCGCGGCCGACTGGCCGCCCGCCATCAAGGCCCAGCACACATGCGCCGCGTCCGGATGCGCGGCCCGCAGTTGCGCCACCACGGCCTGGGCGGCCTGCCGGTCGGGCACCGGCTGCACGCAGGCGAGGAAGCGGCTCTTGCGCACCTCCAGTTCGAAGTGGGCGGGCGCGGCGAGGGAGAAGGGCATGGCGAAACGGTGCGTGCGCGGCGGCGGGCGAGTCGGCGATGATGCCCCAGGCCCGAAGGGCGGCCGAGGAAAGAGAGACCCACATGATCGGAAACCTGCTGACGGCCCTCGTGGCGCTCATCCACGTCTACATCCTGGCGCTGGAGATGTTCTTCTGGGACACGCCGCGCGGCCACAAGGCTTTCGGCCTGACGCCGGAGTTCGCCCTCGCCACGCGCGTGCTGGCGGCCAACCAGGGGCTCTACAACGGCTTCCTGGCGGCCGGCCTGTTCTGGGGACTGTGGCTGGGTGCCGCCGGCCTCGCGGTCAAGCTCTTCTTCCTGGCCTGCGTGGCCGTGGCGGGGCTCTACGGCGCCGCCACCTCGAGCCGCAAAATCCTGTTCGTGCAGACCGTGCCGGCGGCGCTGGCGATGGCGGTGCTGCTGATCGTCTGAACCGGTGCCGGCGCTGCGCGCACCGCTCGGTGCCGCTCGTTGCCGCTCGCGCTGACGCGACATCACTGTTCGCGCTGATGCGACATCACTGCTCGCTCTAACGCCACATCGCCGTTCGCGCTGAAGCCCCTTCACCGTTCGCGCTGAGCCTGTCGAAGCGCCTGCTGCGTCCAGCGCACGATGTCCGCGGCCCCCATCGCACCCGGCTGGCGCGCCACCTCGCGGCCACCCACGAAGAGCGCGAGCGTCGGGATGCTGCGGATGCCGAAGCGGGCGGCCAGCGCCTGCTGGGC
>NZ_LDSL01000072.1 GCF_001476815.1 Pseudacidovorax intermedius | reverse complement strand
TGCCCACGCCGCACAACGTGGCGGACCCGGTGGTCCCGCGCATTCCGGGCGGCTCGTCCTCGGGGGCCGCGGTGTCCGTGGCGGCCGGCGCGGCCCTGATCGGCCTGGGCAGCGACACCGGCGGGTCGATCCGCACGCCGGCCGCCCTCAACGGCATCGTCGGCTTCAAGCCCACCGCCCGACGGGTGCCGCTCACGGGCACGGTGCCCCTGTCGCCCACCCTGGACAGCATCGGCGCGGTGACGCTGTCCGTGCGGGATGCGATCGTGGCCCACGAGGTGCTGGCCGCCCGCGCCATCCGCGTCGAACACAAGCCGCCGGGCATGCGCCGGCTGGCCGTGCCCCGCACGCTCCTGCTGGACGGACTGGACGAGACCGTCTCGGCGGCCTTCGGTGCGGCGCTGGCAAGGCTGGCGCAGGCCGGCTTCCAGATCGAGGACATCGACCTGCCGGTCATCCAGGAGTTCGGGGGGCTGCAGTCGCGTGGCGGGTTCGCCGCCTTCGAAGCCTATGCCTGGCACCGCGACCGGCTGGCGCGCGATGCGGGCCGCTACGACCCGCGCGTGCTGGCCCGCATCCTCAAGGGCCGGGCCATGGGGGAGGGCGACTACATCGCGCTGTGCCAGGCGCGCCGCCGCTGGATCGAAGCGGTGGAGGCGCTCACCGCCGACTTCGACGCCCTGCTGTCGCCGACGGTGCCCATGGTGGCACCGCCCATCGCCGACGTCGCGCCCGGCGCCGAGCGCGACGATGCATTCTTCGAGGTCAACGCGCGACTGGTGCGCAACACCAGCGTGGTGAACATGCTCGACGGCTGCGCCTTGACGCTGCCCTGCCACCAGGCCGGGCAATTGCCCGTGGGCCTGATGGTGTGGCACGGCTGCATGCGCGACGACACGGTGCTGTGCACCGCGCTGCAGGTCGAGGCCGCGCTTACTGAACGACCTGCGCCAGCTCGCCCTTGGCGTACTTCGCCGCCATGACCTGCAGGCCAGCGCCCTTGATCTTGCCGGCCTGGCCTTCGCAGCCGAACTCCAGGTAGCGCTGCTTGCACACGGCGCGGGCGGCTTCGCGGGCGGGCTTCATCCACTCGCGCATGTCGAACTTCTCGGGGTTCTCGGCCATGAACTTGCGCACCGCGCCGGTCATCGCCATGCGGATGTCGGTGTCGATGTTGATCTTGCGCACGCCGTGCTTGATGGCTTCCTGGATCTCGGCCACCGGCACGCCGTAGGTTTCCTTCATCTGGCCGCCGTACTGGTTGATGATGGCGCGCAGCTCCTGCGGCACCGACGACGAGCCGTGCATCACCAGGTGGGTGTTGGGAATGCGGGCGTGGATTTCCTTGACGCGGCTGATGGCCAGGATGTCGCCCGTGGGCGGGCGGCTGAACTTGTAGGCGCCGTGGCTGGTGCCGATGGCGATGGCCAGGGCGTCCAGCTGCGTGGCCTTGACGAACTGGGCGGCCTCTTCGGGGTCGGTCAGCATCTGGCTGTGGTCCAGCTTGCCTTCGGCGCCGATGCCGTCTTCCTCGCCGGCATCGCCGGTTTCCAGGTTGCCCAGGCAGCCCAGCTCGCCCTCGACGGTCACGCCGACCTTGTGGGCCATCTCGACCACCTTGCGGGTCACGTCCACGTTGTAGGCGAAGTCGGCGGGGGTCTTGCCGTCCTCGCGCAGCGAGCCGTCCATCATCACCGAGCCGAAGCCCAGGTCGATGGCGCCGGCGCAGATCTTGGGGCTGGTGCCGTGGTCCTGGTGCATCACCAGCGGGATGTGCGGATAGGCCTCGGTGGCGGCCTGGATCAGGTGCTTGATGAAGGGCTCGCCGGCGTACTTGCGGGCGCCGGCGCTGGCCTGCAGGATCACCGGGGCGCCCACTTCGTCGGCGGCGGCCATCACGGCTTGCACTTGCTCCAGGTTGTTCACGTTGAAGGCCGGAATGCCGTAGCCGTTGGCGGCCGCGTGGTCCAGCAACTCGCGCATCGAAACAAGTGCCATGGTGATGTCCTCTTTAATCGTGGAAAGTGCAAAAAAATTCCAACGATTCTAATGAGGGGCCCTGTGGGACGAATCCGACGGCGGCAGTCCGAGGAAGCTCAGCAGCGGCGGCATGACGGGCCCGCCGATCCACTGGATGCGGCGCGCGACGGCGCCCATCAGCGTGATGTGGCTGAGGTTGTCGAAGGTGTGCACCTCCACCGGCACGCCGGCCGCTTCCAGCCTGCGGGCCATCTGCGCGGTGTTGCGCTGCGGGTCGACCAGGTTGTCGCGCGTGGCGGCCATGAGCAGCGTGCGCGGCGCGGCGGCCGTGACGTGCTGGATGGGCTGGGACTCGGGCAGGGTGCGCGGCCAGTCGAAGGCGCGCTTCACGTCCGGGTCGCCGATGGGCAGGAAGTCGTAGGGCCCGGCCAGGCCGATCCAGCCGGCCAGCTGGCGCGGGCTGGCGCCCAGCTCGCCGAGCCAGCGCGCATCGAGCGCCACCATCGCGGCGTTGTAGGCGCCCGAGCTATGGCCCATGACGTAGACCTGGGCCGGGTCGGCACCGACGGCGGCGGCATGGTCCAGCCCCCATTTCACGGCCAGGGCACTGTCGCGCACGAAGGCGGGGTACTGCACCTCGCCCGACAGCCGGTAGTCCGCCACCGCCACCACCGCGCCGTGCGCGGCCAGCGCCTCGCCGACGAAGCGGTACTGCGCCCGCTCGCCGGTGGTCCAGGTGCCGCCGTAGAAGAAGACCACCAACGGCCGCTTGCCGGGCGGCGGCGCGGTGCGGGCGAGCGGCTGGTAGAGGTCCAGCCGCTGGCGCGGTGCGTCGCCGTAGGCGATGCCGTTTTGCACGGTGTAGGTGTCGGTGGGCGTCAGCCGGTCCACCAGCTTGATGGGCGAGCAGGCGCCGAGGGCCAGGGCGCCGGCCAGGACGGCCAGGGCAACCGCGACCGGACGCAGCAGGATGAGAGGGGGAGCCATGTTCCCCTTACGCAGCCAGGGCCGCTTTGGTTTCCGGCCTGCGGGGCTGTCCTACGCGATGGAGGGGCTCAAGCCGCCCGGCAGATCTTCAGCATGTTGGTGCCGCCAGGCGCGCCCATCGGCTCGCCGCAGGTGATGGCGTAGACGTCGCCGCTCTGCACGATGCCGCGCTTCTTCAGGTGCTCCTCCGCCTGGTGCAGGGCGCCGTCGCGGTCGTTCTGCGACTCCATCAGCAGCGGCCGCACGTTGCGGTAGAGCGCCATGCGCCGCTGCGTGGTCAGCCGCGCCGTGAGGGCGTAGACGGGGATGTGCGCCGCATGCCGGCTCATCCACAGCGCGGTGGAGCCCGATTCGGTCAGCGCCACGATGGCCTTGGCGCCCAGGTGGTGGGCGGTGAAGAGCGCGCCCATGGCGATGGACTGGTCGATGCGGTTGTAGTGCCCGCCGCTGAAGTCCAGGTCGTGCGCCGGGTCCTCGGCCTGCTCGGCGGCCTCGCAGATGCGGCTCATCTCCTTGACCGTTTCCAGCGGATAGCGGCCGGCGGCCGTCTCGGCCGAGAGCATCACAGCGTCGGTGCCGTCCAGCACGGCATTGGCCACGTCGCTGACCTCGGCGCGGGTGGGCACCGGGTTGGTGATCATCGACTCCATCATCTGCGTGGCCGTGATGACCACGCGGTCCATGTCGCGGGCCATGCGGATCATCTTCTTCTGCAGCGCCGGCACGGCAGCGTTGCCGACCTCCACCGCCAGGTCGCCGCGCGCGACCATGATGCCGTCGCTGGCGCGCAGGATTTCCTCCAGCCGCGGAATGGCCTCGGCGCGCTCGATCTTGGCGATCAGCCCCGGCTTGTGGCCCCATTCGGCGCCGGCCACGTTGCACAGCTGGCGCGCCATCTCCATGTCGGTGGCGTTCTTCGGAAAGCTCACCGCCACGTAGTCGGCCTGGAAGCTCATGGCGGTCTTGATGTCCTCCATGTCCTTGGCCGTCAGGGCCGGCGCCGTCAGGCCGCCGCCCTCCTTGTTGATGCCCTTGTTGTTCGACAGCTCGCCACCCACCACCACCGTGGTGTGCACCGCGTCGCCGCGCACGCCGTCCACCCGCAGCACGATCAGGCCGTCGTTGAGCAGCAGCCGGTCGCCGGCCTTCACGTCGCGCGGCAGGTCCTTGTAGTCCAGGCCCACGGTCTGCACGTCGCCCGGCTCCAGGCGGGCGGCATCGAGCACGAAGGTGGCGCCCGGCTCCAGCCAGACCTTGCCCTCGGCGAACTTGCCGACGCGGATCTTTGGGCCCTGCAGGTCGGCCATGATGGCCACCTCGCGGCCGGCACGGCGCGCGGCCTCGCGCACCATGGCGGCGCGGTCGATGTGGTCCTGCGCCTGGCCGTGGCTGAAGTTCAGGCGCACCACGCTGACCTTGTGGACGATCATCTGCTCGATCAGCGCCGGCGAATTCGAGGCCGGGCCGAGGGTGGCGACGATCTTGGTGGCGTGGCGGGGAATGCGGGGGGCCATGAACGGTGTCTCCGGAATCGCGCCGCCCCAGACGGAAGCGCAGGGCGGTGGGGAATTCTCACCCATGCGCCGCGGGCGGCCGGCTGCACCGGCATGCCGCGCGGGAATAGCGCTTATCGGCATTTCTTTCAAGGGCTTTTTTGACGGCCGTCATCGCCGCGACAAGCGCATCGGTTATCGTCGCGGGTTGTCCAGATCCGAAAACCTGCCTGATATCAATGGCTTACCGACCTGAAATTGCGCTGCCCGAGCCGCTTGAGCCCAGCGCCCCGCTGCCGCACCGCAAGATCATCCGCAGCTGGCTGACGCCCCTCGCGCAGCGCAGCACCTGGCGCGCCTTCGGCCTCGTCACGCTCGACTACATCCTGTTCTTCGGCCTGATGGCCGCGGTGGTGCTGGTCGATGCCGTCTGGCTCAAGCTGCTGGCCGCCCTGGCCGCCGGCTTCGTCATCGGCCGGCTGTTCATCATTGGGCACGACGGCTGCCACCAGAGCCTGACCGAGAACCGGCGCCTCAACAAGTGGCTCGGCCGCATCGCCTTTCTGCCCTCGCTCACGGCCTACAGCCTCTGGGACATGGGCCACAACGTGGTGCACCACGGCTTCACCAACCTCAAGGGCGTGGACTTCGTCTGGGCGCCCATGACGCAGGACGAGTACCGCGCCATGTCGCCGATGCGCCGCGTGGCCGAGCGCATCTACCGCAGCGGCTGGGGCCCGGGTCTGTACTACGCCGTCGAGATCTGGTGGGCCAAGATGATGTTCCCCAGCAAGAAGATCATGGGCAACACCTACCGCCCGGTCTTCACCCGCGACTGCCTGCTGGTCAGCGGTTTCGCGCTGGTGTGGATCGCCGCCCTGGTCGGCGCCGCCTTCGCCACCGGCCAGTCGGCCTGGCTGCTGGTGCTGCTGGGCTTCGTGGTGCCGATGGTGTTCTGGTTCAACATGATGGGCTTCGTCATCTACGGCCACCACACCCACGTCAAGGTCCAGTGGCACAACGAGAAGGCCGCCTGGCAGCGCGCCCAGCCCTTCGTGTCCACCACCGTGCACCTGACCTTCCCGTTCAAGGTCGGCGCGCTGATGCACCACATCATGGAGCACACCGCCCACCACGTGGACATGAGCATCCCGCTCTACAAGCTCAAGGAAACGCAGAAGGTGCTCGAGCAGATGCTGCCTGGCCGCATCATCATCCAGCGCTTCTCCTGGAAGTGGTACTTCGACACCGCCCGCGCCTGCAAGCTGTACGACTTCACGCGCCAGTGCTGGACCGACTTCAAGGGCCGCGCCACGAGCGAACTGCGCTCGCTGGTGCCGCCGCAGGCCGACGCCGCCGCCCGTCCGGCCTGACGCCGCCCGAGCCCTCGCAGCGGCCTGACGCCGTATGCGACGGGACAACAAAAAACCCGGCCCCGCAGCGATGCGGGCCGGGTTTTTTGTTGCGGGCGCCTTTGACGGGATCCGTCTGGCTGGCCCCACGACGGCGCATCGGGCGCCGCCACCAGGTGCTCAGCCTGCTGCGCGCTTCTCCAGGATCTCGAAGGCCGGCAGCGTCTTGCCCTCCAGCACTTCCAGGAAGGCGCCGCCGCCGGTGGAGATGTAGCCCACGTCCTTCTCGATGCCGTACTTGGCGATGGCCGCCAGCGTGTCGCCGCCGCCGGCGATGGAGAAGGCGTCGCTCGCCGCGATGGCGCGGGCGATGGCCTCGGTGCCCTTGGCGAAGGCGTCGAACTCGAACACGCCGACCGGGCCGTTCCAGACGATGGTGCCGGCCTGCTTCAACTGGGCGGCGAGCTGCTCGGCGGTCTGCGGGCCGATGTCCAGGATCAGGTCGTCCTCGGCCACCTCGGTGGCGGGCTTGACGGTGGCGGGCGCGTCGGCCGAGAAGCTCTTGGCCGTCACCACGTCCACCGGAATCGGCACCGCGGCGCCACGGGCGCGCATGGCCTCGATCACGGCCTTGGCCTCGCCGACCAGGTCGGCCTCGGCCAGCGACTTGCCGATGGGCAGGCCGGCGGCCAGCATGAAGGTGTTGGCGATGCCGCCGCCCACGATCAGCTGGTCCACGTTGGCCGACAGGCTCTTGAGGATGGTCAGCTTGGTGCTCACCTTGGAGCCGGCCACGATGGCCACCAGCGGGCGCTTCGGCGCGGCCAGGGCCTTGGTGATGGCGTCGATCTCGGCCGCCAGCAGCGGGCCGGCGCAGGCCACGGGCGCGAACTGGGCGATGCCGTAGGTGGTGGCCTCGGCGCGGTGGGCGGTACCGAAGGCGTCGTTGACGTAGATGTCGGTCAGCGCGGCCATCTTGCGGGCCAGCGCCTCGTCGTTCTTCTTCTCGCCCTTGTTCAGGCGGCAGTTCTCCAGCAGCACCACCTCGCCGGGCGCGACCTGCACGCCGTCGGTCCAGTCGGCGGCCAGGCGCACCTCGCGGCCCAGCAGCTCGCCCAGGCGCCGGGCGACGGGGGCCAGCGAATCCTCGGGCTTGAAGGCACCCTCGGTCGGGCGGCCGAGGTGGGAGGTGACCATCACCGCGGCGCCGGCATCCAGCGCCATCTGGATGCAGGGCACCGAGGCGCGGATGCGCGTGTCTTCGGTGATGCGGCCAGCGTCGTCCTGCGGCACGTTCAGGTCAGCGCGGATGAAGACGCGGCGGCCCTGGGCCTTGCCTTGTGCACACAGGTCGGAGAAGCGGATGACGTTCATGGTCGGGGCGGGAAGGGTGTGGAAAGGGTTGTCTCGGTGGCGTCCGCGCGCGGGGCGGGACGGGCAACGGGGCATTGTAGGGAGCGGTCCGTGCCCTACCAGCCCAGTCCCAGGTGCAGCGGCAGGTACACCGCCATGCCGCCGGCCATGGTGATGAGCGTGCTGCGCCGCCAGAGGTAGAGGGCCGCGCCGGCGGCGGCCGCGAACAGCCGTGCGTCGTGCCAGGTGCCGATGAACTGGCCGCCGGTCATCACGATCTCGGGCGCGATCACCGCCGCCAGCGCCGCCACGGGCGCATAGCGCAGCGCGCGGTGCACCCAGGCGGGCAGCGGCAGGCTGCGCTCGGAAATGAAGAAGAAGCCGCGGGTGATCACCGTCACGGCGGCCAGGCCGACGATGACGGCGACGGTCCACGGGTCGGTCTGCATCAGCCGGCCTCGCCCGCGCGGCGGCGCGACAGGGCCGCCAGCTGCTGCTCGATCCAGAAGGCCGCCATCACCGCCAGGCCGATGGCCAGCACGATGTTCAGCCGCAGTGGCAGCGAATAGGCCGCGACCGCGGTCGCGCTGGCGATCAGCAAGGCCAGCACCTGCAGCCGGGTGGTGACCATCGAGGCCAGGATGCCCACCAGCGCCAGCACGCCGGCGAAGCCCAGGCCCCAGCGCTGCGGAATCAGCTCGGCCAGCGCCACGCCGGCCAGGCTCAGCAGCACCCAGCAGGCCCAGTTGACCGTGTAGCCGCCGACCAGGTAGGCCTCCTGGTCGTCCCGCTCGTCCTGCGTCGCCGGCGGCTGCGGATAGCGGCGGGTGTAGACGGCATAGCTCAGGTCGCCCGTCAGGTAGCCGTGCACCAGCCGGCGCCAGCGCGGCATGTGCATCAGGTAATGGCGCAGGTGCAGGCTGAAGACCACGAAGCGCAGGTTGACGCAGAAGGCCGTGACCAGGATCACCCAGGCCGGCGCGCCCGCCACCAGCAGCGGCACCGCCGCCAGTTGCGCGCTGCCGGCATAGACCAGCACCGTCATCAGCACGGCCTCCAGCGGCGACAGGCCGGCCTTGACCATGGCCACGCCCGTCATCAGCCCCCAGGCGCCGATGCCCAGGGCCACCGGCGCCATCAGCCGCGCGCCTTCACGGAAGGCCGGCTGACGGCGGATGGCGGACGACCAGAACATCAGGCCAGCACCGTGCCGGCGGCCAGGGGCGCTCCGCGCAGGAAGTCGGCCGCGGGCAGGCGCTTGCCGCCGGCGCGCTGCAGTTGGGTGGCGACCAGCGTGCCGTCGCGGGTGGCGATGGCGACGCCGCCGGCATCGGCGCGCAGCACCGTGCCGGGGGCGCCGGCGTGGCCGTCGGCGGGCTCGGCATGCGCGGCCCAGATCTTGATGGGCTGGCCGTCCAGCTCGGCCACGGCACCCGGGAAGGGATCGAAGGCGCGCACGCGCCTCGCCAGCGTGGCAGCGTCCTGCTGCCAGTCGAGGCGGGCCTCGGCCTTCTCGATCTTGTGCGCGTAGGTCACGCCCTCGGCGGGCTGGGGCGTGCGCGGCAGCGGGCCGGCCTGGGCCTGGCGCAAGGCCTGCACGATCAGCCGGCCGCCCATCGCGGCCAGGCGGTCGTGCAGCTGGCCGGTGGTCTCCTGGGCGCCGATGGCCAGCGATTCGGCCAGCAGCATGTCGCCCGTGTCCAGGCCGGCGTCCATCTGCATGATCGTCACGCCGGTCTCGGCATCGCCGGCCTCGATGGCGCGGTGGATGGGCGCGGCACCACGCCAGCGCGGTAGCAGGCTGGCGTGGATGTTGAGGCAGCCCAGGGCGCGCGTGCCCCCGGGCGCGCCGTCGCCCCGGCCAGCCATCAGGTCCAGCACCCACTGCGGCAGGATCAGGCCGTAGGCGGCCACCACCATCGCGTCGGCGCCGGCGTCGATCAATTGCTGCCGTGCGTCGGCCGCATCCTCGGGGTACTTGCCGTCCAGCCGCAGGCTGCGCGGCTGGGCCACGGGCCAGCCGCGCGCCACGGCATGGGCCTTGACCGGCGAGGCCTGCAGCTTCATGCCGCGGCCCGCGGGCCGGTCGGGCTGGGTGAACACCAGGGCAATGTCGAAGCCGGCGGATTCCAGCGCTTCCAGCGCCACGCGGGCGAATTCGGGCGTGCCCGCGAAAACGATCCTCATCGGTACGACGGCTTCTTCAGGTCTCGGTGTGGGGGTCAGGGCCAGTTCGGCGGCACGAAGCGCAGGTCGTCGCCCGTGTGGTAGCGGCGCACGATGCCCTGCGGATCGATGTAGATGTACAGCAATCGCGGCGAGTTGAGCTGGAGATATCGCCACTGCCACACGTCGCCGCCGAACGAGCCGACCCGCGACACCAGTTCGGGCCGGCCGAAGGCGCGCAGCACGTCGGCCACGCGCCACTGGTCGACGGCGATCTGGCCGAACAGGCGCTCGTCCAGCGCCTGCGTCACGGCGACGACGCGGCCGGCGGCATCCAGGTCCACGTTGTTGACCGCGAAGCCTGCCGGCTGGCGCGAGTACTGCAGGCGTTCGCCCGTCGGCAGCGGGTAACTGGCCGTCGGCATGCCCAGCTGCTGCAGCACTTCGGCCCGTCCGGTGCCGGGCGCCAGGCGCTGCGGCTCGCTCGCGCAGCCGGCCACCAGGGCGGCCACGGCCGCCGCGAGTGCGAAGCGCTGCAGGACGGTCATGCGCTGCGCCGTCCGCTGTCGCGGCCGGCATCGCGCTGCTGCTTGAGCAGCTTGGTCTTGATGCGGTTGCGCTTGAGCGGCGACAGGTATTCCACGAACACCTTGCCCAGCAGGTGGTCCAGCTCGTGCTGGATGCAGATGGCCAGGATGCCCTCGGCCTCGATGGTGCGCGGATTGCCGTCGGCGTCCAGCGCCTGCACCCGAACGGCCGTCGAACGCTCCACGCCGTCGTAGATGCCGGGCACGGACAGGCAGCCTTCCTCGTTCATGACCTTCTCGTCGCTGGCCCAGACGATCTCGGGGTTGATCAGGACGATGGGCTCGTTGCGTTCTTCCGACACGTCGATCACGACGAGCCGCTCATGCACGTCGATCTGGGAGGCCGCCAGGCCGATGCCGCTGGCGTCGTACATGGTGTCGAGCATGTCCGCGACCAGCGCGCGAATGCGCGCGTCCACCGCCTGCACCGGCTTGGCGACGGTGTGAAGGCGCGGGTCGGGGTAGCTCAGGATGGGTCTCAGGGCCATGTCTTTTGCACAAAGTTGTGGCTATTTTCGCCATTTCGCCCACCGACCGTCCGTCGGGGACCCGGATGACGTTGCTGCCGGCATGGCTTGCGCGCAAAATCGTTGCAAATTGTGAGTATCCGCTGCTCCCGCCCGTCCCGTGGCAGGATGGCGCGCCGACCATGTACCACCTTCGACTGCCCGCCATCCCCCTCGCCGCCGCAGCCCT
Source organism: Pseudacidovorax intermedius (assembly GCF_001476815.1). GTDB lineage: Bacteria > Pseudomonadota > Gammaproteobacteria > Burkholderiales > Burkholderiaceae_C > Xenophilus > Xenophilus intermedius_A. Next base: position 48,500 of record NZ_LDSL01000072.1, on the reverse strand, counting down.
GCTCGGCGCCGCCACCGCGTCCGCGCAGAACTACCCGGTCACGCCGACCCAGCGGGCCGTCGCCCAGCAGACGGCGCAACAGGGCGTGCCGCTGTCCGAACTGGCGCCCAACGCGCCCGACGAGTACACGGTCAAGCGCGGCGACACGCTCTGGGCCATCTCCCGCCTCTACCTGCGCAAGCCCTGGCGCTGGCCCGAGCTGTGGGGCATGAACCTGCGGGAAATCGCCAATCCGCACCTGATCTATCCCGGCCAGGTGCTCTACCTCGACAAGTCCGGCGGCCGGGCCCGCCTGGGCCTGCGCCGCGGCGCGGGCGGCAGCGGCGACACGGTCAAGCTGTCGCCGCGCACGCGCTACGAGTCCGATCCGAACAGCCTGGCCCTGCCCATGCTGGATCCGAGCCGCATCGATGCCTTCCTGACCGAGCCGCTGGTGGTCGACGAGGGCACGCTGGCCGCCGCCCCGCGCATCGTGGCCGGCGACGGCGAGCGGGTGCTGCTGTCGCGCGGCGACCGCGCCTATGTCCGCGGCCCGGCCGATGCGCCGGTGACCGAGCCGGCCGGCCCGCTGCCCCAATACCGCGTGTTCCGCAACGCGACGCCGCTGGCCGACCCCGGCACCGGCGAGATCCTGGGCTACGAGGCCCAGTACGTCGGCCGCGTGCGCCTGGTGCGTGGCGAATCGCGCACGCCGGACACCGATTCCGCACCCGGCCTGGTCGTGCCCGCCACCGTGGACGTGATCGCCGCGCGGGAGGAGATCCGCGCCGGCGACCGGCTGCTGCCCGAGCCGCCGCAGCAGCTCATCAGCTATGCGCCGCGCGCGCCGAAGGTGGAGGTCGCCAACGGCCGCATCATCTCCATCTACGGCAGCGGCGTGCAGTACGCCGGCCAGAACCAGGTCGTGACCATCAACAAGGGCCTGGCCGACGGCATCGAGAGCGGCAACGTGCTGGCCATCCTGAAGAACGGCCAGACCATCGTGGACCGCACCGGCGGCGACAAGGAAACCCTCAAGCTGCCCGACGAGCGCATCGGCCTGCTGATGGTGTTCCGTCCCTTCGAGCGCGTGTCGTACGCGCTGGTGCTCGAGATCACCAGCCCGCCGCGTGCGGGCGACCGCCTTGCCAATCCATGAGATGGATGAAACCACCCCGTTTGGACTTCCTCACTGCGTGTGGAAGTCCAATCCCCCTCGAGGGGCGCACCCCCCGGCCCGGCAAAGCCGGTTCCGCGGGTGCACTGGCATGGCCTGCTCCGCGGCCATTCGATCAGGAGGGTGGCGCCGGTTCTATGCCATGCGGGTGGCGCGTTAGCGCCGCGGACGACTGACAAGAGCGAAAGGGAGCGAGGGTTGGACAGGGAGGACTTGGCGGGCTGGCTGCGGCTGGCCCTGGCCCCGGGCGTCGGCCCGGGCACCGCACGGCGGCTGCTGACCGCCTTCGGCTTGCCGGACGCACTGCTCGGCCAGAGTGCCGCCGCGCTCGAAGCCGTGTGCAGCGCTGCCCAGGCCCGCGCCATCCTGGCGCCGCCCGAGGGTTTCGACGCCGTGCTGGCGCGCACGCAGGACTGGCTGGCGGCCACCGGTCCCGGCGGCGCCGTGCACCGCATCGTCGCCCTGGGCGACGCGGCCTATCCGCCCGGCCTGCTCGAGATCGCCGATCCGCCCTTGCTGCTGTACCTGCTCGGTCCGGCGGCGCTGGTCGACGTGCCGCTGCCGGCCGACGGCCTGGCCATCGTGGGCAGCCGCAATCCCACGCCGCAGGGCGCCGTCGATGCGCGGCTCTTCGCCCGGGCGCTGGGCGAGGCGGGCCTCACCATCGTCTCGGGCCTGGCGCTGGGCGTGGACGGCGCCGCGCACGAGGGCGCGCTGGAAGCCGCCACGGCGCGTGACGGCGTGCTGGCCACCGTCGCCGTGGTCGGCACCGGGCTGGACCGGGTCTACCCGGCGCGCCACCGGGCGCTGGCCCACCGCATCGCCGAGCGCGGCGTGATCCTCGGCGAGCAGCCGCTGGGCACGCCGCCGCTGCAGGCCAACTTTCCGCGCCGCAACCGGCTCATCGCCGCGCTGTCGCAAGGCACGCTGGTGGTGGAGGCGGCGCTCGCCTCCGGCTCCCTCATCACCGCCCGTTGCGCGGTGGAGCAGGGCAAGGAGGTGTTCGCGATTCCGGGCTCCATCCACGCGCCGCAGTCGCGCGGCTGCCATGCGCTGATCCGCCAGGGCGCCAAGCTGGTGGAGACGGCCGAGGACGTGCTGGAGGAACTGCGCCGGCCGACGGCGGCAACGGCGGTGCGTCCCGCGGCGGACATCCTGGAGGACGAGGGCGCGCTGGCCGACGAGGACGCCGGCGACGATCCCTTGCTCGCCCACCTGGGCCACGCCCCCGCCACGCTCGATGCCCTGTGCGCCCGCACCGGCCTGCCCACGCCGGTGCTGCAGGCGCGTCTGCTGGAACTGGAATTGGACGGCCGCGTGGGCCGCCTCCCGGGCGGCCTGTTCCAGCGCGTCGAACGCGGCTGAGCACGGCCAGCCGGCCGACAGAGCGGCCGGCCCCGCAAAGCGGCCTGGCGCGCGTGCCTACGTCAGCAGACGCTCCGGATTCGCGTCGATCTTGGCCAGCGCCTCGCGGGTGGCGCGCGCCGTGAGGGTCTCTTCCTCCGCCGGCACCAGCAGCCCGCCCTGCAGGTAGGCCGCCAGGCGCTGCGCCTGGATCAGGAACTGCCGCCCGTCCGGCGAGGCGAACAGATGCAGCTGCCGGTGCTTGCTGCGCCAGACGAACTGCACCTGGCTGGGCCGGCTGTTGTGGTCCAGCAGGAACCAGGCGCCGATCTGCAGCGCATGCGCCCAGGCCACCGCCTCGGCCGGCGCCTCGGCACCGTTGTTGGGCAGCACCTCCATCGACGACACGTCGATGCCCAGCAGCAGCTCCAGATTGGTGGAATCCAGCGCCAGCGGCGCCGAGGCCTCGTCGCCGATCACGGCCTCCAGGTTGGCCAGGCGGCTTGCCAGATTCTCGATCTGCGCCACCGGAATGCTCTCGGTCTTGGCGGTGAAGGCGTCGGACAGCGTGCGGCCCAGCGTCTTGATGTGGTCTTCCTGCGGCTGGCCGGTCAGGCCCATCAGGTCCATGCCCTGGCGCAGGCGCTGCAGCAGGTCCGGCAGCGCCTGGATCATGCGGGCGCGCTCGCTGCGGCTGGGCTTGGCGCTGGCCGCCCACACCAGCTCGGAGGCCACGCGGCGCAACTGCGCCGTCTGCTCGTCGTGGGCGCCGTACTTGAGGGCGCCGATGGCCAGCACCTCGGCCCACACCTTGAAAAGGAATTCGCGGATCTCCTCGCGCACCGGCATGTCGTTGAGCATCTTGCGAAGCTCGATGGTGTACTGGATCGCCAGCGTCTCCTTCTGCTCCACCTGCTGGGCCACGCTCACCACCTTCTGCGTGGCGTCGTTCTGCGTCAGGTACTTGGACAGGAAGGTCACGAACTCGTCGTAGACCAGCTTGAAGACGCGCTGGCCGGTCTCCGGGTACTGCTCGATCACCTGCACCACGCGGCGGATTTCGCCCTCCAGCGCGCTGCCCGAGATGGCGGCGGCGTCGAAGCCCATCACCACCGAGCCCATGCGGTCGATCAACATGCGCGCCGGATGCTGCAGCGTGGCGAAGAATTCGGCGTCGGCCACCGCCACGCGCAGCACCGGCATCTGCAGCCGGGCGAACCACACGCGCACGGAGAAGGGAATGCGTTCCTCGGACAGGATGGCCTGGAACATCAGGGCGACGACTTCCACGGTGGCCTTGTCTGCGGAGGTGGGGGCGCGGCGCTTCAGCTCGCCGCTCTGCCGGCGAAGGTCGGCCGAGGCGCGCTGGACGGAAGCGGGATCGGCGATGTCGACGTACACGGCAGCATTGAAGGGATAGGCGGCCTCGACGTCGGCGATGGCGGCCGTGAAAGCCTGGGAACCGGTGCGGGTGGCCCAGCTGCCGCCCTGCGGCGGACCGCCGGCCATGGCGGGGCCGCCGCCCACCGGCGCGGCGAAGCCGCCGGGGCCGGCCCAGGTGGCGCCCGGATGGCCCGCCCCCGCACCGCCCCCGGGGGCGGCCGGGGCGGAAGCGCCGCCGGACGTGCCCGACACCACGCCGATGAGCCGGCGCAGGCGGCCGAGCATGGCGCCCGCCTGCTGGCGCGCGGCGGAGACGGGTGGCGGCACCGCGCCCACGGACTGGTCGGGCACCGACAGCGGGCGCGTGCGGTCCCACCCGGCGGACGCCGCGCCAGCGCCTGGCCCGTAGGGCGCCGCGCCTGCACCGTAGGGCGCCGCCCCGGTCCCATGGCCCGCCGCGCCGGCGCCGTACGCCCCCGGCCCGCCACGCAGCGACGCCGAGCCGGTCGGGCTGCCGAGCGGCGCAGGGCTGCTGTCGGCACCGCGGCGCACCAGGCTGCGCAACTCGATCTCGGGCAGGATGCCGCGGCCGACCAGGAAGGCGTTGAGGTCGTCGTAGCCCTTGGTCGACGCGTCGCCCAGGTGGCCGGCAATGACGTCCTGCACCTGCGCCCAGAGGCTGCGCGGCAGCGCCGTGGCGCTCCAGGCCTCGACGAGGATGCGGGCCAGCGTCTCGGGCCGCAGCACGTCGCCCACTGCCCAGTCCACGCCGCCGTTGCCTTCGAGGTGCTGCATGCGCAGCTTCAGTTCGTTGAGGGCGAAGGGCGACCTGTCCTGCAGCGCCATCGACAGTCGCGAAATCAGGATGCCTTCTTCCACCACGTCGTCGCCGACCAGCTCGAGCCGCAGCGAGGCCGCACCGCTGCCGCCCGCCGGGCGGGCCGAAGACAGGGCCTGCGTCCAGCGCTGGCGCACGGTGTCCAGCCAGGCAGCCTGGCCGGCCTCCCAGGCCAGCAGGTGGTCCCGGTTCTCCTGCATCTTGCGCGCCGTGCCCACCTCGCCCGACAGGGCCAGCAGGCGCTCGCGGATCGCCTGCGCCGTGCGCGCGACGGCCGCGTCCATCGCGCGGACGAAGCGTTCGCGCGCCTCACGGGCAAGCAGCAGGGCGGGTTCGCGGGGGAGCGCAGGGCTCATGGCAGCAGGACGGCGTCTCGCGGACGGAACGAGACCAGCGACGGCGCAAGCCGGGCTGGTCGAAAAATAGTGAATTCTTGTTAATTCAGGCCTTTGGAATGTAACGGAGACGGGGCCACTTCACCGTCGGACGCTTCCCCACGCCGTTGTTTCGGCCATGAAAAAAGCCCGGCGGGGCCGGGCTTGTGGTGCAACGGTGACGGACTGTCCGCCGCCGGGCGGGGTTCAGACCGTGGCGCCGGCGTTGGGATCGTTCGGATCCTCGTCGCGCTTGGCCGGGCCGCCCTTGATCAGGTCCTCGCGCTTCACGCCCAGCCACATGGCGATGGACGCGGCCACGAAGCAGGACGAATAGATGCCGAAGCAGATGCCGATGGTCAGCGCCAGCGCGAAGTAGTGCAGCGTCGGGCCGCCGAAGAAGAACATCGACAGCACCACCAGCTGGGTGGAGCCGTGCGTGATGATCGTGCGGCTGATGGTGCCGGTGATGGCGCTGTCGATGATCTCGACCGTGTCCATCTTGCGGTAGCGCCGGAAGTTCTCGCGGATCCGGTCGAAGATCACCACCGACTCGTTCACCGAATAGCCCAGCACCGCCAGCACCGCCGCCAGCACCGCCAGCGAGAACTCCCACTGGAAGAAGGCGAAGAAGCCCAGGATGATCACCACGTCGTGTAGGTTGGCCAGCACGGTGGACAGCGCGAACTTCCATTCGAAGCGGAAGGCCAGGTAGATCATGATGCCCACCACCACCATGCCCAGCGCCTTGAGGCCGTTGGAGGTGAGCTCGTCGCCCACCTGCGGGCCGACGAATTCGTTGCGGCGCAGCTGCACCGACGGGTCCACCGTCTTGAGGGCGGCCATCACGCGGTTGCTCTGCTCCTGCGAGCTCACGCCCTTCTGGGCGGGCAGGCGGATCATCACGTCGCGCGAGCTGCCGAAGTTCTGCACCTGCACGTCCTGGTAGCCCAGGCCGCTGACGGCGCCGCGCACCTTGTCGAGCTCGGCCGCCTGCGGGTAGTTCACTTCCATCACCGTGCCGCCGGTGAATTCCACCGACAGGTGCAGCCCGCGGTGGAACAGGAAGAAGACCGCCAGGACGAAGGTGACGATCGAGATCGCGTTCAGCACCTTCGCATAGCGCATGAACGGGATGGTGCGGTGGATGCGGAAGAATTCCATGGTCGTTGTGCTCCGTGCCGCGGTTTACTTGGCCTTGGCCAGGGAGGTCTCGTCGGCCTGGCCCGGACGCCAGACGGTGCCGATGGACACGGTCTTGAGCTTCTTCTTGCGGCCGTACCAGAGGTTGACCAGCCCGCGCGAGAAGAACACGGCCGAGAACATCGAGGTGACGATGCCGATGCAGTGCACCACCGCGAAGCCGCGCACCGGGCCCGAGCCGAAGGCCAGCAGCGCCAGGCCCGCGATCAGCGTGGTGACGTTGGAGTCGAGGATGGTGCCCCAGGCGCGGTCGTAGCCGGCGTGGATGGCAGCCTGCGGCGAGGCGCCGTTGCGCAGTTCCTCGCGCACGCGTTCGTTGATCAGCACGTTGGAGTCGATGGCCACGCCGATGGCCAGCGCCATGGCCGCGATGCCCGGCAGCGTGAGCGTCGCCTGCAGCATCGACAGGATGGCCACCAGCAGCAGCAGGTTCACGCCCAGCGCGATGGACGAGAACACGCCGAACAGCGCGTAGTACACGCACATGAACACCATGATCGCCAGGAAGCCGTAGGCCACGCTCTTGAAGCCCATGGCGATGTTGTCGGCACCCAGGCTGGGGCCGATGGTGCGCTCTTCGATGATTTCCATCGGCGCGGCCAGCGAGCCGGCACGCAGCAGCAGGGCCAGGTCGTTGGCCTCGACCACGTTCATCGAGCCGGAGATCTGGAAGCGGGTGCCCAGTTCGCCGTTGATCGACGGCGCCGTCAGCACTTCGCCCTTGCCCTTCTCGAACAGCAGGATGGCCAGGCGCTTGCGGTAGTTCTCGCGGCTGACGTCGCGCATGATGCGGCCGCCCTTGGCGTCCACGGTCAGGTCCACCTTGGGCTGCTGCGTCTGCGAGTCGAAGCCGGGCTGCGCGTCGGTGAGGTTCTCGCCGCTGATGATGACCTGCTTCTTGACGATCACCGGACGGCCTTCGCGGTCCAGGAAACGCTCGGAGCCGAAGGGCACCGGGCCGGTGCCCAGTTCGGCGGCGCGGCCCTCGGCGCTCTCGTCCACCAGGCGCAGCTCCAGCGTGGCGGTGCGGCCCAGGATTTCCTTGGCCTTGGCGGTGTCCTGCACGCCGGGCAGCTGCACGATGATGCGGTCCAGGCCCTGCTGCTGGATCACCGGCTCGGCCACGCCCAGCTCGTTGATCCGGTTGTGCAGCGTGGTGATGTTCTGCTTGAGGGCGCTGTCTTCCAGGCGGCGGGCCGCCTCGGGCTTGATGGCCACGGCCAGCTTGTAGTCGCTGCCGTCCTGGCTGGCGGTGGCCGTGAGGTCGGCGAACTGGTCCTGGATCAGGTTCTGCGTGGCCTGCTGGGCGGCGGCGTCGCGCAGGCGCACCTCGATGGCCTGGCCATTGCGCGTGACGGCGGCGCCGCGGATGTTCTTGTCGCGCAGGGCGGTGCGCAGGTCGCTGGCGAAGGTTTCGGCGCGCTTGTCCAGGGCGCCCTGCATGTCCACCTGCAGCATGAAGTGCACGCCGCCGCGCAGGTCCAGGCCCAGGTACATCGGGAAGGCGTGCAGCGCCGACAGCCAGGCCGGCGAGCGGGACACCAGGTTCAGCGCGACCACGTAGGGCGGGTCGCTGGCGTCGGGCACGAGGGCGTGCTGCAGCACGTCGCGGGCCTTGAGCTGGTCGTCGGTGGTGGCGAAGCGGGCGCGGATGGAGTTGGCATCCAGCGTGAGCATGTCGGGCGCGAGGTTGGCGGCCTTGAGCGCCGCATCCACCCGCTGCTGCGTGGCCGCGTCCACCTTGACGGTGGACTTGGCGGGCGAGACCTGCACGGCCGGCGCCTCGCCGAAGAGATTGGGCAGGGTGTAGATCAGCCCCACCAGCAGCACGATCACCATGATCGCGTACTTCCAGACCGGATAGCGGTTCATCGCTGGATACCTAAGGAATCGAGACGCCGGATGCGCTCAAAAAGAGAGGCTGCCCGAGAGGCAGCCTCTGCGCCTAATTACTTGTAGCTGCCCTTGGGGAGCACTTGAACGACGGCGCTGCGCTGCACCTTGATCTCGACGCCGTTGGAGATTTCCAGCGTCAGGAACTGGTCGCCCAGCGCGCTGATGCGGCCGACCACGCCGCCGGCGGTGGCCACGTCGTCGCCCTTGGCCAGCGCGTCGAGCATGGCGCGCATTTCCTTCTGGCGCTTCATCTGGGGCCGGATCATCACGAAGTACAGCACCACGAACATCAGCACCAGCGGCAGCATGCTGGTGAGCGAGGACATCATGTCGCCGCCACCGGCGGCAGGTGCGGTCTGGGCGAAAGCGGAGGAAATGAACAAGGGGGTCTCCAGGAGAGCGGATGGGGTCTGACCGCTGGCGGTGCCAGCGGTTCCGGGGCGGCCGGGTCGCTGGAAGCGGGGCCGCCGGTGCGCGAAGAGGCCCACGAGGGGAGGGCTTCGCACAACCGGCGGATTGTATGCGGGGGGTATTGACGGCCTGCCGTCAAACCGGCAGGCGGTTGCGGGATATTGCACGGTCCGGCCTTTCGCGTCGCAGCCTGTCCGCCAGCGAGGCGGAAGGCGACGTCGCGAGAAGGCCGTCCCGGCGCTCCGGCCGGACTCAGGCCGCCGCGCGAGTGGCGGGCTCGCCGCTGCGCCAGCGGGCCATCAACGCCTCCCAGCGTGTGCGCACTGCGGCCAGGTTGCGTTCCTTCACATGGCCGTAGCCGCGGATGCCGTCGGGCAGGGCCGCGATCTCCAGCGCCAGCGCGTGGCGGTCGGCATCCAGGGCCTGCAGCACTTCCTCGATGGCGGCGCGGTACTCGCCAATCAGCGCGCGCTCGGTGCGGCGCTCCTCGGTGCGGCCGAAGGGGTCGAGGGCGGTGCCGCGCAGGCCCTTCAGCCGCGCCAGCACGCCGAAGGCGCGGTGCATCCAGGGGCCGAAGCGCTGCTTGACCAGTTCGCCCTTGGCATTGCGCTTGGCAATCGCCGGCGGCGCCAGGTGGTAGTGGACGGTGTAGTCGCCTTCGAACATCTGGTCGATGCGCTCGCGGAAACCCGTCTGCGTGTGCAGGCGCGCCACCTCGTACTCGTCCTTGTAGGCCATCAGCTTGAAGAGCTGGCGCGCCACCGTCTCGGCCAATGCGGTCTTGCCCAGCGGCGCCTCGGCGGCGCGGACGCGCTCGACGAAGGCGCGGTAGTCCTCGGCATAGGCGGCGTTCTGGTAGCCGGTGAGGAAGTCCACGCGCCGCGCCACCAGCGAGGCCAGCGTCTCGCGCTTCTTGAACTCGATCACCTGGCCCGGGTTCAGCCGCTGGGCCAGCTCGGCCGGCCGGTGCGCGGCCTGGCGGCCCCATTCGAAAGCGGCCTTGTTGGCCTCGATGGCGACGTTGTTGAGCTCGATGGCGCGCATCAGGGATTCGTGCGCCAGCGGGATCCAGCCCTTCTGCCAGGCATAGCCCAGCATCATCGGGTTGACGAAGAGCGTGTCGCCCATCAGCTGCGTGGCGGCCGCGTCGGCGTCGAAGGCGCCCAGGCCGGCCTCGCCCACGGCCTTGCCGATCTGCACGGCGCAGGCGTCCTGCGGGTTCTGCCACTGCGCGTTCTTGACGAAGCTGGCGGTGGGCGTGCTGTGGGTGTTGAGCGCCACGTGCGTGCGGCCCTCCCGCATGCGGGCCAGCGTCTCGCCGTTGACGGTGACGATGGGGTCGCAGGCCAGCACCAGGTCGGCGGCGGCGGTGCCGACGCGGGTGGTGCGGATGTCGTCCTGCCGGGCGCCGATCAACACGTGGCTCCAGGTGGCGCCGCCCTTCTGGGCCAGGCCGGCGGCGTCCTGCGTGACGATGCCTTTGCCCTCGATGTGCGCGGCCACGCCCAGCAGCTGGCCGATGGTGATGACGCCCGTGCCGCCCACGCCGGCGACGACGATGCCCCAGACCTGATTCGCCGCCAGCACCGGCAGTGCGGGCTCGGGCAGGGCGCCCAGCTCGGCCGGCGTGCCGGCCTTGCCCTTGGCCTTCTTCTTGAGCTGGCCGCCTTCGACGGTGACGAAGCTCGGGCAGAAGCCCTTGAGGCAGCTCATGTCCTTGTTGCAGGTGCTCTGGTTGATGGTGCGCTTGCGGCCGAACTCGGTTTCCAGCGGCTCCACCGACAGGCAGTTGCTCTGCACGCTGCAGTCGCCGCAGCCTTCGCACACCAGGTCGTTGATGACCACGCGCTTTGCCGGATCGAGCATGGTGCCGCGCTTGCGGCGGCGGCGCTTCTCGGTGGCGCAGGTCTGGTCGTAGATGATGGCCGTGGTGCCGGCGATCTCGCGGAACTCGCGCTGCACCGCGTCCAGTTCGTCGCGGTGGCGCACCTTGACGGGCTGGCCGCCGTAGCTGCCGGGAATGGCGACGCCGTCGTACTTGGCCGGCTCGTCGGTCACGATCACCACCTGGGTCGCGCCCTCGGCATGCAGGCTCTCGGCGATCTGCAGCACCGAATGGCCCTCGGGCCGCTCGCCCACCTGCTGGCCGCCGGTCATGGCAACGGCGTCGTTGTAGAGGATCTTGTAGGTGATGTTGACGCCCGCCGCGATGCTCTGGCGGATGGCCAGCAGCCCGCTGTGGAAGTAGGTGCCGTCGCCCAGGTTGGCGAACAGGTGCTTCTCGTGCGTGAAGGGTGCCTGGCCCACCCAGGGCACGCCTTCGCCGCCCATCTGCGTGAAGCCGTAGGTGGACCGGTCCATCCAGTTCGCCATGTAGTGGCAGCCAATGCCGGCCATGGCGCGCGAGCCTTCGGGCACCACGGTGCTGGTGTTGTGCGGGCAGCCCGAGCAGAACCATGGCACGCGGTCCGCGCCCTGCACGCCGCCGGCGTTGAGCACCTGCATCGAGCGCTCCTTGGCCTCCAGCAGCGCCATCTGCGCCTCCACGCGCGCCACCAGGTCGGCGCCGCCCGAGGCCAGGATGCCGGTCTTCTTCAGCCGCTTGACCAGCGCCCGCGCGATCAGCGCCGGGTTGAGGTCGGCATTGGCGCGCAGCAGCGTGTTGGCCGTCGGGTTGGGCATGGCCCATTCGCCGCCGGAGAAGTCGCCCTCCAACTCGTCGAACTTGCCCAGCACGTTGGGCCGCACGTCGGGGCGCCAGTTGTAGAGCTCTTCCTTGAGCTGGTATTCGATGACCTGGCGCTTTTCCTCGACGACCAGGATCTCCTGCAGGCCGGTGGCGAAGTCGCGCGTCAGCTGCGCCTCCAGCGGCCACACCACGCCCACCTTGTGCAGGCGGATGCCCAGTTGGCGGCAGGCGGCGTCGTCCAGGCCCAGGTCGGCCAGCGCTTGCCGGGTGTCGTTGTAGGCCTTGCCGCTGGCCATGATGCCGTAGCGGTCGTGCGGCCCTTCGATGACGTTGTGGTTGAGCCGGTTGGCGCGGATGTAGGCCAGCGCGGCGTACCACTTGTAGTGCATGAGGCGCGCCTCCTGCTCCAGCGGCGCGTCGGGCCAGCGGATGTGCAGGCCGCCGGGCGGCATGTCGAAGTCGGTGGGCAGCACGATCTCGACCCGGTCGGGGTCGATCATGGCCGTGGCGCTGGACTCGACGATCTCCTGGATCGTCTTCATGCCCGACCAGATGCCGGCGAAGCGGCTCATGGCGAAGGCATGCAGGCCCAGGTCCAGGATCTCCTGCACGTTGGCCGGGAAGAACACCGGCGTGCCGCAGGCCTTGAAGATGTGGTCGCTCTGGTGCGCGGCGGTGCTGCTCTTGGAGATGTGGTCGTCGCCCGCGATGGCGATCACGCCGCCCAGGGGTGCCGTGCCGGCCATGTTGGCGTGCTTGAACACGTCGGAGCAGCGGTCCACGCCCGGCCCCTTGCCGTACCAGATGCCGAAGACGCCGTCGAACTTCTGCTGCTCCTTCGGCGAGAAGCCCAGCATCTGCGTGCCCCACAGCGCGGTGGCGGCCAGCTCTTCGTTTACGCCGGGCTGGAAGACGATGTTCTGCGCCTTGAGGTATTTGCTGGCCTTCCACAGCGCCTGGTCGTAGCCGCCGAGCGGGGAGCCGCGGTAGCCGCTGACGAAGCCCGCCGTGTTGTGGCCCTGCTGCGCATCGCGCAGGCGCTGCAGCATGGGCAGCTTGACCAGCGCCTGGACGCCGCTCATGAAGGCGCGGCCGTAGTCCAGGCTGTATTTGTCGTCGAGCGTGACCGTCTCGAGGGCCTTGCGGATGTGTTCGGGCAAGGGAGCGTTCATCGTTGTCTCTCTCCGTCGGCTGGGGCCTTGTGGGCCGTGGCGGGGGTGGGCGGCATCGGGTGGAAGTCCCCCGGTGCATCGCGTCGGCAAAGTGTATGCCTGGCGTTCGGACAGGTGTTTGCGTTCCATGCGCCGCAAATGGATGATCGGGAAAGAATCTTTCTCGAAAGCACCATCTGTGGAAAGTATCGACAAGTACGACCTGGCCATCCTGCGCCAGCTGCAGGACGAAGCCCGTTTGACCAATGCCGAACTGGCGCAACGCGTCGGCCTGTCGGCCGCGCCCTGCTGGCGGCGCGTGCGCGCGCTGGAGGCGGCGGGCTACATCAAGGGCTACCACGCCGAACTGGACCGGCGAAAGATCGGGCTCGGGGTGCTGGCCTTCGTGCGGGTGGACACCGACCGCGCCACCAGCGACGCCACCCGCGTGCTGGAAGAAGCCATCCGCCGCCTGCCCGAGGTGGTGGCCTGCCACTACATCAGCGGCAACGGCATGTTCGAACTGCAGGTGGTGGCGCAGGATCTGGACGCCTTCTCGCGCTTCGCGCTCAACAGCCTGATGACGCTGCCCAACGTGAAGGACCTGCACACCAGCTTCTCGCTGGGCGAGGTGAAGGCGAACTCGGCACTGCCGTTGGGGCACCTGGGCGGGTGAGGGGCCGCACCATGGCGGCGCCGGCGAGCAGCCGCTCAGCCTTTGGCGAGTTCGACCAGCGCCAGCGCCATCGCGCCCTGCGGATCGGCGTAGGTGTCCAGCTCGTCGAAATGATGCAGCCCGGCCAGCGGCAGCCGGCGCGTGGGCAGGCCGGCTGCCTCGCGGGCGGCGGCGTAGTCCAGGGACTGCTGGCGCAGCTCCGGCTGCTCGGCTTCCCCCCAGGCAATGACCATCGGCGGCGAGCCGGCCGGCAGGTGGTGCAGCGGCGAGTGGCGCCGGGCGGTGGCGGCGTCCATGCCCAGCTTGTCGTTCAGCCGGCCCAGGCGGATCGGCTCCAGCTCGTACAGGCCGCTGATCGCCAGACTGCCGATCACGCCCGCTTCGTTCTGCAGGCAGGCCGTGAGGTGGCCGCCGGCCGACCAGCCGGACAGCACGATCGGCCGGCCCGTCTCGCGTTGCAGGAAGGCCAGCGCCTGCCGGCATTCGTCCACGATGCGGTCCATGCCCGCCTCCGGCCCCAGCGTGTAGCCCACGGCGGCAAAGCCGAGGCCATGCGCCAGAGGGCCCTCGGCGAGGAAGGAGAACTGCTCTCGCCCGCGCATCTGCCAGTAGCCGCCATGCAGGAAGACGACGAGCGGCGAGGCGTCCGCCGGGCCGAACAGGTCGACGCGGCAGCGCGGCGCGTCGGCGTAAGGAACGTCCAGCCGCGTGTCGGGCCGCGCGCGCCAGGGCGCGCTGCGCTCGGGCCAGCGGCCGGTGATCGCCTGGAAGTCCGGCACGACGGCCGAGCTGTCGTAGGCGGCGTCGAGCGTGGGGCGGTCCATGCCGCGCCAGAGCGCCGGGCCGGAGGGAGCGGAAGCCATCGTATTCATGAGCGCACCGGGGGGCGAAGAAAGCACCCGAGCTTAAGCGCCGCCCGCCTGCACCACAATCGAGCGGGCATGCCACCCATCGACCCGGAAGAGACAAGCCCCGCCCCGCCACCCCGACGCGCGCCGCGCTTCGCTGCCCTGGAGCCGCTGCGCCTGCCGGTCTTCCGGTTGCTGTGGGGCACCTGGTTCATCGCCAACACCTGCATGTGGATGAACGACGTGGCGGCCGCCTGGCTGATGACCACGCTCACCACCTCGCCCATGTGGGTGGCGCTGGTGCAGACGGCGTCCACGCTGCCGGTCTTCCTGCTCGGCCTGCCCAGCGGCGCGCTGGCCGACATCCTGGACCGCCGCCGCTGGCTGGTGGCCACGCAGTTTTGGCTGGCGGGCTCGGCCACCGTGCTGTGCGTGGCCATCGGGCTCGACAGGATGAACGCGCCGCTGCTGCTGGCGCTCACCTTCGCCAACGGCATCGGGCTGGCGCTGCGCTGGCCGGTGTTCTCGGCCATCGTGCCCGAGCTGGTCACGCGGCCGCTGCTGCCGGCGGCCATGGGCCTCAACGGCATCGCGATGAACGCCTCGCGCATCGTCGGGCCGCTGGTGGCGGGCGTGCTGATCGCCAGCGCGGGCAGCGTGTGGGTCTTCGTGCTCAACGCGGTGCTGAGCATCGCCTCGGGCTTCGTCATCCTGCGCTGGCGGCGCGAGCACAAGGTCGATCCGCTGGGGCGCGAGCGGCTGGTGAGTGCGATGCGCGTGGGCGTGCAGTTCGTGCGGCAGTCACAGCGCATGCGGGCGGTGCTGACGCGGGTGGCCGTCTCCTTCTTCCATTCCAGCGCCGTGTTGGCGCTGCTGCCGCTGCTGGCGCGCGGCTTCCACGAGGGGCCGAAGGGCGGGGCGGGCACCTTCACGCTGCTGCTGGCCTCGATGGGGGCGGGCTCGATCATCGCGGTGCTGCTGCTGCCCCGGCTGCGGGAGATGTTCGACCGCGACCACCGGGTGCTGTACGGCTCGATGCTGCTGTCGGCCGGGACGGCGGTGCTGGCGCTGTCGCCCGCGCTCTGGGTGGCCGCCTTCGCCGTGTTCTTCTGTGGCGCGGCCTGGATCACGGTGGCCAACTCGCTGTCGGTGTCGGCCCAGCTGGCGCTGCCCGACTGGGTGCGGGCGCGGGGCATGTCCACCTACCAGATGGCCATCATGGGCGCCGGCGCGCTGGGTGCGGCGGTGTGGGGCCAGATCGCGGAACTGAGCACGCTGCGCGCCAGCCTGCTGGTGGCCGCCGTGACGGGCACGCTGGTGATGCTGGCCGTGCTGCGCTGGGTGCCCGACGGCCCAGGCGAGGACGACATGAGCCCCGCCGGCACCGACTGGGCCTTCAACCCGCCGCCTGCGAGTGCGGGCGAGGACGGCCGCGTGGTCATCACCGTCGAATACCTGATCGACCCGGCCCGCGCCGCCGCCTTCCATGCCGTGATGCAGGAGACGCGCCGCGCCCGCCTGAGCCAGGGCGCCATCGCGTGGGAGCTGCTGCATGACCTGTCGGCGCCCGAACGCTACGTGGAGCAGGTGGTGGACGAGTCGTGGACGGAGCACCTGCGGCGCTTCCACCGCGCCACCGCGGCAGACCTGGCGCTGCGCGAGCGGCGGCTGGCCTTCCACCGTGGCGAGACGATGCCCGTGGTCAACCGCTACATCGTGCAACGCGGCTGACGCGGCGTCTCAGCCGCGCGGCAGGTACATCGTCGCCTCGACCTCGATCAGCACCTCGTCCCCCGGCAGGAAGCGGTTGACCTCGACCACGGTGGAGACCGGCGGCTCGCCCGGGTAGAACAGCCCGCGCACGCGGTTGAACAGCGCATAGTCGGGCAGGCGGCGGAAGTACTGCACCAGCTTGATCACGTCGTCCATGGTGCCGCCGTGCTCGGCCGCCAGGTCGCGGATGCGGGCCAGCACGAACCAGCTCTGCGCTACCACGGGCGCCTCGAACACGTCCACCGACATCTGGCCGGTGGCATAGCCCAGGCCGCGCAGTTCGGCCTGCGCCGCCTCGGGCAGGTCTTCGTAGCGCGAGACCGCGCGGCGCGTGGCCGGATCGACGGCCACCACGCCGCTCATGAAGACGAAATCGCCGACCCGGCGGGCGGCGGCATAGCGGGCCATGGGGGTGCCCATGCTCATGGAAAGACTCCTTGCGACGGCGGGCTGCGTCGGTCAGCGGCCATTGTGGCCAGGCTGCCGCGATGCACGCACGGGCCGTGCCGGCCGGGCCTCGGCGGCGCGCCCGCTGTCGTGGGCCTGCTCCGGGCGTGAGCGCCGCCGCCGTTCAGCGGCTGCTGGCCACGCCCGTGCCGCCGTTCCAGTCGAACACCGCATGGGCCGTGGTGTAGCGGCCCACCTCGATGTCGCGCGAAACGCTCTGGCCGTCGCGCGTGGCCGTCACCTGGTAGCGGCCCGGGTCCAGCCGCGCGACCATGTACGGTCCGCCGGCGGTCACGTCGTTGAGCACCACCGCGCCGTTGCCGGCGTCGCGCACCGTCACCTTGACGGGCGTGCCGGTGGGCACGGGCCCCTGGCCTTTGGCATCGAACTCGAAGCTGGCGGGCCAGCGCGGCTCCACGACCTTCATCAGCTTCGCCTCGTCGGGCGTGGTGCCACCGCTCATGTATTCGATGCCGGTCTTGGTCATCTCGATGGGCGGGTTGTAGGTGGCCGAGGCATGGGCCGAGCTGGCGATCACGGCCAGCAGGCTTGCGGCCATGAGGTTGCCCACCGCGACCATTGGGTTGAAGGCCTGGCGGACAGGAGAGCGGTCGAATGTGGTGGTGTTCATGATGGCGTGATGTGTGACAGGTTCTTGGCGGGGCGCAGTGCCGTTCGGTGCTGCGTGGTCGTCGCGGGTCTTGCCCGATCAGAAGGCCGCGGAGCAGGCCACGCCAGCAACATCCGCGGAACCGGCTTCGCCGGGCCGCAGGATGTGCCCCCTACAGGGGGAAGGCGGAGCGCGAAGCGCGCAGCCTGGGGGTCTTTCTTAATTACTCGCCATGTCCGTGCCGGCCGGCCACACGAAGACGGCATGGGCTGGCCCCTTGGCGCCGACGTCGATCTGCCGCTGCAGCGCCTTGCCGTCCAGCGAGGCCGTCACGCGGTAGACACCGGGGGCCAGCTTGGCGGCCATGAAGGGCCCGTCCGCCTTCACGTTGTGTAGCACGGTGGCGCCGGTGCGGGCGTCCTGCACCGTGACGTGCACGTTGGCCGCAAAGTCGGCCTTGTCGCCCGACTTGACCGCGAATTCGAAGCTGGCGGGCCACTTTGGGGTGACCTGTTCCATCGCATGGGCCTCGTCGCTGCCCACGCCGCCGCTGATGTACTCGACGCCGGTCGGCGCGGTGCGCACGGGCGGCAAAGTCCCGGCGTGGGCCGCCCCCGTCAGGGCGCCCATGCCGAGCAGCAGGGCCACGGCGAAGGGGCGGGCCGTGCGTTGAGCGATGGAGTGACGAAGGGTGGTCATGGCAGTGTCCTTTCCTTGGCTTTCCGTCCGCTGGATTCGCATCCCCGGCGGCGGAGCGGACGCCGTGGCGTCCGGGGCTTGGGAAGGACTTTGTGCCTGGAGGCTTAGGGGATGCTTAAAGCGAAGCCGCCGCGCTCATGCCCAGTAAGGGATGTATTCGGCGAATTTGTTGCCGCTGTGCGCATCCTTGCGCTTGATGCGCCCGGCATTGACGGCGTCGCCGATCAAGTTGGTGATCGAATTGCGCTGCTTTTCGTGCAGCTTGAATCGCTGGCGCAATGTGGTGTTGGTCAGCGTCTGGCTGGAGAGGTATTGAAGTACTGCGTGTTGGTAACAGGCCTCCATACGCTCCGCTGGGCCCATGTCGGCGAACCTGCGAGGCGCACTCAGCGTGACGCTGAAGGCGTTCTCGTCCGCGGCGATATGAAAAGGCGGCAAACCGAAAAGCTCGATGGCCTGAACCACCTTCTGAAAGCCCGTTCCCCGCTCTTCGCAGATGCGAAAGCGCCGAAAGGAGGAGGCCAACTTTTCGTTGCGCGACTCGGGCGTGGCGCCGATCAGGCGGTCAGGCCGCTTGCCAGGCAGCAGCGTGCCAGGATTGGTGATGGTGATGCGGTCGCTGAAGATGTCGACCATGGGGCCAGCGCCGGTGATGCTGAAGTCCTGGTGAATCAAGGCATTGGCCATCAATTCACGCAACGCGATTTCAGGATAGACCGAGGTGTCGGCGCGCAGCGATTGCCTGATGACTTCCGAATGGGGCAGCACCCGCTGCAGATAGCCGATCAGTCCCTCGAAGGCGACGGCATAGCCGCGTTGCCCTGGCAGTTCGTCGATGGTGTCGACCTTGTTGGTGCCGCGATAGCGCACCACGCGGATGCGTTTGCGCGCCAGAGACGGAAAGTCGTCCAGCTTGCGGGCTGCGGCAATGGCGCCGAAGTTGCTGATGTAGTAGCCGCGAGCGTCCGCGATGGCGATGCCTTCCTGAACTAGCCATTGGCCCAGATCTTCAGTGTCGTCAGGCAGCGGGCGCTGCAGCAACTGCGCGATGCTTTCGAGATCGAGTTGCTGCTGCACCTCGGCCACGCTGAGCAGCGGAGATGCGCGCAGATCCTCCCAGCGTGGATTGCTGCTGTTCATCAGCAGCGCACCGATTTCCTGCCGCGACGCTTTGCGCGTGCTGCCGCCCGCACGGATCCAGCTTTCTTCAATCGACTTGCCACGCCGGTGGGCCGGCTTGACGGCCAATTCGGGGATGCGCACCAGCAGAAGAGGAATGCCTTCGGCATTTGGCGTGACAGCATGGTCCAGCGCCAAGGGCGGCTCGATGGCATCCCGGCCGAGGTTGCTCAGTTGGGTGACGATGCCGTTGACGTCTGCAGGCTCGACGCCGACAGCACGACCGTCGTTGTCGATTCCGAAGACGAGGTAGCCGCCATCGGGGTGATTCGCCAGGGCCATGAGGTGCTCGGCGAGCCTGTCCTTGTGGTCGGAAAGGCGAGCTTTCCAGTCCAGTTCGTTCAGCTCATGGGGGACCGGCGACAGGCTTTCCGCCAGGATCTGAAGCGCCTCCTTGACCCAGAGCTTGGTTGCCATGTGATAGCAAGTGCCTGATTAAGCTGGACTTTTTTGAATTTTCCGGATTCGCGTGTGATAGACGCGACGGCCTCTACCGGCCGTCGCACTACGAGCAGCCGGGTCTTGTAACCAGGACCTTGCGCTGCCGACTCGATCCTGGCGGGCGGACTCGGATCGCCTCACACGTCGATATTCGCCGCCCGCAACGCATTCGTCTCGATGAACTCCCTCCGCGGCTCCACCTCGTCGCCCATCAGCATGGTGAACACGCGGTCGGCTTCGATGGCGTCGTCGATCTGCACGCGCAGCAGGCGGCGCACGGCCGGGTCCATGGTCGTTTCCCAGAGCTGCTCGGGGTTCATCTCGCCCAGGCCCTTGTAGCGCTGGCGGGCGGTGACGCGTTCGGCTTCGGACAGCAGCCACTGCATGGCGCTGCGGAAGTCGCTCACGCGTTCTTCCTTGGCCTTGTCGCCCTCGCCGCGGCGCGCGGTGGCGCCTTCGCCAAGCAGGCCGCGGAAGGTGTCGGCGGCCTCGGCCAGCGCGGCGTAGTCGGCGCCGTGCACGAATTCCTGCGTGAGCACGCTGCTCTTGCTGTTGCCGTGGTGGCGGCGGCTGATGCGCAGCAGCGGCTTGTCGGTGCGCACGTCGAACTCGCTGGCCACTTCGGCGGGGATGCCGTTGCTGCTGATCTCGCGCAGGCGGGCCTGCAGCGCCACGGCGCTGGCCTCGGCGGCGGCGGGCGTGTCCAGGTCCAGACGCACGCCGTCGGCGATGGCGCGCAGCGCCTCCGCGTCCATGAAGACGCCCAGGCGGTCGATGACCGATTCGGCCAGCTGGTGCTTGCGCGCCAGCGCGTCCAGCGTCTCGCCGCTCAGCACCGTGGGGTTGGCGCCGCCGGTGTGCACGGCCGCGTCCTTCAGGGCCACGCGCAGCAGGAAGGCCTCCAGCGCGGGGCCGTCCTTGAGGTACTGCTCCTCCTTGCCGACCTTGACCTTGTACAGCGGCGGTTGCGCGATGTAGATGTGGCCGCGCTCCACCAGCTCGGGCATCTGGCGGTAGAAGAAGGTCAGCAGCAGCGTGCGGATGTGGGCGCCGTCCACGTCCGCGTCGGTCATGATGATGATGCGGTGGTAGCGCAGCTTGGCGACGTCGAAGTCGTCGGCGCCATTGCCGCCGGTGGCGCCGGCATTGCCGATGCCGGTGCCCAGCGCCGTGATCATGGTCACGATCTCGTTGCTGGTCAGCAGCTTCTCGTAGCGCGCCTTCTCCACGTTCAGGATCTTGCCGCGCAGCGGCAGGATGGCCTGGAACTTCCGGTCGCGGCCCTGCTTGGCGCTGCCGCCGGCGGAGTCGCCCTCCACCAGGTAGATCTCGCACAGGGCGGGGTCCTTCTCCTGGCAGTCGGCCAGCTTGCCGGGCAGGCCCATGCCGTCGAGCACGCCCTTGCGGCGCGTCATCTCGCGGGCCTTGCGGGCGGCCTCGCGGGCCTTGGCGGCCTCGACGATCTTGCCGCAGATGATCTTGGCGTCCTGCGGGCGCTCTTCGAGGTACTCGGTCAGGGCGCGGGCCACGATGTCCTCGACCGGCGCGCGCACTTCGCTGGAGACCAGCTTGTCCTTGGTCTGGCTGCTGAACTTGGGCTCGGGCACCTTCACGCTCAGCACGCAGCACAGGCCTTCGCGCATGTCGTCGCCGCTGACCTCGACCTTGGCCTTCTTGGCCAGGTCGTTCTGGTCGATGTACTTGCCCACCACCCGCGTCATGGCCGCGCGCAGGCCGGTCAGGTGGGTGCCGCCGTCACGCTGCGGAATGTTGTTGGTGAAGCACAGCACCTGCTCGTTGTAGGCGTCGTTCCACTGCATCGCTACCTCGACCGAGATGCTGGTGCCGGGGATGCCGCCGTAGCTGTCGGCCGGCCGTTCGCCGGTGGCGTAGAAGGCATTGGGATGCAGCACCTTCTTCGTGCCGTTGATGAATTCCACGAAGCCCTTGACGCCGCCGGCGCCGGAGAAGTCGTCCTCCTTGCCGCTGCGCTCGTCCTTCAGGCGGATGCGCACGCCGTTGTTCAGGAAGGAGAGTTCGCGCAGCCGCTTGCTGAGGATCTCGTAGTGGAAGTCGTGGTTCTCCTTGAAGATGTCGGTGTCCGGCAGGAAGTGCACCTCGGTGCCCCGCTTGTCGGTGTCGCCGATCACCTTCATGGGCGAGACCTCGACGCCGTTCACCTGCTCGATGATGCGGTTCTGCACGAAGCCGCGCGAGAACTCCAGCGCATGCACCTTGCCCTCGCGGCGCACCGTCAGGCGCAGCCACTTGGACAGCGCGTTCACGCACGACACGCCCACGCCGTGCAGGCCGCCCGAGACCTTGTACGAGTTCTGGTTGAACTTGCCGCCCGCGTGCAGCTCGGTCAGCGCGATCTCGGACGCCGAGCGCTTGGGCTCGTGCTTGTCGTCCATCTTCACGCCGGTCGGGATGCCGCGGCCGTTGTCGGTGACGGAGATCGAGTTGTCGGTGTGGATGGTGACGACGATGTCGTCGCAGTGGCCGGCCAGGGCCTCGTCGATGGAGTTGTCGACCACCTCGAACACCAGGTGGTGCAGGCCGGTGCCGTCGGAGGTGTCGCCGATGTACATGCCCGGCCGCTTGCGCACGGCCTCCAGGCCTTCCAGGATCTGGATCGCGCCTTCGCCGTAGCCGGTATCGGGCGTCACCTCGATGGGGGTCGCCTTGTCGATCTCGGCTTCGTACACGGGTTCGGTCTTGGGCGTTTCAGGCGCGTCGGGCTGCTTGTTGTCGCTCATCTTTAACTTGAAGCCGCCAAGCGGCTGTGACTGTCATCTGGCTAGAACCCCCGCTTGGCGGGGGCAGGGGGTGCGCCACATGCACGCGATGCGAATCTGAGGGCGCGCGGCGACCTCAGATTCGCATCGGCATGACCACGTACTTGAAGTTCGCGTCCTCGGGAATGGTCAGCAGCGCCGAGCTGTTGCCGTCCTGCAGGTCGACGCGCACCATGTCCTGGCCCATGTTGGCCAGCGCATCGATCAGGTAGGTGACGTTGAAGCCGATCTCGATGCTGTCGCCGCCGTAGTCGATGTCCAGCTCGTCCACGGCCTCTTCCTGCTCGGCATTGTTGGAGGCGATGCGCAGCAGGCCCGGCTCGATGTTCAGCCGCACGCCCTTGAACTTGTCGCTGGTCAGGATGGCGGTGCGCTGCAGGCTGGCCAGCAGCGGCGCGCGGCCCAGCGTCACGCTGTTCTTGTGGTTCTTGGGGATCACGCGGTTGTAGTCGGGGAACTTGCCCTCGACCAGCTTGGTGACGAACTCCATCGTGCCGAAGTTGAACTTGGCCTGGTTGTTGGCGAACTGCAGCTCGATCATGGGCGGCGTGTCGCCGCCGTCGGCGTCGGACAGCAGGCGCTGCAGTTCCAGCACGGTCTTGCGCGGCAGGATCACTTCCTGGCGCGGCACCTCGACGTCCAGCGTGGCACTGGAGAAGGCCAGCCGGTGGCCGTCGGTGGCCACCAGCGACAGCTGCTTGCCCTCGGCCACGAACAGGATGCCGTTGAGGTAGTAGCGGATGTCGTGCACCGCCATGGCGAAGGACACCTGCGACAGCAGCGCCTTGAGCGTCTTCTGCGGGACGCTGAAGGCCGGGCCGAAGCTGGCCGATTCCTGCACCAGCGGGAAGTCCTCGGCCGGCAGCGTCTGCAGCGTGAAGCGGCTCTTGCCGCCCTTGAGCACCAGCTTGCTCTGGTTCGACTCCAGGCTCACCGTCTGGTCGGCCGGCATGGTGCGCAGGATGTCGATCAGCTTGCGCGCGCCCACCGTGGTGGTGAAGGTGCCGTCGTCGCCGCCGAGTTCGGCGGTGGTGCGGATCTGGATCTCCAGGTCGCTGGTGGTCAGCTGGAGCTGGCCGCCCGCCTTGCGGATCAGCACGTTGGCCAGGATCGGCAGCGTATGGCGGCGCTCGACGATGCCCGCCACCGACTGCAGCGCGGCCAGAACCTGGTCTTGGGGTGCCTTCACAACGATCATGAATGTCCTCTTCCTCTTCGTCCTCGATCTTCACGGGCCTGCGCCCGGATGCCGGCGCATTGTCTGCGCCCCTGCGGCCTGCGCCGCCTATCCCTTGAGCGTCTGCTCCAGCACGTGCAGCTGCTGGTTCAGCTCGGTCAGCTGCTGCCGTTCGCCGGAAATCTTGCGCACCGCATGCAGCACCGTGGTGTGGTCGCGGCCGCCGAAGAGCTCGCCGATCTCGGGCAGGCTCTTCTGCGTCAGTTCCTTGGCCAGGTACATCGCGATCTGGCGCGGCCGCGCGATGCTGGCCGGGCGCTTCTTGCTGTACATGTCGGCGACCTTGATCTTGTAGTAGTCGGCGACGGTCTTCTGGATGTTCTCCACGCTGATCTGCCGGTTCTGGATCGACAGCAGGTCGCGCAGCGCCTCGCGCGCCAGCTGGATGGAAATGTCCTTCTGGTTGAAGCGCGAATAGGCCAGGATCTTGCGCAGCGCGCCTTCGAGCTCGCGCACGTTGGAACGCACGTTCTTGGCGACGAAGAAGGCGACCTCTTCGGGCATCTCGGCGCTTTCGGCCGCGGCCTTGTTGATCAGGATGGCCACGCGCATCTCGAGCTCGGGCGGCTCGATGGCGACGGTCAGGCCCGAGTCGAAGCGCGACACCAGGCGCTCGTGGATGTCGGTCAGGCCCTTGGGATAGGTGTCGCTCGTCATGACGATGTGCGACTTCTTCGCCAGCAGGGCCTCGAAGGCGTTGAAGAACTCCTCCTGCGTGCGGTCCTTGTTGGCGAAGAACTGCACGTCGTCGATCAGCAGCAGGTCGAGCGAGTGGTAGCGCTCCTTGAACTCGTCGAAAGTCTTGCGCTGGTAGGCCTTGACCACGTCCGACACGAACTGCTCCGCGTGGATGTAGAGGATCTTGGCGTCGGTCTTGTCGGTGAGCAGCTTGTTGCCCACCGCATGCATCAGGTGGGTCTTGCCCAGGCCGACGCCGCCGTAGATGAACAGCGGGTTGTACAGGTGGCCCGGCGTGCCGGCCACGTGCATCGCCGCGGCGCGCGCCATGCGGTTGGCAGAACCCTCGACCAGGCTGTCGAAGGTCAGCTGCGGATTCAGGCGGTTCTTGAAGGCGCCGGCCGGCTCGTCGGGCGCCATGCCGGCCATGCTGCCCGGACCGTCGCCTGCGCGCAGCGGCTCGGGCTCGGAGATGGCGGAGGGCACGGCCTGCACCGTGACGGGCTGGCGCACCGGCACCTCGCGCGGTGTCAGGGCAAGTTCGACGGCCACCGGCTGGCCCGACAGGCGCTCGGCCATGTCGGCGATGCGGGCGGCGTACTGGGCGCGGATCCAGTCGAGCTTGAAGCGGTTGGCGACGAAGATCGTCATACGCGTCAGGTCGTCGGTCACCTGCGCGGTCAGCGGCTTGATCCAGGTGTTGAATTGCTGCTCGGACAGCTCCTGGGCGAGCTGGTCGACACAGGCCTGCCAGAGGCTGGCGCCGACCCCTTCACTCGACATGGCGGCTCGGCAGGCAGGACGGCCGCTGCGGGTTCATCGGCGCGTGCGTCTGTTGTGGATAGTTGGGAACGGAAAGCACGCGCGATTCTAACTTGTCAAAAACTTATCCACACCCCTTGACGGGCGGGGTGAATGCTGTAAGCGCGCCGCGCCGATTGCCGTGTCAGCGCATGTCTGCGATAATTTCGGGTTCCCTTTTTCGCCGGCCGGCTTCGGTGCGCGCGACCAAGGGTAGCCGGGGCCCGGCCGCGGACCTGGCTGCAGCAATCGGCGGCCCGTGTGCAGCATGTTCACGGGTGCCCATCGCCGCAGTTCCAGGCCGACACCACATCGATAAGACGGGCCTGTCGAATCAGCACTCTTGCAGGAACCCTCGTCATGAAACGCACCTACCAACCGTCCAAGATCCGCCGCGCCCGTACCCACGGCTTCCTGGTCCGCATGAAGACCCGTGGCGGCCGCGCCGTCATCAACGCCCGCCGCGCCAAGGGCCGCAAGCGTCTGGCCGTCTGAACGGTGACGTGGTGGGCGCGCCCGCCTTCGGCACTGCCGCGGACCTCGCCGGCACGGGCCGAGGCGGGTTTTGGCCGACCGGTGCAGCGGGTCTTTGCCGCCTGCGCCGGCGCGCGCCAGCTGCTTGTCCACAGCGCGTGAGCGTCGTCCAACGCGCCGCGGGACTGCCGGCTTCGCCGGTCCCCGGATCCATGTTGCGCCTGCGCACCAGAGACCAGTTCCAGGCGGCTCTGGCCGGCGCGACCGTCGCGCGCACGCCCCATTTCGCGCTGCACCGCCGCAGCCTGCCGCTGCCTCCCGCGCAGCCGGCAGCCGAAGGCGTTGCCGCCGAGCACGATGCCGTGCCGCTGTTCCGGCCGACCGGTGTCTGGCTGGGCGCCATGGTGCCCAAGCGCTGGGCGCGCCGTGCCGTCACGCGCAACGCCATCCGCCGCCAGATCTACACCCTGGGCCTCGCGCTGCAGGACCAGCCGCCCGCCGCCTACGTGGTGCGGCTGCGCTCGGCCTTCGATCGCCGCCAGTTCGTCAGCGCCACGTCCGAGCCGCTGCGCCGCGCCGTGCGCGCGGAACTGGAGCAGCTGTTCGCCCGCGCCCGGCGGACGGCCGGCTGACGCGCGCCGCATCCCCCGCCCGTTGTTGCCGATGCAGCGTCTTCTGATTGCCATCGTCCGCGCCTACCGTCTGCTGCTCAGCCCCTGGCTGGGTGGCGCCTGCCGCTTTTCGCCCACCTGCTCCGTCTACGCCATCGAGGCGCTGCAGACGCATGGCGCGGCGCAGGGCAGCTATCTCACGCTGAGACGCCTGGCCCGCTGCCATCCCTGGTGTGCGGGCGGGCACGACCCCGTGCCGCCGTCGGCCGGGGCCGGGCTGTTCTCCTCTCTCGACAAGAAGTCCTCTTCATGAACGACATTCGCCGCACCATCCTCTGGGTGATCTTCGGTTTCTCGCTGGTGATGCTGTGGGACCAGTGGCAGGTCCACAACGGCCGAACGCCGACCTTCCTGCCTTCGGCCAAGCCCGTGGCCACGGCACCGGCGCCGGCATCGGGCGCCTCCGCGCCGGCCACCGGCGTGCCGGCGGCGGCCGGTGGCGCCACCAGCACCGCCAGCGCGCCCACCGCCGCGCCGACGGCCGTGCCGGCCGAGCGCGTGCAGGTCGAGACCGACGTCTACAAGGCCGCCATCGATCCGCAGGGCGGCACGCTGTCGCGCCTGGAACTGCTGCAGTACATGCAGGAGACCTCGCACGGTGGCCTGATGCCGATGGTGCGCCGCTGGGTCGGCATGCCGGCGCTGCCGGTGGTCGAGGAGCCGGTCATCCTCATGGACGACGGCCCGGCCAACCGCTACCTGGCCCAGACCGGCCTGCTCAATCCCTCCGGCGCCGGTGGCAGCTTCCCCAACCACCTGAGCCTGATGGCGACCAAGCCCGGCCCGTACCGCATGGCCGACGGCCAGGACACGCTGGAGGTGAGCTTCGAGTCGCAGCCCGCGGGCGGCCTCAAGTACGTCAAGACCTACGTCTTCAAGCGCGGCGACTACGCCATCCACGTGCGCCACCAGGTGGTGAACGTGGGCGACCAGCCGCGCGATCCGCAGCTGTACCTGCAGCTGCTGCGCCACGGCGTGGAGTCGCACGGCTCCATGCTGGGCACCAGCACCTTCACCGGTCCGGCGGCCTACACCAACGAAAAGAAGTTCCACAAGATCGCCTTCGCCGACATCGCCAAGGGCAAGGCCGAGCTGCCGCCCGTGGCCACCGACGGCTGGGTGTCGATGGTGCAGCATTACTTCGCCTCGGCCTGGCTGATCGAGCCGACCTTCAGCGCCGGCCTCAAGCGCGAGTTCCGCGTGCAGGGCCCGGATGCGCTCGGCCCCAACCTGTACGCCGTGGCCATGGTGGCCAACCTGCCGACGGTGGCGCCCGGCGCCTCCCAGTCGGTGGACACCGTGCTCTTCGCCGGCCCCGAAGAAGAGAAGAAGCTCGAAGCCCTGGCCCCCGGCCTGGACCTGGTCAAGGACTACGGCATCTTCGCCATCATCTCCAAGCCGCTGTACTGGCTGCTCGACCAGCTGCACAAGCTGCTGGGCAACTGGGGCTGGTCCATCGTGGCGCTGGTGGTGCTGCTCAAGGCCGCCTTCTTCTGGCTCAACGCCAAGGCCTACGGCAGCATGGCCAAGATGAAGGCCATCAACCCGCGCATCATGGAAATGCGCGAGCGCCTCAAGGACAAGCCGCAGGAGATGCAGCAGGAGATGATGCGCATCTACCGCGAGGAGAAGGTCAACCCGCTGGGCGGCTGCTTCCCGATCGTGATCCAGATCCCGGTGTTCATCGCCCTCTACTGGGTGCTGCTGTCGTCGGTGGAGATGCGCCATGCGCCCTGGATCCTGTGGATCCGTGACCTGTCGGCACCCGATCCGTGGTTCATCCTGCCGCTGGTGATGACCGGCACCACGCTGCTGCAGACCTGGCTCAATCCCACGCCGCCGGACCCGATGCAGGCCAAGCTGATGTGGATCATGCCGCTGGCCTTCAGCGTGATGTTCTTCTTCTTCCCGGCCGGCCTGGTGCTGTACTGGATCACGAACAACATCCTGTCCATCGCGCAGCAGTACGTGATCAACCGGCGCCTCGGCGTCACCAAGTAAGCGCGGAGCACCTGCGCTCTGCCCCACAGGCCGCCTCCGGGCGGCTTGTTCGTTTGCGGCGCCACGGTCTTCGGCCGCCGGGCTGCCCCACCCTGGCCATTGCTGAAAGAATCGCCGCCATGCTTGCCCGCCTGAACGACCCCATTGCCGCCATCGCCACCGCCCCAGGCCGCGGCGCGGTGGGCATCGTGCGCGTGTCGGGTACGGGCCTGGGGCCATTGGTGCGCGCCCTGTGCGGCCGCGACCTCAAGCCGCGCGAAGCGACGTACCTGCCCTTCCTCGATGCCGACGGCGCCGCGCTGGACCACGGCCTGGCGCTGTTCTTTCCCGGCCCCCATTCCTTCACCGGCGAGGACGTGCTCGAACTCCAGGCGCACGGCGGCCCGGTGCTGCTGCAACTGCTGCTGGCCCGCTGCCTCGCGGCCGGCGAAGAGGCCGATGCCGCCACCGGCCGCCCGCGCCTGCCCGGCCTGCGCGTGGCGCAGCCGGGCGAGTTCAGCCAGCGCGCCTTCCAGAACGGCAAGATCGACCTGGCCCAGGCCGAGGCCATCGCCGACCTGATCGACGCCAGCACCGAGGCCGCTGCCCGCAGCGCCGGCCGTTCGCTGGGCGGCGCCTTCTCGCGCGAGATCCACACGCTGCGCGACGCCCTGATCCACCTGCGCATGCTGGTGGAGGCGACGCTGGACTTCCCCGAGGAGGACATCGACTTCCTGCAGCAGGCCGATGCCGCTGGCCAACTCCAGCGCCTGCAGGCGCAACTGGCGGCGGTGCAGCAGCGCGCGCGCCAGGGCGCGCTGCTGCGCGAGGGCATCAAGGTGGTGATCGCCGGCCAGCCCAATGCCGGCAAGAGCTCGCTGCTCAATGCGCTGGCCGGTGCCGAACTGGCCATCGTGAGCCCGGTGGCCGGCACCACGCGCGACATCGTGTCGCAGACCATCCAGATCCAGGGCGTGCCGCTGCACGTGGTGGATACGGCCGGCCTGCGCGAATCCGGCGACGAGGTGGAGCGCATCGGCATCGCCCGCGCCTGGGGCCAGATCGAGGACGCGGACGCGGTGCTCTTCCTGCACGACCTGACCCGCGCCGGGCAGGCCGACTACCAGGCCGCCGATGCCCAGATCCGCGCCGGCCTGGCGGGCCGGCTGCCGGCGCGCGTGCCGCTGCTGGAGGTGTGGAACAAGTCGGATGCCGTGGCGGCCGATGCGCTGCCCGCAGCGGCGGCCGAGGGCCTGCGCCTGTCGGCCAAGGCGGGCGAGGGCATCGAGGCCCTGCGGCAGAAGCTGCTGGCCCTGGCCGGCTGGCAGGCCGTGCCCGAGGGCGTGTACCTGGCGCGGGCGCGCCACGTGCAGGCGCTGCATCGCGTGGACGGCCATCTGGACCTGGCGGCGCAGCACCTCGCGGCGCCCATGCCGGCGCTGGACCTGCTGGCCGAGGAACTGCGGCTGGCCCAGAACGCGCTCAACGAGATCACCGGCGAATTCGGCGCGGACGACCTGCTCGGCGTGATCTTCTCGCGCTTCTGCATCGGCAAGTAGGGCGGCTCCGCATCGCCCGCGATGCCGGGGCAATCTTGCGGCCCGAGATGCTGCCGCACACGGGCGGCCCGCCAGAGACCGCCGTGCGGCAGCCGGTGCCGCCTTGCCTCAGCCGCGCTGCAAGCGCTCCGTCGCCAGGGCCAGCGGGCCGGGCAGGCCGGACAGCACCAGCGTGTCGCCGGGCTCCAGCACGGTGTCGTCCTCCGGCTCCATGGCCCGGCCCTGGCTGCGCCGCAGGCCCACCACGCGCACGCCCGCATCGGCCAGGTCCAGCCGCGACAGCGCCTGGCCGACCCACCGGCTGCCCGCCTCCAGCGTGAAGCTGTCCAGGCGCTCCTGTTCCAGGTCTTCCAGCGAGGCGTCGTCGTCCGCGCCGCGGAAGTAGCCGCGCAGCAGGTGGTAGCGCGCATCGCGCGCTTCCTGCGCCAGGCGGATCACGCGCCGCATCGGCACGCCGACCAGGGCCAGTGCATGGCTGGCCAGCATCAGCGAGCCTTCGACCGTCTCCGGCACCACGGCGGTGGCCCCGGCGCGCTGCAGCTTGGCCAGCTCGTGGTCGTCCTGCGTGCGCACCACCACCGGCACCGTCGGCGCATGGGCCCGCACGGCGGCCAGCACCTTCAGGGCGCCTGGCACGTCCAGGTAGGTGATCGCCACCGCGCTTGCGCGGCCCAGGCCGGCGGCCATCAGCGCCTGCGGTCGCGCGGCGTCGCCGAAGACCACCGAGTCGCCCGCCGCAGCGGCCTGGCGCACGCGGTCGGGGTCCAGGTCCAGCGCCATGTAGGGAATGCCTTCGCGCTCCAGCATGCGGGCCAGGTTCTGGCCGCAACGGCCGTAGCCGCAGATGATCACGTGCTCGGCGGTGTCGATCATCTTGCGCGCCAGGCTGGTCACCTGCAGCGACTGCTGCATCCAGTCGCTGGCCACCAGCTTGCGCACGATGGCCTCGCTGTACATCACGATGAAGGGCGTGGCCAGCATCGACACGATCATCGAGGCCAGCACCGGGTCGCCCAGCCACGGGGGCAGCAGTCCGCGCCCATTGGCCAGCGACAGCAGCACGAAGCCGAATTCGCCCGCCTGCGCCAGATAGAGGCCGGTGCGCAGCGACACGCCGGCCGTCGCGCCCAGCAGCCGCGCCAGCACCGTCACCAGCAGCAGCTTGAAGCCCAGCGGCACCAGCAGCAGCCCGAGCACCAGCGGCCAGCGCTGCACCACCACGTGCCAGTCCAGCGACATGCCGATGGTGATGAAGAACAGCCCCAGCAGCACGTCGTGGAAGGCGCGGATGTCGCTTTCCACCTGGTGCTTGTATTCGGTTTCCGACACCAGCATGCCGGCGATGAAGGCGCCCAGCGCCAGCGACAGGCCTGCCGCCTCGGTCAGCCAGGCCAGGCCCAGCGTGACCAGCAGCAGGTTGAGCATGAACAGCTCCTCGCTGCGCCGCCGTGCCACCAGCGTGAGCCACCAGCGCATCACGCGCGGGCCGCCGTAGAGCAGCACGCCAATGAGCGCCGTCGCCTTGAGCAGCGCCAGGCCCAGGCCGCGCACCAGCGCCTCGGGCGGCGCGCCGAGTGCAGGAATCAGCACCAGCAGCGGCACCACCGCCAGGTCCTGGAACAGCAGCACACCCATCACCCGGCGGCCGTGCTCACTTTCCAGTTCCAGGCGCTCGGCCATCAGCTTGACGACGATGGCGGTGCTGCTCATGGCCAGCGCCCCCGACAGGGCCAGCGCCGTCTGCCAGCTCATGCGCCAGGCATCCGGCAGCAGCCGCGACAGCCCCAGCGCACCCAGCGTGGCCATCATCATGGTCAGCGCCACCTGCAGCAGCCCCAGGCCGAACACGTGCTGGCGCATGGCCCGCAGCTTGGGCAGGCTGAATTCCAGGCCGATCACGAACATCAGGAACACCACGCCGAACTCGCCCAGGTGGCGCACGCCGTCCGAATCCTGCGCCAGCGCGAAGGCGTGCGGGCCGATCAGCACGCCCGCCACCAGGTAGCCGAGCATGGGCGGCAGCTTGAGCGAACGGCAGCCCACCACGCCCAGCACGGCGGCCAGCAGGTAGAGCAGCGTCAGCTCGAAGGTGTTCATCCGGCTGATCCTAGCAAGGGCCATGCACTGCGCCGGAGCGGGGCCAAGGCGCACCGATAAAATCGCCCGATGAGCTTTCCGGCCCCGGATCCCGACGCGTTGCTGGCCCGCGCGCGCGCCACTTTCGACATCGAGGCTGCGGCCGTGCAGGGCCTCAAGTCGCGCGTCGGCGCGAGCTTCGTCGAGGCCGTGCGGCGCATCCTCGCGCTGCAGGGCCGCGTGGTGGTCATGGGCATGGGCAAGAGCGGGCATGTGGGCCGCAAGATCGCCGCCACGCTCGCCTCCACCGGCACGCCGGCCCTGTTCGTGCACCCCGCCGAGGCCAGCCACGGCGACCTGGGCATGGTCACCGCGGCCGACGTGGTGCTGGCCATCTCCAACAGCGGCGAGAGCAACGAGCTCGACGCCATCCTGCCCGTGCTCAAGCGCCAGGGCGTGCCGCTGATCGCCATGACCGGCGGCGCCGCCTCCTCGCTGGCCCGCCATGCCGACCTGGTGCTCGACAGCGGCGTCGAGAAGGAAGCCTGTCCCCTCAACCTGGCGCCGACCGCCAGCACCACCGCGCAGATGGCGCTGGGCGACGCGCTGGCCGTGGCGCTGCTCGACGCCCGCGGCTTCGGTGCCGAGGACTTCGCCCGCTCGCACCCCGGCGGTGCGCTCGGCCGCAAGCTGCTCACCCATGTGGCCGACGTCATGCGCCGCGGCGAGACCGTGCCCCGCGTGTCGCCGCAGGCCGGCATCGCCGAACTCATGCGCGCGATGAGCGTGCAGGGCTTCGGCGCCGCCGCCGTCATGGGCGAAGGCGGCCGTGCCGAAGGCATCTTCACCGACGGCGACCTGCGTCGTCTGATCGAGGCCGGCACCGACCTGCGCGGCATCCAGGCCGCCGACGTCATGCACCGCGGCCCGCGCACCATCCGCCAGGATGCGCTGGCCGTGGAGGCCGCCGAGCTGATGGAGCAATTCGGCATCACCCGGCTGTTCGTCGTCGATGCCGACGGCCGGCTGGCCGGTGCGCTCAACACCACCGACCTGATGCGGGCGAAGGTCATCTGATGGCGTCGCATCCGCTGCGCGCCCGACCTGTGCTCGCCTTCGACCCCGAACTGCTGCTGGCCGCGCAGGACGTGCGCGTCGCCTTCTTCGACGTCGACGGCGTGCTCACCGACGGCGGCATCTACTTCACCGACGCCGGCGAAACGCTCAAGCGCTTCAGCGTGCTAGACGGCTATGGCCTTCAGATGCTGCGCAAGGCGGGCATCGAGCCCGTGGTCGTCACCGGCCGCGACTCCGCGCCGCTGCGCGCCCGCCTGCAGGCGCTGGGCGTGGCCCACGCGCGCTACGGCGTCATGGACAAGGTGGCCGCCTCGGCCGAGATCCTCGCCGCCCTCGGCCTCGACTGGCCGCAGGCCGCCGCCATCGGCGACGACTGGCCCGACCTGCCGGTGCTGCGCCGCGTGGCCTTCGCCGCCGCCCCCGCCAATGCCCATGCCGAGGTGGCGGTGGCCGTGCGCTACGTCACCCGCGCCCGCGGTGGCGAAGGCGCGGCGCGCGAGTTCTGCGATCTGCTGCTGTGCGCCTGCGGCCGCTATGCCGGCCTGCTCGACGCCGCCTGCGGGGTGCCCGACGCATGAAGCGCGCGCTGTCCGTGTTCGGCCTCGCCTTCGACCGGCTGAGCATGTACCTGCCGATCATCCTGACCGGCCTGCTCGCCCTGGGCACTTACTGGCTGGTGCGCAATGCGCCCGACCTCATCAAGCCCAGCGTGCCCAAGGCCGTGACGCACGAACCCGACTTCTTCATGCGCGACTTCACAGTCCGCAGTTTCCTGCCCGACGGTTCGCTGCACAGCGAGATCAGCGGCCGCGAGGGTCGTCACTATCCCGACACCGACACCATGGAGGTCGACGGCGTGCGCGTGCGCACCGTCTCGCCGCAGGGCCTGGTGACGCGCGCCATCGCCGACCGTGGCCTTTCCAATGCCGACGCGAGCGAGATCCAGCTGTTCGGCAATGCCGTGGTGGTGCGCGACGAAGGCAAGACCACCGACGGCAAGCCGGCACCGCGCCTGGAGTTCCGGGGCGACTTCCTGCACGTCTTCAGCAACGACGAAAAGGTGCGCTCGCACCTGCCGGTCACGCTGATGCGCGGCCGCGACCGGTTCACGGCCGATTCTCTGGACTACGACCACCTGAGCGGCATCGCCAACCTGCGTGGCCGGGTGCGCGGGCAGATCCAGCCGCCCGCCCCACCGGGCGCCCGCCGGCCCTAGGCAGCCCGCCCGCCGCCCTGAAAGACGCCATGCCCGCTGCCGCCGCTGCCCCTCTGGTCTTCATCACCGGTGCTTCCAGCGGCATCGGCCAGGCGCTCGCTGCGCGCTACGCTAAGGCCGGCTGGCGCCTCGCGCTGGTCGCGCGACGCACGGCGCAGATGGAGGAATGGGCCGCCGCCCAGGGCCTCGGCCCCGACCGCTGCCGCGTCTACGGTGCCGACGTGGCCGAGGTGGACAGCATCGTCGCCGCTGGCCAAGCCTGCATCGCCGGACAGGGCCTGCCCGACGCCGTGATCGCCAACGCCGGCGTCAGCATCGGCATGGACACCGCCGACCGAGGCGACGTGGACGTGATGGCGCAGACCTTCGCGCTCAACAACGTGGGCCTGGCCGCCACCTTCCATCCTTTCGTGGCCGCCATGGTGGCGCGCGGCAGCGGCCGGCTGGTGGGCATCGGCAGCGTCGCGGCCATCCGCGGTCTGCCCGGCCATGGCGCCTACTGCGCCAGCAAGGCCGCCGTCGTCGCCTACTGCGAAAGCCTGCGCACCGAACTGCACCGCAGCGGCGTGCAGGTGGTGACGATCTGCCCCGGCTATGTGGACACGCCGCTGACGCGCGGCAACCGCTATGGCATGCCCTTCCTCATCCCGGCCGACACTTTTGCCGACCGTGCCTTCCGTGCCATCGAGGCCGGCGCCAGCTACCGCGTCATTCCGTGGCAGATGGCGGTGGTGGCGAAGCTGATGCGTGCCCTGCCCAATGCGCTGTTCGACCGTGCGGTGCAGGGGCGCGGGCGCAAGCGCCGCCGCGACGAATAAGGCGACGACCCGGCGCTGACGGGCGTAAACAGTGGCCCAGCCCCGTCCGGCCCGGTCCGGCCCTGGCCGGGCCGGGCCGGTCTGGCTTACCGGATTCCGACCGGCGCGCCAATGAAAAAGGCTCCCGAGGGAGCCTTTCCAATGCGTCCCGAACAACGGGACCGCATGATCGATCAGTAGCTGTTGCCGCCGCCGCCGTAGCCGCCGCGACCACCGCCGCCGCCACCACCGCCACGGGGGCCGGTGCCATAGGGGTTGCGGAAGCTGCCGTCGTTGCCACCACCACCGCCGCCGCCACGGCCGCCGTAGCCGCCGCCACCACCGCCGCTGCGGCCACCGCCGCCACCACCGTAGCCGCCGCCACCACCACCGCCGCCGTAGCCGCCGCCACCGCCGCCATAACCACCGCCACCACCACCGTAGCCGCCGCCACCGCTACGGGGCGGACGCGGCTCCATGGGACGTGCCTCGTTCACCACGACGCTGCGGCCGCCCAGGGGCTGACCGTTCATGCCCTGGATGGCAGCCTGCGCCTCGGCGTCGCTGCCCATTTCCACGAAACCGAAGCCTTTGGAACGGCCGGTTTCGCGCTCCATCATGACCTTGGCGCTGGTCACTGCGCCGAACTGGCCGAAGGCCTGTTCGAGATCACCGTCGCGCACCGAATAGGGCAGGTTGCCGACGTAGAGTTTGTTGCCCATGAATGGGACTCCTGTAAAACACGAAGAAAAGCAGCGATGGAGTCCCGGGCGCAAGACCCGCGGCACGATGCCGAACGGGGCTGGCGAAACTGACCGATCACCCAATGGCCTGCGGCTTTCCGGGCCGAAGGTCCAGCCATTATGGGGGATTTGTTTGGGTCGGGGGCAGGAATTTCCCTTGAATTGCAACAAGGTCATGAACCGGGCGAAAGCGTCTCCAGAGCGGGCCTCGCGGGCGTACGGAAGCGCTCCCGCAGCATAAAGAACAGAGCGTTGCCCACGCTGACGCCGCCGGCGCAAAAAGTCCTACAAGCAGGCGCGCCAAGGCGTGCGTACAGCATTTTTGCTGCGCCGCCGCATCGTGGGGCTAGAATGCCCGCTGTCTTTGGGGAGTAGCCGCCTTCCGAATGCGAGAAGGGTGTGCGTCAACAGACTTGTATCGCGTCCCACGCGGAACATGGCGTACACAGTAGAAGACCTGGCGAGACCATTGACCACGCAGCTTCGGGAACAAGGCCGGAGGCGCTGCGTGGTCGATCGTGTCCTTCGGCCGTCCCAACCCCACATCCCTTCATGGAAGCCTTTCTGGTGGCCACCGGCATCGTCGCGCTGGCCGAAATGGGTGACAAGACCCAACTCCTTTCCCTCGTCCTGGCGGCCCGCTTCCGCAAGCCCTGGCCCATCGTGCTGGGCATCTTCGCGGCCACGGTGGTCAATCATGCGCTGGCCGGTGCCGTCGGTGCCTGGGTCACCGGCGTGCTGGGGCCGAACGTGCTGCGGTGGATCCTCGGCATCTCCTTCATCGCCATGGCGATCTGGATGCTGATCCCGGACAAGCTCGACGAGGACGATGCGCCCAAGAGCATCTCCAAATTCGGCGTCTTCGGCACCACGCTGGTGGCCTTCTTCCTGGCCGAGATGGGCGACAAGACCCAGATCGCCACCGTGATGCTGGCCGCGCGCTTCACCCACGACTACCTGTGGGTGGTGATCGGCACGACGCTCGGCATGATGCTGGCCAACGCGCCGGTGGTGTGGCTGGGCGAGCGCATCGTGCGCAAGGTGCCCATCAAGCTGGTTCACAGCATCTCGGCCGTGATCTTCCTGGTGCTCGGCGTCGCCGCCCTCATCGGCTGGGGTGCCTGAGGCTTGTCCTTGCCGGGCGGCCAGGGTGCCGCCCGGCCTATACTTTCGACCAGCGCCGATTTGCTCCAGCTTGCGGGCGCTTGATAAATGCAGCTAAAGACGGATGCCCGCAACCCGGCTCGTTTTTGGCGAGGCCGGGTTTTCTTTTTCGCCATGTCCTTCGACGTCACACCGCAGTCCATGTCCTTCGCCGAGCCGCTGCCCCTGCGCAGCGGCAGCGCCATCGCCGACTATGCGCTGGCCTACGAGACCTACGGCACGCTCAACGCCGACCGCAGCAACGCGGTGTTGGTGTGCCACGCGCTCAATGCCTCGCACCACGTCGCGGGCCAGTACGCCGGCCAGCCGAAGTCGCAGGGCTGG
This sequence comes from Pseudacidovorax intermedius, assembly GCF_001476815.1. Taxonomy (GTDB): domain Bacteria; phylum Pseudomonadota; class Gammaproteobacteria; order Burkholderiales; family Burkholderiaceae_C; genus Xenophilus; species Xenophilus intermedius_A. The sequence continues at coordinate 11,787 of NZ_LDSL01000072.1, read as the reverse complement.
TGGGACAACATGATCGGCCCCGGCAAGCCGCTGGACACCGACCGCTTCTTCGTCATCGGCATCAACAACCTGGGCTCCTGCTTCGGCTCGACCGGGCCGATGCACACCAACCCCGCCACCGGCCGGCCCTGGGGCGCGGACTTTCCGGTGGTGACGGTGGAGGACTGGGTGGACGCCCAGGCCCGGCTGCTCGACGCGCTCGGCATCGGCACCCTGGCCGCCGTGATGGGTGGCAGTCTGGGCGGCATGCAGGCGCTGTCGTGGACGCTGCAATACCCCGAGCGCGTGCGCCATGCGGCGGTGATCGCCAGCGCGCCCAACCTCAATGCCGAGAACATCGCCTTCAACGAGGTGGCCCGGCGCGCCATCGTGACCGACCCCGACTTCCACGGCGGCCACTTCTACGACCACGGCGTGGTGCCGAAACGCGGCCTGACCATCGCCCGCATGATCGGCCACATCACCTACCTCAGCGACGACGTGATGAACACCAAGTTCGGCCGCCAGCTGCGCGAGGGCCTGCAGGTGCGCTACACCACGCAGGAGGTGGAGTTCCAGATCGAGAGCTACCTGCGCCACCAGGGCGACAAGTTCAGCGAGTATTTCGACGCCAACACCTATTTGCTGATCACCCGCGCGCTCGACTACTTCGACCCCGCGGCGGCCTACGGCGGCAGCCTGCGCGCGGCCTTCGAGCGGGCGACGGCCAAGTTCCTGCTGGTGAGCTTCACCACCGACTGGCGCTTCTCGCCCGCGCGCAGCCGCGAGCTGGTCAAGGCGCTGCTCGACAACCGGCGCAGCGTCAGCTACGCGGAGATCGACGCCCCGCACGGCCACGACGCCTTCCTGCTGGACGACACCCGCTACATGGGCGTGGTGCGCGCCTGGTTCGACGGCATCGCCAAGGAGCTGGCATGAGCAGCACGCACGACATCAACGACAGCATCCTGCGCCTGGTGCCCGAAGGCGCGCGCGTGCTCGACCTGGGCTGCGGCGACGGCGCGCTGCTGGAGCGCCTGCAGCGCGAACGCGGCTGCACCGGCTACGGCGTGGAGATCGCCGACGGCAACGTGCTGCATTGCGTGCGCCGCGGCGTGGACGTGATCCAGCTGAACCTGGACGAGGGCCTGTCGATGTTCGAGGACGCGAGCTTCGACGTGGTGCTGCAGATCGACACGCTGCAGCACCTGCGCAACGCCGAGGTCATGCTGCGCGAGACGGCGCGCGTGGGCCGCATCGGCATCGTCGCCTTTCCCAACTTCGCGCACTGGCCCAACCGGCTGAGCATCCTGCAGGGCCGCATGCCGGTGACGCGGCGGCTGCCCTACCAGTGGTACGACACGCCCAACATCCGCGTCGGCACCTTCCGCGACTTCGACGCGCTGGCCCGCAAGAACCGCCTGCGCGTGCTCGACGCCTTCGGCCTGCAGGCCGGCCGCGTGGTGCGGGCGCTGCCCAACCTGCGCGCGGCCACCGCGGTGTTCAAGTTCGAGCGGGACTGACCGGCGCCGCAGCGGTCGCGCCCGCGGGCAGCGCGGCCCCGCAGCGGCGGCAGTAGCGCGCGTCGTCGGCATGCCCGACAGCGCCGCAGGCGGTGCAGTGCGACGGGGCGCCCGCCTCGGCGCGCAGCAGTTCCAGCCGGCGCTGCGCGCCCATCTCGGCCGTGACGATGCCGGTGGGCACGGCCAGCACGCCCCAGCCGGTGAGCATCATGGCCGAGGCGATCAGCCGGCCCAGGTCGGTGCGCGGCACCAGGTCGCCGAAACCGACGGTCGTCATGGTCGAGACCGCCCAGTACATGCTTGTCGGAATGCTGGTGAAGCCATGCGGCGGCCCTTCGACCACGTACATCAGCGTGCCGGACACCAGCACCAGCAGCATGACGAAGCCCAGGAACACGGTGATCTTGCGGCCGCTGGCGGCCAGTGCCAGGGCGAGCGTGCGGTACTCGTGCGTGTAGCGCGACAGCTTGAAGATGCGGAACACTCGCAAGAGCCGCAGGACGCGCACGTCGATCAGCGCGCCCAGCGAGGGCTCCAGGGCCACCAGGTAGGTGGGCAGCAACGCCAGCAGGTCGATCACGCCATAGAAGCTCAACGCGTAGCGCAGCGGCCGCTGCACGCAGGCCAGCCGCCCCAGGTATTCGAGCGTGAACAGGACGGTGAACACCCATTCCGCCCCATGCAGCCAGGGCCCGAAACGCGCGCGCAGCGGCACCACGCTCTCGGCCATCACCACGCCCACGCTCACCAGGATGGCTGCGATGAGCAGCAGGTCAAACAGCCGGCCGCCTCGCGTCTCGGACTCGAAGATGACGGTGAACAGCGCCCGCCGCCAGCCGGCCTGCGGCTTGCCGAAGCGGGCATCGGCGGCGCGGTCGTCGAACATGCCGGGGATGTCGTCGCCGTGCGTGTCGGGACAGGAGGCAGGGTGGTGTTGGGGCATGCGGATCGATGGGTGCGCCGGCGGCGCCGGTGCGTGTTTGGCGCTTCACGGTGCGACGGCGGATTCTGACGCCGGATCGGCATTCGTTCCGCCACGGGGGGGCGCGGCGTGTTGTTACCGATCTTTCGTAAAGAAGTGCCAAGATGCAGAATGCGCTGTCTACCATTGGCGCTTTCGCAAGGAGATCTCCCTTTGGCTTCGCAATCCCCCTTCTTCGGCAAACGTGACCGCGACAGCAACGACAGCCTGACTTCGCGTCCCGCACCCCTGATGGGCGGCAGCACGCTCTCGGGCCATCCCGTGGGCGGCGCTGCGCTGTCCGCCGCGCCCGCCGTGGCGCCGGCCCCTGCCCAGGAGGCGGGCAGCAAGCTGACCGTGGGTCCCAACATCAAGCTCAAGGGCGTGGAGATCACCGACTGCGACACGCTCGTGGTCGAGGGCACGGTCGAGGCGACCATGGATTCGCGCGTCATCCAGATCGCCGAGCAGGGCGCCTTCAAGGGCTCGGCCGAGATCGACATCGCCGAGATCCGCGGCGTGTTCGACGGCAACCTGACGGTGCGCCAGAAGCTGGTGATCCATGCCACCGGCAAGGTCTCGGGCAAGATCCGCTATGGCAAGATCGTGATCGAGGAGGGTGGCCAGCTCTCCGGCGAGATCAGCGTGGGCACCGGCGCGTCGAGCGAGTCCAGGCCGTCGTCCTCCACGCTGGCGGTCTGAGCGCCGCCGCCCCGGCGTTCAGCCGGGCGCCGGCGCCGACGTGCCGGCCAATCGCTTCAGAAGAGCCTCCGCCGCGGCGGGGGCTTTTTCTTTGTGGCCGTTGATGAAGAAGACGTAGGTGGGCCGCCCGGCGACCCAGCCGCGCGCCTGGGCAGCCAGCGCATCCAGCGCGGCCGGCGCATAGCCGCTGACGAAGCGCGGCTGCGCATCCATCAGCCGCGCGTAGACGATGGGGCCCTGCGGCGTCTCGAAGGAGGGGAACTTCGGGCTGTCGGTGAAGACGGTCGCGGCGCCGTGGCGCTCGGCCAGCGCCAGGTAGGCCGGGTCGATGAAGCTGGGATGCCGCACCTCCATCACATGCTGCAGCGCGAGGCCGTCCACCTTGGGTGGCAGCAGTTCGAGAAAGGCGCCGAAGTCCGCCGGGTCGAAGGCATGCGTGGGCATGAACTGCCAGACGATGGGGCCCAGGCGGTCGCCCAGTTCGGCGATGCCGCTGCCGATGAAGCGCTGCACCGCATCGCCCGCCTTCGCCAGTTCGCGCCGGTGCGTGGTCACGCGGTGCGCCTTGAGCGAGAAGACGAAGCCCTCGGGCGTGGCCGCCCGCCACTTGCGGAAGGTGTCGGGCTTGAAGGTGCTGTAGAAGGTGCCGTTGACCTCGATCGCCGTCAGGCGCCGGCTGGCGTGCGCCAGTTCCTGCGCATGCGGCAGGCCGGGCGGGTAGAAGCTGCCGCGCCAGGGCTCGAAGGTCCAGCCGCCGATGCCGACGCGCACGGGTGTCTGCGGCGGGGCGGGCAGGTCGGCGGCGGCGGGCGCGGATTTCTTGGGCATGGGCGTGCAGGGGTGATGCGGCCTGCGGACTCTACGCCGGGGCCCATCCCGGCGCAAAATGGTCCGCTTGCCCGGCCCTGCGCCCCCACGGAGAACTGCCGATGAACGCCCCCCTGCACAAAGAGATCCCCGCCGGCCTGCTCGACACCGAGCGCGCCCTGGCCGACGTCACCGCCCGCTGGGACGGCGACATCGTGCGCCAGCTCAGCGACTACATCGCCATCCCGGCCAAGTCGCCGGGCTTCGACCCGGACTGGGTGGCGCACGGCTACCTGGAGACGGTGCTGCGCAATGCCGCCGCCTGGGTCGAGGCGCAGAAGGTCGAGGGCCTCAGGCTGGAGATCGTGCGCCTCGAAGGCCGCACCCCCGTGCTCTTCTTCGAGCTGCCCGCCAGCGGCACGGCGATGAGCGAGACCGTGCTGATGTACGGCCACCTGGACAAGCAGCCCGAGTTCACCGGCTGGCGCCGCGACCTCGGCCCCTGGACGCCCAAATACGAAGACGGCCTGCTCTACGGCCGCGGCGGCGCCGACGACGGCTACGCGATCTACGCCAGCGTCGCCGCCATCCAGGCGCTCAAGGCGCAGGGCGTGGCCCATCCGCGCATCGTCGGCCTGATCGAGACCTGCGAGGAATCGGGCTCCTACGACCTGCTGCCCTACGTGGACGCGCTGCGCAGCCGCCTGGGCGAGGTGGCGCTGGTGGTCTGCCTGGATTCGGGCGCCGGCAACTACGACCAGCTGTGGCTCACCACCTCGCTGCGCGGCATGGCCAGCGGCACGCTGAAGGTGGAGATCCTCACCGAGGGCGTGCACTCCGGCGATGCCTCGGGCCTGGTGCCGTCGAGCTTCCGCATCATGCGGCAGGTGCTGGACCGGCTGGAGGACAGCAAGACCGGCCGGCTGCTGCCCGCCAGCTTCCATTGCGAGGTGCCGGCCGACCGGCTCGCGCAGGCGCAGGCCACGGCCGCCATCCTGGGCGAGGAGGTCTACAAGCGCTTCCCGTGGGCGCATTACGACTGCGGCGGCGCCACCGCCTTCGCGCTGCCCACCACCACCGACCCGGTCGAGGCACTGCTCAACCGCACCTGGCGGCCGACCCTGTCGGTGACCGGGGCCGACGGCTTTCCGGCGCTGAAGGACGCGGGCAACGTGCTGCGGCCCTACACGGCCTTCAAGCTGTCGCTGCGCCTGCCGCCGCTGGTGGAGGCGGCGCAGGCGGTGCAGGAGCTGAAGGCGCTGCTCGAGGACAACGCGCCCTACCAGGCCAGGGTGACCTTCGAGTCCGGCGGCGGCGCCACCGGCTGGAACGCGCCCGCGGTGGTGCCCTGGTTCCAGGGCGCGCTCGACGCGGCCAGCCAGGCGCATTTCGGCGCGCCCTGCGGCTACATCGGCCAGGGCGGCACCATCCCGCTGATGAACATGCTGAGCGCCGGCTTTCCGAAGGCGCAGATGATGGTCTGCGGCGTGCTGGGACCCAAAAGCAACGCGCACGGGCCGAACGAGTTCCTGCACGTGCCCTACGCCAAGCGGCTCACGGCCGCGGTGGCGCAGGTGATCGCGGCGATGCCGGCGTCGCAGGCCGTGGCCGCTCAGGCGGACTGAGGAGCTACGGCGGCCGGCGAAGTCCGGCCGCGCCTGGCCCGCCGCGCCGGCCCACGGCGTCGCGGCCAGGCGTGCTGCTGCGCCGAAGCGCCGCTCAGCGCTTGCCCAGCAGCGGGCCGAGCGCGCCCAGCAGATCGCCCAGCCCGCCCGTGCCCGCGCCGCCCCCTAGCGAGGGCTCCTGGTCGGGCAGCCGCCCATGCGGCGTCAGCCGGTCGATCAGCACCGGCAGCAGCGTGGCCAGCAGCGGCAGCAGCGTCTGCACGTTCAGGCCCAGCTTCTGGGCCACGGCACCGATCACGTCCTGCCCCAGCGCGCCCTGCACCTGGTCGGGCGACACCGGCTGGTTCTGGCCGGTGCTGATCCACGAGCCCACCGCATCGCCCAGGCCGGCCTGCTGCAGCTTCTGCACCAGGCCGCCGAGGCCGCCGCTTTCCTGGAGCAGGCTGCCGAAGATGGCGGCCGGGTCGCTGCCCGAGGCATGCGGCGCGGCTGCGCCGCTGTTGAGCACCTGACCGAGGACGGAATCGAGCAGACCCATGGCGATTTCCCTGCGAAATGAAGAAAAAAGAAGTACGAGGCTGCGATTGTTCGGGCAGACGCTGCGCCGCGTGTGCCACGGTTTCGTTTTTTCCGCGAAGCCGTGAATAAGTCACTGTCTGGACACTGAAGTTTGCGTTTTCAGGGTGCACGCGGCGGGCGCTTTTCCAGCAGCGGCTGGGTCACGCCCTGCACGCCGACCAGCCCCAGCACCGTCGCCAGCGAGTTCTGCGCGCCCTTCCAGCCGTCCGTCAGGTCGATCCACTCGCTCAGCGCGTGGAAGCCGCCCGTCTTGCCGCCACCGCCCACGATGATGGCCGGAATGCCCAGCGCCATCGGCACGTTGGCATCGGTGCTGGCGCCGGACAGCAGCGTCTTGTGGCCGAAGGAGGCGTTGGCGCGCGTGGCCGCTTCCACGATCACCGAATCCGACGGCGTGCGGCCGCCCGGCCGGTCGCCGATGAGCTTGGTCTGCACGGTGAGCGTTTCGACGTTCCAGCGCTTGTTCTCCTCGACCACGGCTTCGTCGATGGCGGCCAGGATCTTCTTCTCGGTGGCCAGCAGCGATTCCATCTGGTCCGAGCGGATGTCCACCGCCATGCGCGCATCCGGCGCGATGGTGTTGACCGAGGTGCCGCCGCCCACCGTGCCCACGGTGAAGGTGGTCTTGGGGAAGGTCGGCGTGCGCACCTCGGCGATCTTGGCGATGGCGCGGCCCATGCCGTGGATGGCGCTGGGCACCTGGCCGAAGGCGCCGTAGCTGTGGCCGCCCGGGCCCTTGAAGCTGACCTCGTAGCGGTGGCTGGCGGTGCCCAGGATCAGCACCGAACCGTCCGGCGCCGGCTCCAGGCCGACCATGCCGTCGATGTCGCGGTGCTCGGCAAAGATGTGCTTCATGCCGCGCAGGTTGCCCAGTTCTTCCTCGCCGACGTTGCCCACGAAGAGCAGGTCGCCGACGGTCTGGACGTTCTGGTCGTTGAGCACCTTGAGCCAGGACAGCAGCACGGCCAGGCCGCGCGTGTCGTCGGAGATGCCCGGTGCATACAGGCGGCCGTCGCGCTCCTTGACCTTGACGTCGGTGCCGGCGGGAAAGACGGTGTCCAGGTGCGCCGAGACCAGCAGCTTGGGCCCCTGGCCGGTGCCCTTGCGCAGGCCGACCACGTTGCCTTCGCTGTCGATGCGGGCGTCGGCCAGGCCGAGCGCCTTCATGCGGGCCAGGAAGGCCTCGGCGCGCGGGCGCTCCTTGAAGGGCGGCGCCTCGATCTCGGTAAGCATCCTGAGGTCGTCGATCGATCGGGCATGGTCGGCCTTGACGGCCTCCATCAGCGCCTGGATCTGCGGCGCCGCCAACAGCTGGGTGTAGGCCTGGTCCACCGCCGGCCGCACCTGGGCGGGCGTGGGCGCAACGGCGCTGAAGGACTGGGCCCCGGCCGGCGACGCGCCGGCCAGCGCCAGCGACAGGGCAAGCAGCGGGGCGAGCGCGGGGAGGCGGGGCGCGGAAGGCCGGGGCGAAGAGGGACGCGTCATGAATGAGGAGGTAGGCGAGGGAAAGGTGCAGGAAAGGTTCTGCGGTACGCATCAGCTGTCATCCAGCTGACGCCAAGCCACAGGCCGGCGGAAATTCTGGCGTCTGGCTGCGTGGCTGTCTCTGATTTAATCCGCCGCACCGTCGGATTTCCTAACATGCCTCGCCATCTGCCCAGCACCCGCGCCCTGCTCGTGTTCGATGCCGTCGCCCGTTGCCACGGCGTGGTCAAGGCGGCCGAGGAGCTGTGCCTGACGCACAGCGCCGTGAGCCAGCAATTGCGGCTCCTGGAGCAGCAGTTGGGCGTGCGCCTGGTGCAGCGCGGCGCCCGTGGCACCACGCTGACCGAGGCGGGCCGCCGCTACCACGCCCAGGTGGCCGGCGATCTGCTGCGGCTGGAGAACCACACCATCGAGGCCATGGCGCAGCGGCCGGATGGCGTGCGCCTGCTGGTGGGTGCCGTGCCCGTGCTGGCCGAGCGCTGGCTGCTGCCGCGGTTGCCCGGCTTTCTGGCGCAGCAGCCGGCGTGCAGCGTGCATCTGCAGGTGTTTCCCACGCAGGTCTACATGGAGGAGCCGCACTACGACGTCGGCCTGCAATACGACGATGCGAGCTGGCCGGGCGCGGCGGTGCGTCCCTTGCGCGGCGAGCGGGTGGTCGCGGTGTGCGCGCCCCGGTCGCGCTGGCGCGCGGCAGCGGCGCAGGGCCACTTCCGGGAACTGCCGCTGCTGCAGCTCAGTTCGCGCCTGGGCGCGTGGGAGGCCTGGTTCGCGCAGGCGGGCATCGCGGACCGGCCGCCCAACCCTCTGGTGGGCCACCGCTTCGACCTGTTCTCGATGGTGCTGGAGGCCGTGCGCGCCGACCTCGGCGTGGGCCTGCTGCCGCGCTACGGCGTGGCGCGCGAGCTGGCCAGCGGCGAGCTGTGCCTGGCGCATCCCTTCGAGGCCGACGGACCGCGCGGCTACAGCCTGTTCGTGGCGCCGCACCGGGCGGACGATCCGGCGGTCAAGGCCTTCTGCGAATGGCTGGACGGGCAGGTGGCCGAGGAAGCGGAGGGGGCACCGCCGCCTGGCCGGTGAGGCGGGCTCAGCCCGCCACGGCCAGCAGGTGCATCAGCGCCGCCAGCGGCGCCGTCTCGGCCCGCAGGATGCGCGGGCCCAGCGTGGTCAGCATGAAGCCACGGGCGCGCGCACGCGCTTCCTCCTGCGGGTTGAGCCCGCCCTCGGGGCCGCTGAGGAAGAGCGCGCTGCCGCCCGCCGGCGCCGCGCCGCCCAGCGGCTGCGCCGCATCGCCGAAGCCGAGCACATGGCGGGCGGCCGGCGCGTCGTCGCCCAGGCCGTCCAGCCAGGCACCGAGGTCGCGCACCGGGTGGACCGGCGGCACGCGGTTGCGGCCGCACTGCTCGCAGGCGGCGACGGCCACGGCCTGCCAGTGGTCCTGCTTCTTCTGCGCGCGCTCGCCGGCCAGGCGCAGCACGCCGTGCGCGGTCTGCAGCGGCTGGATGCTGGCGACGCCCAGCTCGGTGGCTTTCTCGACCAGCCAGTCCATGCGGTCGTTGGCGGGCATGCCGACGGCCAGGTGCACGGCGATGTCGGCCTCGCGCTCGGCGTCGAGCCGGGCGCCCACCTGCACGTCGACGTCGCTGCGGCCCATGCGCGTCACCGTGGCCCCGAACTCGCCGCCGCGGCCGTCGAAGAGCGTGAGCGTGTCGCCGGGCTGCAGCCGCAGCACCTGCACATGGCGGGCGGCGCCCGGCGGCAGGCCCAGCTGGGCGCCGGGGGCGAGCGGCGTGGCGCAGTGGATGCGCGGCATCAGGCCACGCCCTCCGCGGCGTCGATCACGCCGCCGCCCAGGCAGACCTCGCCGTCGTACAGCACGGCCGACTGGCCCGGCGTGACGGCCCACTGCGGCTGCGGAAACACCAGCTGGAAGCGGCCCTCGCCGCGGTCGGCGAACTGCGCCGGCGCATCGGCCTGGCGGTAGCGCGTCTTGCTGCCATAGCCGCCGGCGGCGGGCGGCGGGCCGGCCACCCAGCTGGCGTCGGCCGCCAGCAGGGCGCGCGACTGCAACCAGGGATGGTCGTGGCCCTGCACCACCCACAGCGTGTTGGCCGCCACGTCCTTGCGGGCCACGAACCACGGCGCATGCTCGCCGCCGCCGCGCTGCGCGCCCCTGTCCTTGACGCCGCCGATGCCCAGGCCCTGGCGCTGGCCCAGCGTGTAGAAGGACAGGCCGTGGTGCTCGCCCAGCCTGCGGCCGCGCTCGTCCTTGATTGGGCCCGGCGCCTTGCTGATGTAGCGGTTGAGGAAGTCGCGGAAGGGCCGCTCGCCGATGAAGCAGATGCCGGTCGAATCCTTCTTGGCGGCCACGGGCAGGCCGATGTCGGTGGCGATCTGGCGCACCTGCGTCTTGTGCAGCTCGCCCACGGGGAACAGCGCCTTCGACAGCTGTGCCTGGTTGAGGCGGTGCAGGAAGTAGCTCTGGTCCTTGGCCGGGTCCAGGCCCTTGAGAAGCTCGTAGCGCGCGGAGGCTGGCACCGACTCGCCGGCGGCGAAGGGCTGGCCGGTGGCGGCATCGACGGCGCGCACGCGGGCGTAGTGGCCGGTGGCGATCTTCTCGGCGCCCAGGCGCATGGCGTGGTCGAGGAAGGCCTTGAACTTGATCTCGGCGTTGCACAGCACGTCGGGGTTGGGCGTGCGGCCGGCCTGGTATTCGCGCAGGAATTCGGCGAACACGCGGTCCTTGTAGTCGGCGGCGAAGTTGACGTGCTCGATCTCGATGCCCAGCACGTCGGCCACGCTGGCCGCGTCCACGAAATCGACGTTGGACGAGCAGTATTCGCTGTCGTCGTCGTCTTCCCAGTTCTTCATGAAGATGCCGATGACCTCGTGGCCCTGCTGCTTGAGCAGGTGCGCCGTCACGGCCGAGTCCACGCCGCCGGAGAGGCCGACGACGATCCGATGTTTGGTCATCCGGCGATTGTCCCTTGGCGCCGGCGGGCGCTGCCGGGTCGGGGGCTCGGCGCGCCGTGGTGCAGGTGCGAACTGCGGGCAGCCTGCTGGCCGTGGCGCGCCGCGGTCACTTGCTGCCCACCGCCCGGGCCGCGTACGGGCCTAGGCGGGCGGCTGGCCGGCCAGCCATTTCAGGTAAGCCTTGGGATAGACCTGGCGCAGCCGCTCGACGTGCTGCCGCACCTCGGCCTCGCGGCCCAGCAGCCGGGCGCTGTCGATCAGCTTGAGCACCACGCGCGGCTCGGGCGAGAAGGCCAGGGAGGCGGTCGCCAGGGCATGCACCTGCTCGGCCGTCTCGGGCCTGAGGGGCGTGAGCGCCAGCGCGGCGAAGCGCGCCTGCCGGGCGAAGAGCCAGTCGCTGCCGTCCAGTCGGGCCAGCGGCGCGTCCTGCCAGCCCGGCAGCCGCTGGGCCGCGGGCAGGTAGGCCTGGCTGACGCGGACATAGTGCCAGCCAGCGTAGCCGGTGCCGACGAGGATGGCCGCCGCCGCGGCCAGCGCGAACGGCGTGGGCGACGAACTCGCGCCGGCGTGCCCCGGTGCTGCGGTGCCGGATCGGTGGCCGGCGGACCGGCACGGCCGCCGCGCCGGCCACAGCAGGCCCAGGCACACGCCGAACACCAGCTGGAAGGGGCCGTACCAGAGCGGGTATTCCAGCAGGCTGTGCAGCAGCAGCACCCCCAGCAGCGCCCAGCCCATGAGGCGCAGCGGATCGCGCTCGCGCCAGGGCCGGGCCGCGAGCACCAACGCCAGGAAGCCGCCGCAGATCAGCACCGCCGCGGGAAGGCCCAGTTCCACCGCCAGGTGCAGCGGCAGGTTGTGGGCGTTGTCCAGGATCTCGACGAAGCGCGGGCCGGGATAGTCGGCCAGGTAGTGCGCCAGGCTCAGCCGCTCCCAGCCCCAGCCCGTCCAGGGCCGCTCGGCGATGAGGTGCAGCACGTTCTGCCACAGCAGCCAGCGGCTGTGGCCCGGCGGCGCGCCCTCGCGCAGGCGCACCAGCATGCCCTGCACGTCGGCACCGCCGGCCGCGCCGGCCTGCCAGGTGGCGATTGCGACCGCCGACCCGGGGAGCAGCCAGGCGAGGGCCGTGTACAGGGCCAGCGCGGCCAGCGGTGCCGAC
>NZ_LDSL01000071.1 GCF_001476815.1 Pseudacidovorax intermedius | reverse complement strand
AGGTCGCGGCCTGCTGCGGCGTGCCGGTGTAGAGCGCGGCGTCGAAGGGCGTGTCGTTGAACAGGAAGGGCCGCGTCTGGGTCTCGATGTGGACCGTGATGTCCGGATGCGCCTGGGCCAGCAGCGGCAGCCGGGGGATCAGCCAGCGCGTGGCCAGCGTGGGCACCGCCGCCAGCTGCAGCGAACCGCCCGCGCCCTGGCGGGCCATGGCGTCCAGCGTGTCGCGCTCCATGGCGTCGAGCTGGCGGCGGATCTGCCGCGCATAGTCGGCACCGGCCGCCGTGAGCTGCACGCCGTGGCGCGTGCGGCGGAACAGCGCCAGGCCCATGAAGGCCTCCAGCGCCCCGATCTGGCGCGAGACGGCGCTCTGCGTCAGGGCCAGCTCTTCGGCGGCGCGGGTGTAGCTTTCGTGCCGGGCCGCGGCCTCGAAGCAGGCCAGCGCCTGGGTGGAGGGGATCTTGCGTCGCATGGTCCGAAAAGCGTGGAAGGTATGCCTTCGCTACATAGTTGATCGCCGCCTTGCCCATCGGCAACGGCGAAGGATATTGTCTGCAGATATGCCAAGCCTGCATGTCTGGGTGCCGAATTCTCGTTTGCGCCGCCGCCGACGCCGGGCGTACGATGCCTCGCATTCCCCCGCAACCTGCAGCCGCTCACGCGCACGGAGACCGCACACCATGGCCACCAAAGCCGCCTTCCACTGGGACGACCCCTTCCTCCTCGACCAGCAACTGACCGACGACGAACGCGCCGTGCGCGAGGCCGCCAACGCCTACTGCCAGGACAAGCTGGCGCCGCGCGTGCTCGAGATGTTCCGCGGCGAGAAGACCGACCTGTCGATCTTCCGCGAGATGGGCGAGCTGGGCCTGCTGGGCCCCACCATCCCCGAGCAGTACGGCGGCCCCGGCCTCAACTACGTCTGCTACGGCCTGATCGCACGCGAAGTGGAGCGCGTCGATTCCGGCTACCGCTCCATGGCCAGCGTGCAGTCCTCGCTGGTGATGGTGCCCATCTACGAATTCGGCACCGAGGCGCAGAAGCAGAAGTACCTGCCCAAGCTGGCCAGCGGCGAGTTCATCGGCTGCTTCGGCCTGACCGAGCCCGACCACGGCTCCGACCCCGGCAGCATGGCCACCCGCGCCTACAAGACCGACGGCGGCTACCGCCTCAAGGGCAACAAGATGTGGATCACCAACTCGCCGGTGGCCGACGTCTTCGTCGTCTGGGCGAAGGAAGTGAGCGAAGGCGGCGCCGTCGGCCCGATCCGCGGCTTCGTGCTCGAGAAGGGCATGAAGGGCCTGTCGGCCCCGGCCATCCACGGCAAGGTGGGCCTGCGCGCTTCCATCACCGGCGAGATCGTCATGGACGACGTCTTCGTGCCCGAAGAAAACGCCTTCCCCGAAGTGCAGGGCCTCAAGGGCCCATTCACCTGCCTCAACAGCGCGCGCTACGGCATCAGCTGGGGCGCCATCGGCGCCGCCGAGGACTGCTTCCACCGCGCCCGCCAGTACGTGCTGGACCGCAAGCAGTTCGGCCGCCCGCTGGCCGCCAACCAGCTGATCCAGAAGAAGCTGGCCGACATGCAGACCGAGATCACGCTGGGCCTGCAGGGCAGCCTGCGCCTGGGCCGCATGAAGGACGAGGGCATCGCCGCGGTCGAGATCACCTCGATCATGAAGCGCAACAACTGCGGCAAGTCGCTGGACATCGCCCGCCTGGCGCGCGACATGATGGGCGGCAACGGCATCAGCGACGAGTTCGGCGTGGCGCGCCACCTGGTGAACCTGGAGGTGGTCAACACCTACGAGGGCACGCACGACGTGCACGCGCTCATCCTCGGCCGCGCCATCACCGGCATCGCAGCATTCAGCTGATCACGACAACCCCCAGGCTGCGCGCTTCGCGCTCCGCCACCCCCCTTCTGCTGCGCGAAGGGGGCGCACCCGGCGGCCCGGCAAAGCCGGTTCCGCGGGTGCCCGCGAACGGGCTTCGCTGCGCTTGCCTTGGCCAATACATTCCTCGCACGCTTCGATGCCCATGACCGATCCTTCTCATCCAGCCGCGCTCGACGGCATCAAGGTCCTCGACCTGTCCCGCGTGCTCGCGGGCCCCTGGTGCACCCAGATCCTGGCGGACCTGGGGGCGGACGTGGTCAAGATCGAGCGGCCCGGCGTGGGCGACGACACCCGCGGCTGGGGCCCGCCCTTCCTGAAGGACGCCGAGGGCCAGGACACCACGCAGTCCACCTACTTCACCGCCTGCAACCGCAACAAGCGCAGCATGACGGTGGACATGGCCTCGCCCGAGGGCCAGCGGATCCTGCGCCGCATGGCGGCCGAGGCCGACGTGGTGGTCGAGAACTTCAAGACCGGCGGCCTGGCGCAGTACGGGCTGGACTACGCCAGCCTGCGCGCCCTCAACCCGCGGCTGGTGTACTGCAGCGTGACCGGCTTCGGCCACGACGGCCCCTATGCCGAGCGCGCCGGCTACGACCTGATGATCCAGGCCATGAGCGGCATGATGAGCATCACCGGCCGGCCCGATGCCGAGCCCGGCGGCGGCCCGCTGCGCGTGGGCGTGGCGCTGATCGACCTGTTCACCGGCTGCTATGCCTCCACCGCCATCCTGGCCGCGCTGCGCGCGCGTGAGGCCAGCGGCGAGGGCCAGCACATCGACATGGCGCTGCTGGACGTGTCCATGGCCATCCTGGCCAACCAGGCCACCGCTTTCCTCAACACCGGCCATCCGCCGCAGCGCCAGGGCAACACGCACCCCAGCCTCGCGCCCTACCAGGACATCGCGACGCAGGACGGCTCCATGCTGCTGGCCATCGGCAACAACGGCCAGTTCGCCCGCTTCTGCGAGGCGGCCGGCCATGCCGAATGGGCAGCCGACGAACGCTTCGCCAGCAACACGCTGCGCGTGAAGCACCGGGCCGAGTTGATCGCGCTGATGGAGGCCGTCACGCGCACCCGCACCACCGCCCAGTGGGTGACGCTGCTCGAAGACAAGGCCGTGCCCTGTGGCCCCATCAACGACATCGGCCAGGCCTTCGGCGACGCGCAGGTGCGCTCGCGCGGCCTGGCCGTGACCCTGCCGCGCGATGCGGGCGACGGCATCGCGGCCATCACCGGCGTGGCCAGCCCGCTTCGGCTGACGGCCACGCCGCCGGTGCTGCGGCGTGCGCCCCCTGCGCTGGGGCAGCACACGGACGAGGTGCTGGCGGAGCTGGGCTTTTCGGCCGGGGACATCGCGCGGCTCAAGGCGGACGCGGTCGTCTGAGCCGGTGTGAACGGCCGGCCCCGGCCGATTCGCGCGACCCGGGTGCCCCGACCGTCCTCGCTGCCGCACTGCCGGCGGCATCCTCATAACGGTGGATTGACCCGGCCCCGGCGGGCGTGGATCAATCACTCGCGCGCAGGTGCGCGCGAGGAAGAAACCGTTCATGAACCTGGGTGCCACAGACCCCGTCCTGTCCCGTGCGCTGGATGCCGTCCGCCTGCTGGGCGAGGAGACGCCGCCCTGGACGGAGGTCCTGGGCACCGCCCTCGCCCTGATCGGCGGCGAGAGCGCGTCGCTGATGGTCTTCTCCGACGACGAGGTCGTGGGCATGGAGAAATTCCAGATCGATCCCGCCGCCGAGCGCGACTACCTGGAGCACTACTACGCCATGGACATCGCCCTGCCCCAGGCCCTGGCCGCGCCGCCGGGCCACTGGCTGGACACGCAGGACTCGCTGCAGGACCCCCAGGCCGCGCGCTCGCCCTACTACACCGAATTCATGCGCGACCACCGCATGCTGCAGATCCATGCGCTCAAGCTCAGTGCCGGCATCGGCCCGCGCATGTGCCTGAGCTTCCAGCGGGCCTCGGTCGACCACCGGCTGCGCGAGCGGCTCGAAGGCGAGCGCGTGCGCCGCTACACCGATGCCTTCCAGGCGGCACTGCACATGCGCAACGCCGCCAGCGCTGAATGGCTGGTGCAGTCCGCCGCGGCCTTCGAGCGCTTCGGCGAGGCGCTGTGCCTGGTGGACGTGGGCGGCTACGTGGTGCAGGCCTCGCCGCTGGCCGCGCACTGGCTGGCCCAGGGCGAGTTGCCGCTGCTGCTGCGGGGCCGGCGCCTGTGGCTGGACGACGCGGCGCTGCGGCAGGCGCTGGCCGACGCCATCGCCTGCGTGGGGCTGGACCGGGGGCCGGTGCAGCTGCGCCTGCCGGCCACCCCGGGCCACCGCGGCGGCCTGCTGGAACTGGTGCGCGCGCCGCGCAGCCTGTCCATCGCCGACCGCTTCCTGGTGCTGATGCGCATGCGGCCCACCCAGGTCCGCGTGCCGGACGAGGAAGCCCTGTGTGCCCGCTTCGTCGGCATCACGCCTGCCGAGGCCCGGGTGCTGCGCGCGCTCGCGTCCGGCCAGACGCCCCGGCAGCATGCCGAGGCCCAGGGCACCTCGATCCACACGGTGCGCAAGCAGGTCGCGATGCTGCTGGAGAAGACCGGCTGCCAGCGCCAGGTGGACCTGGTGCGCAAGGTGCTCGAAGCGGGCAGCTGAGTAGCGGGGCCGGCCCGTTCGGCAACGTGTGCTGCGTGCAGGCACGGCGGCCGAACGCGCCCGGTGCTCGGCGCCTCAGTCCTTCGGCCCCTGACGCTCGGCCCTTCAGCCCTTCAGCCCTTCAGCCCTTCAGCCCTTCAGCCCTTCAGCCCTTCAGCCCTTCAGCCCTTCAGGCCTTCAGGCCTTCAGGCCTTCAGGCCGCAGCCCGCGGCGCCTCCCGCCGCACCAGGTACAGCCCGCTCGCGATGATGATCGCGCTGCCCGTCAGCGTCCACGCATCGGGCGTGCCGCGCCAGATCAGCCAGTCCAGCAGCAGCCCCCAGGCCAGGGCGCTGTATTCGAAGGGCGCCACCGCCGCGGCCTGGCCGTGGCGGAAGGCCTCGGAGATCGCCAGTTGCGCCAGGAAGCCGGCCACGGCCAGCGCGGCGATGGCCGGCAGGTGCGCGGCGGAGACCGGCAGCCACACCGGCCATGCCAGCGCGCCGCCGCCCACCGCCAGGCTCACCGTGGTCCAGAACACCAGCGCGCTGCTGGGCTCGGTGCGGCTGGCCAGCCGGCCCAGCACGTTGCTCAGCGCATAGCACAGCGCCGCGGCCAGCACCGCCAGGGCGCCGCTGGTGAGGAAGGCCTCGCCGTCCGGCCGCAGCGCCACCACCACGCCGCCGAAGCCGACCGCGATCGCCACCCAGTGGCGCGGCTGCACCCGCTCGCCCAGCAGCGGCACGGCCAGCAGCGTGATGAGCAGCGGCGCGACGAAGCTCAGCGTGTAGGCCTCGCCCAGGCCCATGGTGCGCAGCCCCAGGGTGAACAGCACCAGCATCAGCACGCTGAGCACGCCGCGCATCAGGTGCAGCCGCCAGCGCATGCCGCGGTGGAACACCTGGCCGCCCTCGCGCCGCCACAGGATGTACAGCGCGATCATCGGCAGCGAGCTCCAGCCCCGCAGCGCCACCACCTGCGCTGGCGAGAAGTGGCCGCCCAGCACCTTGAGCATGGCGTCCACCACGCTGAAGGCGGCGCAGGCCGCCAGCATGGCGACGATGCCGCGCAGCGTGCCCGCGGCCGGAAGCGATGCGAGGGCCGCCAGACGCCGCCTCACGCGGCGCGGCCCAGCAGCACCACCACGAAGACCAGCACGCCCAGCACCAGGTTGAAGGACACCCGCACGCGGATGCGCGCGAGCGCCGCGCCGGCCTCGGGCCAGTCGTGCGCCGCCACCGCGCGGCGCAGCTTGGGGAAGGCGCCGGCGCGGATCGTGAGGTAGATGGCCGTCATCAGCGTCGCCAGGCCGACCATGGCATGCACCCGCCAGTGGGCGCCGGCGAAGCCGCCCATCTGCCCCAGCATGGCGAAGCCGCTCACCCACAGCAGGGTGAGGGCGGCGTCCACGCCGATGAGGAAGCGGCGCAGCACGCCCGCCATCAGCGGCAGGCGCTGGGGTGGCGGCAGCAAGGCGGCCGCCACGGGCCGCACGGCCAGGTGCAGCGTGGCCATGCCGCCCACCCAGAAGGCGGCGGCCAGCACGTGCAGGAGGATCAGCAGGGCGTAGAGCAGGGGCGAGGAGGTCATCGGACGATGCTACGCGGTGCGCGTGACGGGCGGGACGGGGGAAGCACCGCGGTGGGCGGAAGGACGGGGCCCACGACGCCCCGCCGGCCGGGCGCCGTCACGCGGCGCGGGCGTGGCGGACCGGGCGGCGCGGCGGCGGCTCCAGGGCCAGCAGTTCCGCCGGCAGCGCGTCGGCCCACACCTCGACGAAGTAGGCCCGGTCGCTCGCCACCAGTTGCGGCAGCACGCTGCGCAGCCGGGCCAGGGCACCGGCGGCGCTGCGCAGGTCGCGGGCGTGCGCGGCGTACCAGGCCTGCTCCAGCAGCAGGCCCGCCAGCTGCAGGCCGGGATAGCGGTGCTGGCCGCCGTCGTGCTCCGCCAGGCGCTGGCCGGCCATGGCGGCCCAGCCCTCGCGGCCGGCGCGCCATTCGAAGCCGGGCGCGCTGCCGCCGGCGGCCTCGGCCAGGGCGCGCGGCGTGTGCGGCCGCAGGGCCGCGAACTCGGCCAGCGGCAGGCCGCGCGCGGGCTGGCAGTCGCCGCGCGCCATGCGCATGAGGTAGATCGCGTTCCACGCCGAGCGGCCCTGCACGTCGGCAAGGCCGCTCAGCCATTCGCTGAAGGCGATCCACTGCACCGCATGGCGCAGCGCCGCGTCGCCCCGCGCATGGCCGGCGGCGGCCACGCCCAGTCCCACGCGGTCGAACAGCCACACGGCCATGCCCATGTTGGCCGCCACGTGCTGGGCGGCGTCGAAGGCATGGGATTCGAAGGCCGCGGCCAGGGCGCGGCCGAAATGCCGCATGGCCTCTTCCGCCAGCGGCGCGGCGCCCGCGGCGTCGTGCGCGGCGCCGCCCAGCGCCCGCGAGCGGCAGGCCAGCGCCCACAGGTTGTTCCATTCGAAGCGCACCTGCGGATGGTGGCGCAGCAGCGGCGCCTGCTGCGCGTCGCGCGCCATGGCGGCCAGCTGCGCCTGGGCCTGCGGCAGGTCGCGCGCCGTGTAGCTGCACCAGGCGGCCACGATGGCCGCCATGGCGCCCAGGTAGTCGTGGCTGGCCACCTGCCGCGCCAGGCGCTGGCGCTGCAGCGCGGCCAGCCGCTTGCGGGCCTGGGCATCGTCGCCCAGGCGGCGCCAGAGCAGGGCCTCGTGCAGCGTGACCAGGGCGCGCTGGTAGTCGTCCTGCGCCAGGGCCGCGGCCTGCCGCATGGCCGTGAGGGCGCTGGCGGGGGCCTGCGCCTCGGGCCGGCCCTGCACCGGCGACGCCCAGCGGCCCTGGCGCATGGCCTGCTGGGCCGCGGCCAGCTGGTGCCAGAAACGGGCGTCCTGCAGCTGCACGGCATCGGCTGGCGCCGACGCGGTGGTGCCGGCGGCGGGCCGCGGCGCCGCGGGCAGGCCCAGGAAGGCATTCACCTCCGCGGCCGTGGCGCTGCGGCCGTCCACCTGCAGCCGCAGGCGGCGCGCCTCGGCCGGTGGCAGCCAGAAGGGGCCCTGGCTGCGGCCTTCGGCATTGAGGAAGCGCGGGTCGCGCGCCGTGTCCGCACCCCAGCCCACCCGCACACCCCAGGCCTTGAAGTCGCGGAAGGCGCGGCTGACCACCATGCGCAGTGTGCGTGCCGAGGACACCGGGCCGCGCAGCGCGTCCAGCGCCACCACCTCGCCGCGGCGCTGCGCCTGGTGCAGCCGCACCAGCAGCCACAGCGACTGGTAGGGCGCGGCACGGCCGTCCACCGACTGGGGCGTGGTGAGTTCGACGGCGAGCGTGGGCAGGGGCATGACGGGCGTGGAAAAGGCAGGCGATGTGACAGCCGTGACAGCGGTGCGCGGCGGCATGGCGCCGGACCTTGGCCGGCGGGGCGGCGCTTTCTACGATGCGGCTCGTCGCGACACCCGACCGTCGTTCATCCAACGCCCGGCCGCCGCATCCGCAGCCCGCATTGTGGGCCGCGCGGCGATGCCGGGCCTTCATCCGGAGACCCTTCATGACCGCTTCCTCTTCCCAGTCCACCGGCCGCGCCATGGTCGATGCCCCGCGCCGGCGCCTGCTGGCCGGCCTGGCCGCCGCGCCCTTCGCGCTGGCCACGGCCGGCTGCGCCGCGACGGCGGCGCCCGCACGGCGTGAGGCCGAGGCCGAGGCCGCCCTGCAGGCGCTGGATGCAGGCTTCGACGGCGCGCTGGGCGTGTTCGCGCTCGACACCGGCACGGGCGCCACGCTCGGCCACCGCGCCGCACAGCGCTTTCCGATGTGCAGTAGCTTCAAGGCCGTGCTGGCCGCGGCCATGCTCGGGCGCAGCGTGCGGCAGCCGGGCTGGCTGGCCGAGCGCGTGCGCTACACGCGGGCCGAACTGGTGCCCTATTCGCCCATCACCGAGCGCCACGTGGGCGAGGGCATGACCGTCGCCGCCCTGTGCGCCGCCACCGTGCAGTACAGCGACAACGGCGCCGCCAACCTGTTGATGGCGCGCAGCGGTGGCCCGCAGGCGGTGACGGCCTTCGCCCGCAGCCAGGGCGACACGGTGTTCCGGCTCGACCGCATCGAGCCCGCGCTGAACACCGCCGAGCCCGGCGACGAGCGCGACACCACCACGCCCGAGGCCATGGCGCGCCTGCTGCAGCGCCTGGTGCTCGGCGACGGCCTGCCGCCGCCGCAGCGCGGGCAGCTGGCCGACTGGCTGCGTGGCAACACCACCGGCGCGCGGCGCATCCGCGCCGGCATGCCGGCCCTGTGGACGGTGGGCGACAAGACGGGCACCGGCCGCCACGGATCGGCCAGCGACGTGGGCGTGGTGTGGCGCCCGGGCGCGGCGCCGCTGGTGCTGGCGGTCTACACGACGCGGCCCCAGCCCGATGCCCCGGCGGACGAGGCCGTCATCGCCGACGCGGCCCGCATCGTGGCCGGCTGGGCGCAGCCGCGCGGCGCCTGAGCGCCGAGGCGAATGCTCAGTCTTGGGTGCCGCCGCGCAGGTGGCCGCCCAGTTCGCACCAGCCCACGCCCAGATCGTTGAGCTGGTGCTGGCCCAGCGCCATCAGCAGGGCGCCTTCTTCCCGCAGCCGGCGGGCCTGCCGGCGGCGCTGCCGCCATTGGCCGGCGGCCGCGCGCAGCCTGGCCACGGCGCCGGGCCGGGCGGCCAGGGCCTGCACCTCGCGCGGCGCGGCGTCCGGCACGGTGGCGCGGCGCACCGGGGCGGCGACGGCGCTCTGGCGGGCGGGAACGGGCTGCAGCACGAGGGTGTTCATGGTCGGCTCCTGGCGTGTGTTTCTGGCACGAGGTGGTGAAAGGAGCCGCGATCATGCGCTGCGGCGCAACATTGGAGAAGTTGAGAGTTCTGAGCGCAGCGATCAGAATGCCTGATGCGCCAACTCAACCTCGACCAGGTCCGCACCCTGGTCGCCATCGCCGATCTGGGCAGCTTCTCGGCCGCCGCCCAGGCCCTGCACCTGGCCCAGCCCACCGTCAGCCTGCACGTGAGCGAACTCGAGTCGCGGCTGGGCGTGCCGCTGCTGCTGCGCTCGCCGCGCCACGTGCAGTCCACGCCCGCCGGGGCCGAACTGGTGGATCGCGGCCGCCGCCTGCTGCGCGATGCCGACGAGGCCATGGACGCCGCCCGCCGCCGCCATGCCGGGCTGGAGGGCCGGGTGCGCATCGGCGTCTCCACCACCAGCGTGGTGGTGGACCTGCTGCCGCCGGTGTTCGAGGCCTTGGCCGCGCGCTACCCGGGCATCGAGCTGTCGCCGGTGTTCGTGGGCTCGGCGGACTCGGCCACCGGCCTCGTGGCCGGCACGGTGGATCTGGCGGTGGTCGCCCTGCCCCAGCCGGCGCTGCCCGGCGTGCGCTTCACGCCCTGGCTGCGGCACGAGATGCGGGCGCTGGTGCCGGCCGCCTGGCCCGGGCTGCCCAAACGGGCCACGCCGGCCTGGCTGGCGCAACGGCCGCTCATCATGAACGAGCCGGGCACCCGCATGCAGATGCTCACGCTCGAATGGTTCGGCCGCGCCGGCTTCTCGCCGCGCGCGCGCATCGAGCACAACTACGACGTCGCCATGCGCGGCCTGGTGGAGGCCGGCTACGGCGCCGCGCTGCTGCCGCTGCGGGCCAGCCATGAAGAGCCGGCCGGCTCGCGCGTGCGGGTGCTGCCGCTCAGCCCGCGG
Source organism: Pseudacidovorax intermedius (assembly GCF_001476815.1). Taxonomy (GTDB): domain Bacteria; phylum Pseudomonadota; class Gammaproteobacteria; order Burkholderiales; family Burkholderiaceae_C; genus Xenophilus; species Xenophilus intermedius_A. The sequence goes on along the minus strand of NZ_LDSL01000071.1, from coordinate 14,855 downwards.
CTGGTGCGGCAGCTGGTCATCGGCCACCGCACGCAGGAACCCGCGGGCGGGCCGGTGCGGCGGGTGGTGGAGATGCTGATGGAGATGGCGGGCCAGGTGGCGTGAAAGGCGCCGCAGGCCCATGGCGCTTCGCGGCCCTCTCCCCGTTGGAGGGCGCTGCGCGCCCTGCCGAGGCCCGGCGCTTCGACTCGGGACAGGCCAGGGCCAGCGCTTCGCATGCCCAGGCCCGGCCGGCGCTGCGGCCACTCGGCCGTCGTCCTCCGTCGAGGCTTGTGGTCAGCGGACGGCCCTGGCGCCCGGCGCCGGTCCGGTGTAGCGCGCACGCGGCCGGATGAGCGTGCCCGTGGCCTGCTGCTCCAGCGCATGGGCGATCCAGCCCACCGCACGCGCCAGGGCGAACAGCACCAGCGGCGCATGCGCCGGCAGCCGGTGCGCGGTGCTGAGGGCGGCGAGTGCGAAGTCCACGTTGGCTTTCTCGCCCATCAGCCGCTCGCCGGCCTCGCGCAGCGCGGCATAGGGCGCCGGCAGGTCGAGGTGGGCGAGCAGGGCGTCGCATCGCACATCGCCCTGCGGATAGAGCGGGTGGCCGAAGGCGGGCAGCCGCCGGCCCAGCGACAGCCATTCGTGCATCGCGGCGTCCACGCCCTCGCGCTCGGCCGCGCGGACCAGGCCCAGCGTGGCCCGCGCGGCGCCGCCGTGCAGCGGGCCGCTCAATGCAGCGAGTCCGCCCAGCACGCTGGCAGCCAGCGAGGCGCCGGTGGAGGCTGTGACGCGTGCTGCGAAGGTGGACGCGTTGAGTTCGTGGTCGGCCAGCAGCACCAGCGCGCGCCGGATCGTGTCCGCCGCCTTCGGCCGGCGCCAGGCGGCGGCCAGACGTTCGTGCAGCAGCGCACCGCGGGCAGGCCCGGCAAGGGCATCGGCCAGCAGGCCCATCAGCCCCGCGGCCTCCTGCAGCAGCGCGGGCCGACCCCGGCCACGCGACGGCGGATCGGCCGCCGCGCGCAAGGCCAGCGCGGTCATCGCACCCGCGAGCGGGGCGGTGGATGAAGCAGGGACGGGCGGCGCCGGCGCGGCGAAGGGCATGGCTGGCCCGTCCCACAGCAGGGCCGACACCTGCTCCAGCGTGCCTGCGTCGGCAAGTGCGCATGCGTCCTGTCCCCGGTAGTAGAGCCGTCCGGCCATGACCGTCGAGATCGCCGAGGCCAGCACCGGCTCGCCCCACTGGATGGCCTCGCCGGCCAGCACCGCATCGCTGCGGCGGCCCTGGCGGCGCGCGGCCAGGCGCTGCACGTCGTCGCGGTGGTAGAGGCTGCGCCGCGGGTCGGCCGCATCGGGCCGCGTGCGGATGCGGCCCCGGCTCACGTTGGCATAGAGCGTCTGCGGACGCACCTTCAGCAAGGCCAGGGCATCGGCGGCGGGCAGCCACAGCGGCAGCGTGTCGGCAGCGGTCATGTTGATGGAATGAATCAAGATTGACGTCAACATTGTGCGGTTTCCACAATGCCTTTCATCCCAACGACACGGCAAAGGCGGCGACATGATGGACAAGGACGACAACGGGCTCGAAGGCGTGGTGGCTGCCCACACGGTGCTCTCCGAGGTGGACGGCGCCGCCGGCCGGCTGGTGCTGCGCGGTCATGCGGTGGAGGACATCGCCGGCCGCTGGCGCTACGAGGACGTGCTCGCGCTGCTCTGGCAGGACTTCTTCGCGCCGCTGCCGGCGGCGTCCGACCTGGCCCAGGCGCTGGGCCGCGCACGCGCCGAGGTCGCCACCCTGCTGCGCGCGGACGACCGCGACGTGCTGGCGGACCTGCCGCCGGTGGAGGCCATGCGCGCCCTGCTCGCCCGCCTGCCCGACGGCGACGACCTGCCCACGGCCCTGCGCCTGGTGGCCGCGCCCGTGGTCTTCACGGCGGCCGTGCTGCGCGGGAAGGCGGGCGAGGCGCCGGTCATGCCCGATGCGGCGGCACCGCACGCCGCGGACTTCCTGCGGATGGTTTCAGGCCGGCCGGCGACGCAGGCCCAGGCCGCGGCACTCGATGCCTACCTGGTCACGGTCGCCGACCATGGCCTCAACGCCTCCACCTTCGCGGCGCGCGTGGTCGCGTCCACGGGCGCGGGCCTGGCCTCGGCCGTGCTCGCAGGCCTGAGCGCGCTCAAGGGCCCGCTGCACGGCGGCGCGCCCGGGCCGGTGCTGGACATGCTCGATGCCATCGGCAGTGCCGATGCGGCTGCGCGCTGGCTGGAGGCGGCACTGGACCGCGGCGAACGGCTGATGGGCTTCGGCCACCGCATCTACCGCGTGCGCGATCCGCGCGCCGATGCGCTCAAGAAGGCGCTGCGCGAACTCGCCAGGGTCGGCGGCGTCGAAGCCGGCCGCGTCGCACTGGCCGAGGCCGTGGAGCGCGCCGCCCTGGCCTCGCTGCAGGCGCGCAAGCCCGGCCGTGTGCTGGAGACCAACGTCGAGTTCTACACCGCCTTGCTGCTCGAAGCCGTGGGCCTGCCGCGCGAGGCCTTCACCGCCGTGTTCGCCGCCGGGCGCGTGGGCGGCTGGGTGGCGCACGCGCGCGAGCAGGTGCAGCGCGGGCGGCTGATCCGGCCGCAGTCGGTGTACGTGGGGCCGGCGGCCGAAGCGTCTCCGGCCGGGACGAGCCTCCCCGTCCGTTGACCGCCGTTCAAGCCGGGCCTGTCTGAGCCAGGGCTGCTGCGACCTCGAACTCGCGGCGGATGTCTTCCAGCGGCCGGTAGCGCCCGATGGCGTCGCCCAGCGCCCGGGCGCGGCGGCGATAGGGCGAGTCGCCCACCACGGCGCGCACCGCCTCGGCGACGCGTACCGGCGCCGGCCGTGCCGTGCGCAGGTTGATGCCGACGCCGAAGTACTGCACGCGGGCCGCGACCTCGGGCTTGTCCTCCGCGCCCGGCGCGACCACGAGCGGCACACCATGGCGCAGGGCGAGCAGCGTCGTGCCGTAGCCGCCGTTGGTGACCAGGGCGCTCAGGCGCGGCAGCAGCCGGTCGTAGGGCAGGAACTCGGCCGCCCGCGCGTTGGCCGGCAGCGGGCCCAGCGCATCGACCGGCGCGCCACCGGTGCTCACGACCACATGCCCGTCGAAGCCGGCCAGGCCGTGCAGCGCGGGCTGTACCAGCGAGGAGAAATCGCGGTTGTCCAGCGTGCCCTGGGTGACGTGGACGATGGGCCGGCCGTCGTCGAGCGCGTCCCACCAGGGCGGAAGCGGCCGGGTGGACGCGGCGGCGCTGGTGTCGAGCGGGCCGACGAAGCGCAGGCCCGGCGCGAAGTCCGTCAGGGGGTATTCGAACTCGCGCGGACCCAGCTGGAGCAGCCGGTCGAACAGGCGGGACAGGTCCAGGATGAACGGAAAGCCGGCGGGCAGCGGCGCACCCGAGGCCTCGTGCACGAGCCGGCGCGCCAGCTGTTGCGTGTCGCGGAAGACGAGGCGGGTGGCCAGCAGGTTCAGCGCGCGGTTGCGCAGCCGTCCCGCCACGCCCCACAAGGGCTGCATCGCCATGCCGGCGGGCGGCGCATCGCGCGTCAGTTGCGCCACCGGTCCGATGCCGAAGGCGAACACGGGCGGCCGCTGGCCGCGCGGGCGCACCAGCAGCGGCACCGCGCCGGCGAAGAGATGGTCCGTGGCGACGGCATCGAAGCGCCCGCCGTCGAGCAGGCCGCGCAATGCCCGCCACTGGTCCGGGATGGGATGGATGAAGGTGTTCTGGATCTGGTACTGCGACAGCGCCACCCCGCGGTAGCGGGCGCGGTCGGGCAGATAACTTTCGAGTTCGCGCTCGTCGAAGTCGGCCCGCCCCGGCAGCGGCGCGAAGCCGAGGCCGGCGCCGCGCACGTTCGCCTCGAAGCGCGACCCCGTGAGCATCGTGACCGCATGTCCCGCCGCGGCCAGGTGGCGGCCAGCCGCGATCAGGGGCGCCACATGGCCGTAGAGCGGCGTGCTGGCGAACAGATAGTGGGGCATGGAGGTCATCGGCCCTGACAAGGTGCCGTCCTATGATGAACCGCGTTGAAGCGATGGAGTTGCGACATGAGAAGTTTCGGGGGGGCGCGCGAACGCGCCCCGCTCCCGGCCGGCGGTGCCCCATGGCGCTGACCCGCGGCGTTTTCGTCGGCCGCGCCGAGTCGCTTCAGGCGCTGGACGCGCTGGCCCTGAGCGCGCCCCTCGTCACCGTGTCCGGGCCGGGCGGCGTGGGCAAGACACGGCTGGTGCTGGAGTGGCTGGACGCGGGCGGTGACGCACATTCCGGGTCCACGGCCCTCGTCCGCCTGGATGGCCTGGACGACGCCGCCGCCGTGCACGGCGCCGTGGCGGCCGCGATAGGCATGCCGCGCACGGGTGGCCAGCCGTATGTGGACGCCATGGTGCAGTGGCTGCACGACACGCCCCTGCGCCTGGTACTGGACAACTGCGAGCATGTGGCCGACACCGTGGCCGCCCTGGTCCAGGCGCTGCTGGACGGCACCCGCGAGGTCACGGTCGTCGCCACCAGCCGCAGCCCCCTGGGCATCGCCGGCGAGGCGCACCTGCGCCTGGCGCCCCTGGCCGAGGCCGACGCCTTCGACCTCTTCATCGCCCGTGCCCTGCAGCGCGTGCCGGGTTTCATGCCGGAGGGACCGTCGTCGTCGGCCATCCAGGCCATCTGCCGCGCGGTGGACGGCCTGCCGCTGGCCATCGAGCTGGCCGCCGGCTGGGCCGCGGTGCTGCCCGCGCCCGACCTCGCGGCCCAGCTCGCGCAGGGCCTGGCATTGCTGCAGCGCCGCGGTGCCCTGCCCGCGCGGCATGCCACGCTGGCCGACACCATGCAGTGGAGCCACCAGCTGCTGTCGCCGGCGGCGCAATCGCTGCTGCGGCGCCTGGCCGCCTTTCCCGCGAGCTTCGCGGTGGAGGCCGTCGCACCCGTCTGCGCGAACGGGGCACTGGCGCCGGACGGCATCCTGCTGGCGCTGCGCGAGCTGGTCGAGCACTCGCTGGTGCAGTTCGACCTGCCGTCCGGGCGCTACCGGCTGCTGAACACCGTCCGACTGTTCGCCACCGCGCTGGCGCGGGAGGCGGGCGACTGGGACATCGTGCGCCAGGCCCATGCGGCGCACTTCGCCGCCCTGGCGCTGGGCGCCCGCGCGGTCGACTTCGTGCCCGAAGACCGGTGGCTGCCCCGGCTGCAGGCTGAGGTGGACAACCTGCATGCCACGCTGCGCACCCTGCTGGACAGTGGGCGCGGCGTGCAGGCGCTGGAACTGGCCACCGCCCTCACCACCTTCTGGTGGACCGCCGGCCGGCACCGCGAGGGCCTGGGCTGGGTGCGGGCCGCCCTGGGTCAAGCCGAAGACGCACCGCCCATGCTGCGGGCGGCCGCGCAATTCGGCCTGGGCTTCCTCGGCGCGCACGACACGGGCGACTGGGCCGTGGCTGCGGCCGAGCTGGACCAGGGGCTGGCGCTGCTCGCGCCGCTGCAGGAGGACGGCGCCGACCTGCTGCGCGGCTACCTGCTGTGCCTGCGCGGCGAGTGCGACAACATGGCCGGTGCACCGCAGGCCGGACTGGCCCGGGCGTCGGAGGGCGCGGCGCTCATCGCGCGCCATCCGCAGGACCGCTGGGGCCGCGGCTTCGCGGCCTGGAACGTGGGCTTCGGCCACGAATGCGCGGGCGACCTGCCGCAGGCCGCGCTGCGCTACGAGGAGGTCATCGCCTCGCAGCGCGGCAACAGCCTGGTGGTGCGCATGATCGGCTGCCAGAGCCTGGCGGGCGTGCTCGAACGCCAGGGCCGTGCGGCCGAGGCCCTGCCCCTGTTCGACGAGGCCCTGCAACTGTGCCGGCAGGTCGGGCTGATGCGGCTCGGCGACGTGCATGGCTCGCTGGCGCGCCTGCTGGCGGACTGTGCCCGCGTGCGCGTGGCGGCCGGTGCCGAGCCCGACGACGCACGCGCCCTGGCCAGGGAAGCGCTGGCCAGCGCCGAGGCGCTGCAGGACGGCGCCGCCGCCACCGTCGCCGCCGAGGTGCTCGCCAGGCTGGCCGGCCCCTCCCGCCGCCAGGGCGTGTTCCGGCGGCAGGGCCCCGTGTGGTGCGTCGGCCTGGACGAGGCCCAGGCCATGCTGCCGGACAGCAAGGGCCTGCGCCAGATGCGGCACCTGCTGCAGGTGCCGGGCGAGGAGATGGCGGCGGCGGAACTCGCGGCCGCCGCCGACGACGCGCCGCGCGAGATCGGCCGCGGCGACCCGGCGCTTGACGCCCGCGCCGTGGCCCAGTACCGCAAGCGCCTGCGCCTGCTGGACGAGGCCCTGGCCCTGCCCGCCGAGGTGCTCGACGACGAGCGGCGCGACGAGGTGCGCCGGGAGCATGCCTTCCTGTCGCAGGAGCTGGCCCGCAGCGTCGGCCTGGGCGGGCGCGTGCGGCGCACCGGCTCGGCCAACGAGCGCATGCGGGTGAACGTCACGCGCACGCTGCGCGCGGCCATCGCCGAGATCGAGGCGGTGCACCCCGCCCTCGGCGCGCATCTGGCCCGGAGCATCCGGACCGGCAACTTCTGCCGCTACCAGGCGGCCGAACGCGTGCACTGGCAGTTCTGAGGCACTGGCCAGGCGCTCAGCCTTGCTGCAGCGCGCGCTGCACCAGCACCGTGTCCACGTACTGCACGAAGCGCACGATCCTGCCGCCCTGCACCGTCCAGGCATGCACGAAGGGCGCGCGGAAGGAGTTGCCCGTGGCCTTGTAGGTGCCGCTGTAGTGGCCCAGGGCGACGACGTCGTCGCCCTCGCTCACGTAGCGCTCCGGCACGGCCTGGTAGCCGTCCCACTCGGTGGCGAGCTTGATGAACACGCCGTCCACGATGGCCTGCGGGCCGTGGAAGGTGCCGGCGTAGGGATAGCCCTCGGCCTCGGTCCATGCGATGTCGGGCGCCATGTTGGCCAGGATGGCGGGCATGTCGCCCGTGGCGAAGCCCGCGTACAGGGCCTGGATGGTCTGGAGGTTGGTCATGAGAGGTCGTTCCTTCGACAGTGGAGGGGAAAGTGGCGCCTGCTTGCACGCGGCACCCGAAACCTTGGCGTTCGCTGGGTGCGGCAGCGTCGTTCGTTGGCAACGAACGGAGCGGCGGTTTTGGCTTGGCCGCAGCCTGGCCCACGTAGACTCCGCCCCCCGCGCCACCCTCGGTGCCCTTCAGCGTCCGGCGGCGCGGGAATCGACGAAAGCGCTTCATGACGTCTGCTGGCCCCTGCGATCCCGAACTCGTCCCCGCCCACACCACCGTCGCCGCGGCGTCCGTGGCGGCGTGGGTGCGGCGGCACTACGGGCTGGCCGTCGAGCACTGCGTGCTGATCCGCCGCGGACTCAACGACAACTACGCGCTGCGCGTGCAGGGCGGCGCGCGCCATGTGGCGCGGCTCTACACCATCCGCCCGCGCGGGCCGTTCAACATCGAATTCGAGACGGCCCTGCTGGCGCACCTGCAGCGCCGCGGCGTCGGCGTGGCCGCGCCGGTCGCGACCGCGGCCGGTGGCACGCACGTGGCCCTGCAGTGCCCCGAAGGCCGGCGCGCCCTCGTGCTCTTCCGCCATGCCGACGGCGCCGTGCCGGACGCCCTGGACGAGTTCGCCGCCACGGGCGAGGCGCTGGCCTGCATGCATGCCGCCGCGCGCGACTATGCGGGGCCGCCCAGCCTCTACGCCCTCGACGGCCATGGCCTGGCCGGCCGGACGCTCGCGTACCTGAAGGCCTATCCGGGCCTCGATGCCGGCGTGCTCGCCAGCTACGAATCGCTGATCGGCGCCCTGCTGGACCAACTGGCCGCCGCCCAGCCTGGGCTCACCCGCGTGCTGTGCCACGGCGACACCCACGGCTTCAACAACCACGTGGTGGCCGACGAGGCGGGCGGCAAGCGGGCGGTGCTCTTCGACTTCGACGACGCCGGGCCGGGCTTCCTGGCCTACGACCTGGCCGTGATGCCCTGGTCCTACCTGGTCCGCAAGGGCCTGCGCGAGGCCGACGACGTGCTGCGCGAGCGCTGGGCGCACTACCTGGCGGGCTACCGGGCCGCGGGTGGCGTGGTCGGCGACGCGGACCGGGCGGCCCTGCCCCTCTTCATCCAGCTGCGCCACCTCTGGAACCTGGGCGAGGGCGTCAGCCGCCTGCACCACTGGGGCACCAGCGTGGCGCCCGAGGACTGGCTGCGCCGGCAGGTCGAGGTCATGGCGGCCTGGAAGACGCTCGATCTGGCACCCCCGGCGGGCGCCGCCGCGGCGCCGTGACGGCGCCCGCTTCGCCGCCGACCGGCGCAGGCGATGCAGGCGCGCATCATGTCCGGGACCGCGCCGACGTGCCGCATGCATCGATCCGGCACACGATCCTGTCATGCGCCCGACCGACGACGCCGCCATCCGCCACCTGATCGCCGATCTGCTGGAGCGCCGCGCCGCGGATGCGACGGTGTGTCCCTCGGAGGTGGCCCGCGCCCTGTCTGCCGACGACTGGCGGCCACTCATGCCCCGGGTGCGGGCCGTGGCCATCGACATGGCCGGGCAGGGCCTGCTGGAAATCCGCCAGCGTGGCCGGGCCCTGTCGCCCGACGTCGCACCGCGCGGCCCGATCCGGCTGGGCCGCCCGGCACCGTCGGCACACGCCGAGGCAGCCACGGCCGGCCATCCCACCACGCCGGACGGCCGCTACTTCGTCGTGCGCGGCCGGCTGTGGCGCAAGGCCAACCCGCAGCTGCCGCCTGCGCAGCGCGAGGCGCTGGTGCGGCAGCTGATGGAGGCCCGCCGCGCCCTGCGCGGCCGCCGCTCCGACGAAGAGCGCCGGGCCGCGCGCGAGCAGGTCGACCAGGCCAAGCGCGCCCTGGGCGAGCGCGGCCTTGTGTGGTGGACCGATGGCGCGCCGGACTTCAACCGCCGCATGGCCCGCAACACGCCCTACCGCGACTGGTTCGCCGCCCTGCCCCCGGGCTGACGCAGGCCCAGCCACAGCAGCGCCGCCGCGATCAGGCCCAGCGGCAGCAGCGAGCCGATGTTCAGCAGCGTCCACTCCCGCGCGGTGGCCAGCGCGCTGGCCACCACGTCGCCCATCACCGGCAGGGCCGTCAGCGGCCAGAGCTCTCGGTCGATCGCGCCGCCGGCGGGGCTTCGAGCAGCTTCACCAGGCTGTGCAGCAGGCGGTTCAGCGGCACCGGCACGCCGAGCGCGTCGCCGCGGCGCACCACGTAGCCGTTGATGTGGTCGATCTCGGTGGGCTTGCCGCGCATCAGGTCCTGCGCGGTGGAGGAGAACTGCGCCGGCATGGTGGCGGCGATGGCATCCACCGCCGCATACAGGTCGCCCGGCACCTGCACGCCGTCGGCCCGGGCCACGGCCAGGCATTCGTCGGCGATGGCCCGCAGCGTGGGCTGGATGCCCGGCGCCGGGTAGAGCACGCCGTAGGGCTGGCGCGTGATGGCGGACAGCGCGTTGTAGGCGCAGTTGAGGATCAGCTTGGCCCACAGCGCGCCGATGGCCTGGGCCGACACCTCGGTGGGCACGCCGGCCGCGGCCAGCGTCTGCGCGACGTCGGTGCTGCGCGCCGACGGGCCGATCACCAGCTCGCCGCGGCCGTGGTGGCGCAGGTGGCCGGGGCCTGCCATCTCGGTGGCGACGTAGACCACGGCCGGCACCACCGTCTGCTGCGGCAGCACGGCCTGCAGCCGCTGGGCGTTGTCCACGCCGTTCTGCAGGCTCAATACCAGCGCGCCGGGCGGCAGGTGCGGGCGCAGCTGTTCGCCGGCGGATTCGGTGTCGGGCGACTTGACGCAGAACAGCACCAGGTCGGCGCCGGCCACGGCCTCGGGGCCGGTGGCGGCCTCCATCGGCACCTGTTCGTCGAAGCGCGTGGTCTGCATGCGCAGGCCGTGCGCGCGCACCGCCTCCACATGGGCCGGCCGGCCGATCAGCACCACCGCATGGCCGGCGCGCGCTAGCATGCCTCCGTAGTAGCAGCCGACCGCGCCGGCGCCCATCACTGCGACCTTCATGCTTCGCTCCTTCTCATCGTCAGAACACCGACAGCCCCGTGCGGGCCACGAACATCTCCAGCGCCTTCATGCCCAGGTGCGAGTTGCCCGTGGCATCGAGCGCGGGCGACCACACGCACAGCGTGAGCCGGTCGGGCACGACGGCCACGATGCCGCCGCCCACGCCGCTCTTGCAGGGCAGGCCGATGCGGAAGGCGAATTCCCCCGCCGCGTCGTAGGTGCCGCAGGTGAGCATCAGCGCGTTGATGCGGCGCGTCTGGCGCTCGGTGACCACCCGCTCGTCCGCATGGTCGGGATGGGCGCCGTCGCGCGACAGGTAGCTCGCGGCCCGGGCCAGTTGGCGGCAGCTCATGGCCAGCGCGCATTGGTGGAAATACAGGTCCAGCACCTCGGCCACCGGATGGTCCAGCTTGCCGAAGCTCTTCATGAAGTGGGCCAGTGCCAGGTTGCGGTGGCCGCTGGCGGCCTCGGAGGCGGCGACCTCCTCGTCGAAATCCACCGGCTCGCCCGCCAGGTGGCTGAGAAAGCCGCGCAGCGTGCCCCGCGCATCGGCGCCGTACAGGTCGACGATGCGGTCCGCCACCGCGATGGCGCCGGCATTGATGAAGGGATTGCGCGGCTTGCCCTGCTCGCTTTCGAGCTGCACCAGCGAGTTGAACGGGTTGCCCGAGGGCTCCCGCCCGATGCGCGCCCACAGCGCGGCCTCGGGCATGTGGCGCATGGCCAGCGTGAGCGAGAAGAGCTTGGAGATGCTCTGGATCGAGAAGGGCACATCGCCGTCGCCCGCTACCGCTTCGCGGCCGTCGCAGGTGCGCAGCGCGATGCCGAAGCGCGTCGCGTCCACCCGCGCGAGTGCCGGGATGTAGCGGGCCACCTGGCCCTCGCGCCCGGCCTCGGGCCCGAGGGTGTGGACGATGTCGTCGAGGACGGCCTGGAAGTCGGGGGAGGTGTTCATTCGGGTGGGTTCTGCAGCCGCTGCCAGCTGAAGACGGGCCAGTCGCTGCGGATCTGGTCGGCCTGGCCGCCGTAGACGACGACGCCGGCTTCCACGGCATCGGGAAACTGCTGCGCGAACAGCCGCAGGCCGCGGAAATAGTCGGGGTTGACGGTGGCGCCTGCCTTGACCTCGACGGCCCGGAAACGCCGGCCGACTGGAATCAGCAGATCGACCTCGTGGCCGGTGGCATCGCGGAAGAAGTACATCTCGGCCGACTCGCCCTGGTTGAAGCGTGTCTTGAGCGCATCCATGACCACCATGTTCTCGAACAGTGCGCCGAGCAGCGGATCGCGCGCCACCTGCTCCGGCGTGCGCAGGCCCAGCAGCCAGCAGGCCAGGCCGACGTCGTGGAAATAGAGCTTGGGACTCTTGATCAGCCGTTTCGAGGTGTTGGTGAACCAGGGCGGCAGCACATGGACGATGTAGCTGGTCTGCAGAAGGTCGAGCCAGGCACGCGCCGTGACGTGGGAGACGCCGGCATCGTTGCCCAGGCTGCTGAGGTTGACGACCTGCCCGATGCGGCCTGCGCACAGGCGTACGAAGCGCTCGAAGCGCTGAAGGTCGTGCACGGCGGCCATCTGCCGCAGGTCGCGTTCGACGTAGGTGGCGAAGTAGTCGCCCAGTGCCTGGGACGGGTCGAGCCCCCGGTCATGGAGCCGGGGATAGAAGCCGGACAGCAGCGTGGGGCCCAACGCCTGCGAGGGATGGTGGCGTGCCAGCTCTGCCAGCGACAGGGGCAGCAGGCGCAACACGGCCGTCCGTCCGGCGAGCGACTGGCTGACCTGCGCCATCAGTTCGAACTGATGGCTGCCGGTGAGGATGAAGCGGCCGGGTTGCGGATCGGCATCCACCATCGTCTGCAGATACGAGGGCAGTGCGGGCGCGCGCTGGATCTCGTCCAGGATGGCACCGCCTTCGAAGCCGGCCAGGAAGCCGCGCGGGTCTTCCTCGGCGAAGCGGCGCACGTCCGGATCTTCCAGGCTGACATACGGCTTGTCCTGGAAGAGATGGCGGCACAGCGTGGTCTTGCCGCTCTGCCGCGGACCAGTGAGGGTGACCACCGGATACTGGCTCGCCAGTTGGCGTGCCAGGGGTGCGATGTCGCGGGGAATCATGAGCCGATTCTAGGAAAGCCGTGCAAATTGAAGAAATTTTCTTCAATTTGCACGGTCTGGCTCAGCCCCGGCGGTTGAGCAGCACCAGGCCCACCGACACGCCCGCCAGCGCCGCCACCAGCTGCGCCGTCAGCGGCTCCTTCAGCAGCACCACGCCGAAGAGCAGCGCGAACAGCGGCGTGAGGAAGGTGAAGGGCGACAGGCGCGTGGCCGGGTAGTGCCGCAGCAGCCACATCCAGGCCAGGTAGCTGGCGAAGGCGCCGATGAAGGTCTGGGCGGCGATGGATGACCACGCATAGGCCGAGTAGCCGAAGCCCCAGGGCTCGCCGCGCAGCAGCGACGCCACCGGCACCACCGCGGCGGTGACGGCCAGCTGGTAGAACAGCGTCTTCTCGGCACTGGCGGTGGCCAGGCGGCTGCTGCGGATCACCAGCGTGGTCAGCCCCCACAGCAGGCCGGCCAGCAGGGCCAGCGCGTCGCCGCGCAGCTGCCCGGGCTGGGCATGGCCCAGGCTTTCGCTGAAGGCCACCACCACGGCCGCGAAGGCCAGCGTCAGCCCGATCCACTGCACCCGGCGCAGGCGCTCGGCCGGCACCAGCCGCGGCAGCAGCAGCGCCACGAAGAAGGGCGAGGTGTAGAGGAAGACCGTGAGGCGCGAAGCGGTGGTCAGCTGCAGGCCCAGGTAGATGCAGATGAACTCGCCCGCGAACAGCAGGCCGGCCAGCAGCCCGGGCAGCAGCGTGCCGTCGCGCCGGAACAGCGCCACGCCGCGTGCCGCGCACCACAGCAGCAGCAGCACGGTGGCGCCGGTCATGCGCAGCGTGGCCTGCCACATGGGCGGCACCTCGGCCACGGTGGTCTTGATGAGGATCTGCTGCAGGCCCCAGAACGCGCAGCAGGCGACCAGGATCAGGAGGGCGCGGGTGTCGAGATGGTCTTGGCGGTCGGTCATGCGGCGGGCTGGCGTTGTCTCGGGGAGCCTCTTTGGGCAGCCGCCGATCCTAGCCCGCGGGGCTAAAAGCTGCTGGATGCCCGCATGCGCTCGGCCTCGGCCTGCGCGCGGTGCGCGTCGGAGGTCGCATGCACCCGCTGGATGGGCGCACGGGCCACGTCGCGGCGGGCGATGGCGGCCACCTCGCGCATCAGCGCACGGGCGTCCCAGTCCACAGGCCAGCCCTGCCACAGCCGCAGCGCGCCCTGCACGAAGACGGCATCGATCTGGTCGCGGTTGGCGAAGCGCACCAGCTCCCAGCCCAGGTCCCAGCTGGGCACGAACTCGGGCACGTCCACGTCCAGCAGCAGGAAGTCGGCGGCATGGCCGGCCGCGATGCGGCCGGTGACGGCGCCCAGGCCGGCGGCGCGTGCGCCTTCGTGGGCGGCATGGTCCAGCCAGGTCCAGCCGCCGCCGCAGGAGGAGTCGCCCTTGGCGATGCCCTGCGTCAGGCGCTGGGCCATCTCGGCGGCGTCCATCAGGCGCAGCGCGTCGGCGCGCGTGCCGTCGGTGCCCAGGCCGAAGGGCACGCCCAGCATCTGCAGGAGGCCGGCGTCGAGCACGGCATTGCCCTTCCAGGCGCTGGCCACGGGGTTGTAGGCCACGGCGGCGCCGCTGTCGCGCAGCAGGCCCAGCTCGCGCGGCGTGAGCAGCGTGGCATGGGCCAGCAGGGCGCTGTCATTCAGGGCACCGACGGCATGCAGCAGCTCCAGCGGACGCAGGCCGCGGGCGACCAGCGAGCGTTCGACCGCGGCCAGGTGCTCGTTGACGTGCGTCTGGAAGCGCGCGCCGGCCTCGCGCGCGAGCGCGGCCACGTCGTGCAGCATGCGGTCGGTGGCGGCCTCGGGAATGGAGATGGCGAGCGAGGGATGCACCAGTGGGTCGTGCTCGTGCGCGGCCAGGAAGCCCGCGGCGCGGTCGAGGATGCGGCGCGCGCCGGCCTCGCCTTCGGTGTTGCCGGCGTCGTTGCAGATCAGGCCCAGCACGCAGCGGATGCCCGCCTCGCGCGCCGCGCGCGCCACGCCGGCCAGCCCCTCCTCGGAGCGGGTGCCGGCGTCGACCACGGTCGTGAAGCCGCCGCGCAGCGACTCCAGCGCGGCCAGCTTGGCCGACAGGTAGGCGGCGTGTTCGTCCAGCACGCCTTCCATCGGCACCCAGATGCGGCGGAAGATCTCCGAGGGCTCACCGAAGGCCAGGGACTTGCCGAAGGCCTGCGTGAGGTGCGTGTGGGTGTCGATCAGGCCCGGCATCAGCAGATGGTTCGGGGCCTCGTGCACAGGCAGGCCGGGATGGGCGGCCCGCACCTCGTCGACCGGGCCGACCTGCGTGAAGCGGCCGTGCTGCACCGCGACGGCCAGGCCCTGCTTCATGCCGCCCTGCTGCAGCAGGTGGCCGGGGGCGATCAGGAGCGGGGCATCGCCGGTGGGACGGAGGTGGTCAGCGGACAGCATGGGTGAAAGGGGTCGGAAAGGCGCGCTCACAGAGCGGCGCAAAGAGAAGGTGTCACTTCAGGATCAGCAACGCGAACCAGCCGCCCGTGGCCAGCAGCAACACGGCCACGCCGCGTTGCAGCTGCGCAATCGGCAAACGCCGCGCGGCGCGCTGGCCCAGCAGGCTGCCGGCCATCAGCAGCAGGCCGCACATCAGCGCCAGGCGCCAGTCCAGCCGGCCGGCCAGCGCATGGACGGTGCTGGCCGACACGGCCACCGGCAGCTGCACCGCCTGCGCGGCG
>NZ_LDSL01000070.1 GCF_001476815.1 Pseudacidovorax intermedius | reverse complement strand
GCCGATGCGGCCATGGGCACCGCACGCGTGGGTGGGCGGGCAGTGGGCGCGGCGGCGGGCGCGGTTCTGCCGGGCGGCAACGACTGAAAGCGCCCGCGACAGCGGGTTGAGCTGCAGCGTGGCGCCCGCCCCGCGCGCCGCAGATCTATCAGGTGGAACTCAGTTGTCCAGGCGCTGACGCGCCCCCGCATGGCATGACGAGGCCAACGGCTCAATCAGCTGGCGGACAAGCTCGCGGCGCGCCGAACGGCCGCCATGCTTCTGGTCGAATCGCCGCGGAGCAGGCCAAGCCAGTGCACCCGCGGAACGGGCTTGGCCCGGCCGCCGGGTGCGCCCCTTGAGGGGGATTGGACTTCCATACGCATTGAGGAAGTCCAGACGGGGTGGGCTCATGTCATGGTGCCTCGACGCTGCGATTCTGCGACGAGCCGCTGCGCACCACGGACTGGTGGTCGTTCAGCACCGCGGTGAAAACCATGGGCGTGTTGGGCGGCTGCATCCAGCGCCATTCCCATTCGGTCTCCTGCCGGAGCGCGTAGCGCGCCACGTGCGCCGGCTTGCCCAGCAGCTTGCGCAGGTCCTCCATCGGCATGCCGGGCTGCACGCGGGCGAAGTTCTCGAGTGTGAGCACTTGGCGCAGCGCGCTCATCCGGCCGTCGGGGCCGATGGTGATCATGTAGTTCTTGCGCCCGGCCGGCTGGCGGTTGTATTCGAGGACGCGGCCGGCCGGCGAATCCCAGATGTTCTCGGGCTCGCCGAACTGGGCGCGCACGTCGGCCTCGGTCGCCACGCCCTCTTCCAGCCGGTCGATGCGCTGCGGGTCGCAGCCGGCCAGGGCGGCCAGCGCGGTGAATGCGGCGGCGATGCGCGCCGCGGTCCTGCCTGTGATCGTCACGTGTGCGTGGCCCCGTCGTTAAAATCGCGCCCCTCGTCCCGTCACAAGAAGCAGCACCAGTCTATGTCGATCTTCGGCCGCCCCCACTACACCTCCGACGCCACCCAGTTCATCGAGAAGCTGCGCGAACAGAAGCCCACGCTCGAAGCCGAGCAACGCGCCGGCCGCGCCCTGCTGTGGGACAAGCAGATCGACCGCCAGACGCAGGCCGAGTTCGAGGCCGCCGCCGTGTCGCAGCAGCCCTACGTCTACCAGACGAAGTCGCATTGAGCACCGCCTCCGCGCTGCCCGCCGCCACCGCGGACGACGACGACCGCCCCGCGGTCGCCGCCATGCCCGAGGTGGTGGACCAGGTGGCGCTGGCCCGCCTCTACGGCGAGCCGCTGTTCGCGCTGCCGAGCGACCTCTACATCCCACCCGATGCGCTGGAGGTCTTCCTGGAGGCCTTCGAGGGGCCGCTGGATCTGCTGCTCTACCTGATCCGCAAGCAGAACTTCAACATCCTCGACATTCCCATGGCGGGCGTCACCCGCCAGTACCTCGCCTACGTGGACGAGATCCGCAGCCGCAACCTGGAACTGGCGGCCGAGTACCTGCTGATGGCGGCGATGCTCATCGAGATCAAGTCGCGCATGCTGCTGCCGCCCAAGAAGACGGCGGACGGCGAGGAGGCCGAGGACCCGCGGGCCGAGCTGGTGCGCCGCCTGCTGGAGTACGAGCAGGCCAAGATGCAGGCCGCCGCCATCAACGCCCTGCCCACCTACGGGCGGGACTTCTGGAAGGCGCAGGTCTATATCGAGCAGTCGCTCAAGCCGCGCTTCCCGGATGTCAGCCTGGACGACCTGCGCCAGGCCTGGGCCGACATCCTCAAGCGGGCCAAGCTGGTGCAGCACCACAAGATCTCGCGCGAGGAGCTGTCGGTGCGCGAGCACATGAGCATCGTGCTGCGCCAGCTGCAGGGCCGGCGCTTCGTGGAGTTCGAGGCGCTGTTCGACGCCACGCGCGGCGTGCCGGTGCTGGTCGTCACCTTCATCGCGCTGCTGGAGCTGGGCAAGGAAACGCTGGTGGAGATCACCCAGGCCGAGGCCTTCGCGCCAATCTACGTCAGGCTGGCCTACGCGCCAAGCTGAGGCTGGCGTCCTGCGCAACGCGCGAGACGCAGCGCTGGCTCAGACTTCCTGCGTCGGCTCGCGGCCCATCAGCGCAGCCACCGCCTGCGCCGGCTGCAGGCAACCGTCGAGCAGGCCGACCACCGCCTCGGCGATCGGCATTTCCACCCCCAGCTGCCGCGCCCGCTGCACCACGGCCCGGGCGCAGTTGACGCCCTCGGCGACATGGCCGAGCGAGCGCACCGCCTCGTCCAGCGTCCGGCCCTCGGCCAGCAGCAGGCCGACGCGGCGGTTGCGCGACAGGTGGCCGGTGGCGGTGAGCACCAGGTCGCCCAGGCCGGACAGGCCCATGAAGGTCTCGGCCCGGCCGCCCAGGGCGATGCCCAGGCGCGTCATCTCCGCCAGCCCGCGGGTGATGAGCGCGGCACGCGCATTGAGGCCCAGCGCCAGTCCGTCGGCCAGGCCGGTGGCGATGGCCAGCACGTTCTTGACGGCCCCGCCCACCTCCACGCCCGTGACGTCGTCGTTGCCGTAGACCCGCAGCGCCGGCCCGTGGAAGGCCGCGACCAGGCGCTCGCGCACCT
Organism: Pseudacidovorax intermedius; assembly: GCF_001476815.1. GTDB lineage: Bacteria > Pseudomonadota > Gammaproteobacteria > Burkholderiales > Burkholderiaceae_C > Xenophilus > Xenophilus intermedius_A. The sequence goes on along the minus strand of NZ_LDSL01000070.1, from coordinate 71,859 downwards.
CGGCGTCGGCACTTGCCGCCACCAGGGCCGTGGGCTGCGCCTGGGCGACTTCCAGCGCGAAGCTGGGGCCGCTCAGCAGGCCGGCGCGCAGCTGCGGCGCCGCCTCGGCCTGCACTTCATGGGGAAAGAAGCCGCTGGCCGGCTCCACGCCCTTGCACAGCCAGGCGACCGGCGCGGCGCAGGCGGCCGCGGCCAGCGCCGCCAGTTGGGCGCGCAGGGCGGACATGGGCGTGCCGAGCACCACGAGGTCGGCATCGCGCCAGGCGACGCGGGCGTCGCCCGACAGGAGAAGGAGGGAGGGCGGGAAGGCCACGCCCGCCAGGTAGCGCGGATTGGCGCGGCTGCGCGCCATGTCCTCGACCTGGGCGGCGTCCCGGCCCCAGAGCACCACGCGGTGCCCGGCCGGGTGCGCTGCGGCGCTGATGGCCAGCGCCGTGCCCCAGGCGCCGGCACCGAGCACGCAGATGCGCATGGCGGTGCCAGCCTGGATCGCCGTCGCCGGCAATTACTGGGCGTTGGCCGGCAGGCCCTGGCCGGCGGCCTGGGCCTGCTGCTGCTCGTACATGGCCTGGAAGTTGATCTCGGCCAAGTGCACCGGCGGGAAGCCGCCGCGCTGAATGGTGTCGGCCACGTTGCCGCGCAGGTAGGGATAGACGATCTGCGGGCAGGCGATGCCCAGGATCGGGCCCATCTGGTCTTCCGGCAGGTTGCGGATCTCGAAGATGCCGGCCTGCTTGGCCTCGACCAGGAACACGGTGCGGTCGTCGATCTTAGTCTGCACGGTGGCCGAGACGCTCACCTCGAAAATGCCTTCGGCGACGTTCTGCGCCTCGACGCCCAGCTGGATGTCGACGGTGGGCTGGGTCTGCTCCAGCAGGATGGCCGGCGAATTGGGTTGCTCCAGCGACAGGTCCTTGAGGTAGACGCGCTGGATCTGGAAGACGGGTTCTGCGGCTTGTTGGTCGGCCATGGTGCTCAGGTGTGTGGCGATGCTCGGAAGCCGAGCGAGGGAGGTGGCCCGCGGGTGGCGGGCGCGAAAGCCCGGGATTATGGCCTGGGCCGCCGGGGCACTCCGCCGGGCGGAACCGGCCGGCCCGGCGGGCGCCCCAGGCGCCGGCGCGAGGCGCCCGGTGGCGGCGGCCGGCCCGGCCTGCGGTGCGGGGGCGTTTGCGTGGCGGGCGCTCAGGCGCCCTGCAGCAGCGGCACCAGGCCGCCGCGGCCGTCCAGCGCGATCAGGTCGTCGCAGCCGCCGACGTGGGTGTCGCCGATGAAGATCTGCGGCACCGTGCGGCGCTGGGTCAGCCGCATCATCTCGTCGCGCGCGGCCGGGTCGGCGTCGACGCGGATCTCCTGGATGCTGTCCACGCCCTTGGCCTTGAGCACCTGCTTGGCACGGATGCAGTAGGGGCAGACGGCGGTGGTGTACATCTTCACGGCTTGCATGGGATTCCTCGGGGGGCGTGTCGGTGGATGGCGGATCGAAGGGCGGCGGCCGGGCGCTCAGGCACCGGCCCTGGCGGCCACCTTCTCGACGGGCAGGTTAGCCTCGTTCCACGATTTCATCCCGCCGGCCACGGCTTGGGCCTGTTCGTAGCCGAGTTTCTTGGCCGTCGCCACGGCGCGGTTGGCGCGGGCGCCGGTGGCGCACAGCAGCAGCACGGGCAGCGCCTTGTTCTTGACCACGGCGGGCAGCTTCTGCTCCAGCTCGGCGAGCGGCACGTTGCGCGCGCCCACGGCATGGCCGGCGGCGAATTCCTCGGGCTCGCGCACGTCGATCAGCACCCCCTTCTGGCGGTTGATGACCTGCACCGCCCCCTGGGCGCTGAGCGAGCCCTTGCCCGCGCCGCGCAGCACCGGCCAGGCCAGCATGCCGCCCGAGGTCAGTGCGAGAAGGATGAGGGCCCAGTTGTCGAGGATGAATTTCACGGGAAGCTTCCGAGATGGCAAACCGGCAATTTTAGAATGGCGGTTTTACTCCGGCGACACGTAAGGACCCCATGCATAAACTGGTGCTGATCCGCCATGGCGAATCGACCTGGAACCTCGAGAACCGCTTCACCGGCTGGACCGACGTCGACCTGACCGACACCGGCATCGCGCAGGCCAAGCAGGCCGGCCGGCTGCTCAAGGAGCAGGGCTACGACTTCGACGTCGCCTACACCAGCGTGCTCAAGCGCGCCACCCGCACCCTGTGGCACGTGCTGGACGAGCTGGACCGCACCTGGCTGCCGGTGGTGCATTCCTGGCGCCTGAACGAGCGCCACTACGGCGCCCTGCAGGGCCTGAACAAGGCCGACATGGCCAAGCAGTACGGCGACGAGCAGGTGCTGGTCTGGCGCCGCAGCTACGACACGCCCCCGCCAGCGTTGGAAGCCACCGACCCGCGCAGCGAGCGCGGCGACCTGCGCTACGCCCGCCTCGACCCCGAGCAGGTGCCGCTGACCGAATGCCTGAAGGACACCGTCGCCCGCGTGCTGCCCTTCTGGAACGAATCCATGGCCCCGGCCATCCGCGCCGGCCGCCGGCTGGTGGTGGCCGCGCATGGCAACTCCATCCGCGCGCTGGTCAAGTACCTGGACGGCATCTCCGACAGCGACATCGTGGGCCTGAACATCCCCAACGGCATCCCGCTGGTCTACGAGCTGGACGACGACCTCAAGCCGCTGCGCCACTACTACCTGGGCGACGCGGCCGCAGCCGAAAAGGCCGCCGCCGCGGTCGCCTCCCAGGGCAAAGCCTGATTCACGCACACGGATGGAACCCGAGCGCCCATTTGTGCTTCCAAAGTCCGCGTATATTGAACGCCGATTTGGATGTGTGAACGGATCGGGTCTCCTGAAAGGACGATGCCCATGGGCCAGAAATTGAAGATCACCGGCTGGGTCGCCGCTGGCGCGGTCGCCGGCGCGCTGACCACCGTCTCGCTGCAGACGATGGCGCGCGGAGCCCTGGCGCCGCTGCCGCTCGAGGAACTGCAGCAGCTCGCCGCCGTGTTCGGCATGATCAAGAGCGACTATGTGGAGCCGGTCGACGAGAAGAAACTGATCTCCGACGCCATCTCCGGCATGGTGTCCGGGCTCGACCCGCATTCCCAGTATTTCGACAAGAAGTCCTTCAAGGAATTCCGCGAGGGCACCTCAGGCCGCTTCGTGGGCGTGGGCATCGAGATCTCGCAGGAAGACGGCCTGGTCAAGGTCGTCTCGCCCATCGAGGGCTCGCCCGCCTTCCGCGCCGGCCTCAAGCCGGGCGACCTGATCACCAAGATCGACGACACGGCCGTCAAGGGCCTGACGCTGAACGAGGCCGTCAAGCGCATGCGCGGCGAGGCCGGCACCAAGGTGCTGCTGACCATCTTCCGCAAGGACGAAAGCCGCACCTTCCCGGTGACGATCACCCGCGAGGAGATCCGCACCCAGTCCGTGCGCGGCAAGGTCATCGAGCCGGGCTACGCCTGGATCCGCCTGTCGCAGTTCCAGGAGCGGACGGTCGACGACTTCGCCAGGAAGATCGAAGAGATCTACAAGCAGGACCCGAACCTCAAGGGCCTGGTACTCGACCTGCGCAACGACCCCGGCGGCCTGCTCGACGCGGCGGTGGCGGTGTCGGCGGCCTTCCTGCCGCAGGGCGCGACGGTGGTGACCACCGACGGCCAGTTGGCCGAGAGCAAGCAGGTCTACAAGGCGATCCCGGCCGACTACCAGCGCCGCTCGGGCAGCGATCCGCTGCGCAACCTGCCGGCCGGCCTCAAGACGGTGCCGCTGGTGGTGCTGGTCAACGAAGGCTCGGCCTCGGCCAGCGAGATCGTGGCCGGCGCCCTGCAGGACCACAAGCGCGCCACGGTGATGGGCAGCCAGACCTTCGGCAAGGGCTCGGTGCAGACGGTGCGTCCGCTGGGCCCCGATACCGGCCTCAAGATCACCACCGCCCGCTACTACACGCCCAGCGGCACCTCGATCCAGGCACGCGGCATCGTCCCCAACGTGCTGGTGGACGACACGGCCGAGGGCAGCCCCTTCGCCGTGCTGCGCATGCGCGAGGCCGATCTCGAGAAGCACCTGTCCAGCGGCCAGGGCCCCGAGAAGAAGGACCCCGAGCTCGAGAAGCAGCGCGACGAGGCCCGCAAGCGCCTGGAGGAAGAAACCAAGAAGTCGCCCCAGGCCCGGATCACCCCCGAGTTCGGCACCGACAAGGACTTTCCGCTGATGCAGGCGCTGAACAAGCTCAAGGGCCAGCCGGTGGTCGCCAGCAAGACGCAGGTGATCGTCGAGAACAAGGAAGAGAAGAAGGAAAACTGAGGCGCTGCGCCGCCCGGCCCTTCACCATGACCATCGGCCTCCCGCGCGGAGGCCGATGTCTTTGGTGCCAGCCGCGGCGGCCTGCGCCCGACTCACCATGGACGACCAAGCCCTGCTGCGCTATTCGCGCCACATCCTGCTGGAAGAATTCGGCATCGACGGCCAGGCGCGGGTGTCGGCGGCCCATGCGCTGGTGATCGGCGCCGGCGGCCTGGGCTCGCCAGCCGTGCTCTACCTGGCCGCGGCCGGCGTGGGCCGCATCACGCTGGTGGACGACGACGTGGTCGACCTGACCAACCTGCAGCGGCAGATCGCGCACGCGATGGACCGCGTGGGCCAGGCCAAGGTCGAGTCAGCGGCGCACGCCATGCAGGCGCTCAATCCGGAAATCCAGGTCGCCGCACGCCGGGCGCGCGCCGACGACGCCCTGCTGGCCGAGCTGGTGCCGCAGGCCGACGTGGTGCTGGACTGCAGCGACAACTTTCGGACGCGCCACCGCGTGAATGCAGCCTGTGTCGCCCACCGGCGGCCGCTGGTGGCCGGCGCGGCGATCCGCTTCGACGGCCAGCTGTCGGTCTACGACAGCCGCTCGGCCGAGGGTCCCTGCTATGCCTGCCTGTTCCCACCGGACGCCGAGTTCGAGGAAACCCTCTGCGCCGTGATGGGCGTGTTCGCGCCGGTCGTCGGCACCCTGGGCACACTCCAGGCCCACGAGGCCCTCAAGCTGATCGCCGGCATCGGCGGCACGCTGACCGGCCGGCTGCTCATGTTCGACGGCCGCCAGAGCCGCTTCGACACGCTGCAGGTGCGCCGCGACCCGGCCTGCCCCGTCTGCGGCGGCCTGCACCGCAGCGGCACCGATTGATCAGCGCTTGACGGCCTGCGCGCGCTGGGCCGCCTGCGCGGCGGCGGGCGATTGCGGTGTCCGCGCTTCCGCGAGGGCGCCGGCGCAGTCGGCATCCTGGCCCGGCCCGGTCTCAACGGTGGCGGCCAGGGCAAGCAGCGGGTTGATGGCGCCGAGCGCCAGGGCCGCCGCGCCGCGGGCGATCAGCGGACCGGCCTCCACGCCCGGCTTGGGATCGCCGAAGTGGCCACGGACGAGCAGCGGCGTGCGCAGGCTCAGGATGCTCTTGTCCTTGGGCTGGGGGCGGATCACGAAGTCCAGCGTCTCGTCCTTGAGGCTGGCCTGCCCGGTGGCGGTGAACAGCGTGTCGTCGGTGTCGAAGAGCAGCGTCCGGCCGGTCATCACACCCTTGTTGACGTCGAAGGCCAGCGCTGCACAGCGCATGCGCACGTTCTTGTCGCCGCGCAGCAGGAATTCCAGCACCTCGCCGCCGTCGAGCCCCGCCACCTCCAGCAACAGGTTGCTGAACTGGCCCCGGCCGGTCATGGCGGCCACGTCGCCCGACGCGGCGCCCAGCCAGTTGGCCACCGACGTGCCCTGTCCAGCCAGGTTGATGCGGCCGTCGAGCCGGCCGAGGCTGCTCTTGGTGGATTCGATCTTGGGAATGAGCTGGTTGAGCTGCAGGGCGCGGATGTCCACCGCCATGCGGATGTCGGCCGGCTGCTTCGAGCCGTCGATGCGCACGGCTCCCTGGATGCTGCCGCCGGCCACGCCGAGGTCCAGCGGCTTGAGTTCCAGCACGCCGTTGTCGAGCACCACCTGGACGCTGCCGCGCTGCAGCGGAATCTCGCGCACGTTGCGGATGCTCTGCGCGCTGTAGCGCACGTCCGCATCCATGGCCCGCAGGCGCTCGAAGTCCAGCGGCGCGGTCGGCAGCACACGCACGTCGCCCCGGCTGCGCCTGGACTGTTCCAGGGTGGTCTGGGCCTGCACGCCTTCCACCGCCTTGGCCGAGCGCTCGGTGGGGGGAAGGCCGATCAGCGGACCCAGATCGTCCATGTCCATGACCTTGGACGCCAGGCTGCCGGTGAGTTTCGGCCGCTCGGCGCCCTGCGCAAAAGCCAGTTCACCGCCGATGTCGGACAGACCCAGCTTGCCGGCCAGCTCCTTGGCCTCCCAGGTCTTGCCGTTCTTGAGCAGGCGGCCCTCGACGCGATAGGGCGAGGTGTCGGGCAAGGCCACGCCGATCAGGCGATACAGGTCGCCAAGATTGCGCCCGCGCAGCTTGACCTTGGCATCGACGCCATCCAGCTCCGTCAGCGCAGCCATGGTGCCGACGGCATCCAGACGCGTGGCGCCGGCATTGGCATGGATCTCGAAAGGAAAGGGCGGCAGACCGGCCTGCGTGAGCAGCAGCACGTTGCCCGTGCTGCCATCCGCCGACAGCGCCTGGCGCTGGTAGCTGCCTTTCATGTTGTACGACAACGGCATGTCGCCCTTCTGCGGATCGAAGGCGAAGTCGACGCGCACGTCCACCCCCTGGTGCTCGGCCAGAAAGTCCAGATGCCCGCCGTCGACCTGCAGCAGCCCGATCTTCGGCGTGGTACCGCCTCCGGATTCGCCCTTGTCGGTCTTGCCGAGGGCCCAGGTCTTGCGCCCGTCTTCCTCCATCTGCAGGCCGATGCGCGGCTTGTTGAACACCAGCCGCGGAATAACGACTTCCTTGCGCAGCAGCGGCCACAGGCGCAGGTCGATCTCGGCCCGCTCCGCCCCGACAAGCAGCGGCTCGCGCGCCCAGGAAGGGTTGGCGAACTCAATGCCGTCCAGCGTGATGCTGGCCGTGCGGAAACCCGGCTTCACGTCCAGGCGGCGGGTGATCTCGAAACGCCGGCCCGTCTGCTCGCTGACGTAGCGGTTGATCGGACCGCGCAGCATGTCCCACGGAAAAAAGATGGCCAGCAGCACCAGCGCCACGATGAGCACGGCGAGTGCGATGACGACGTTGCGTGCCCACCGCGCCCAGCGCGGTAGCCCGGGCCCTTGATGACCAGGCGCAGAGGATGAAGCCGTACTCATGCCGGGACTGCGATGGTGCTCAAGGCCCGACGAAGAAGCTGAGCCAACTGCCGCCCTTGGCGCTGCCGGTGTCTGCGGTCACCGCATTGACCAGATGCAGTTCAGCCGACCCGGGCTCGCCCCAGACCACCACCAGTGCAGCCAGGACGGCCAGACCGCCTGCGAGGATGAAACCCACGATGCCCTTCATGTTGAACCTCTCGGATGCCTTCATGCGCATGGATGCAGGAAAGGAAAGCCGGCAGAGACCCAGAAAGCCGTGGACCCGAAAGTCCGCAGTGGCCGCTGACGAGCGTGTTGAACGATGGCAGTGAGCCTAGTTGGCGCGCCGGGAATCGTGGGTCGGCCACGCGCCGCAGGGCCTGTGCGCCGGAACCTACGGCGGCACCATCGGTGGGCTCCTACACCAACAGGACGGACTTGATTGCAGCCGCGGCCCCTGTCCGCTCCCTACGATGCCTTCCAGTTCAAGCACTCCGCCTCGTGCGATGCGCGCCCCCACCATCAAGGTGAAAAGGCGCACGGGCACTGGCAACGCACACCATGAGCGGCAGACTCAACACTTACATCGTCGAAGACAACGTCACCATCCGCGAGAACCTCGTGGGTACCCTGGAAGAACTCACGCCTGTCAACGCGGTGGGCTTCGCCGAGACCGAGAACGACGCCCGTGAATGGCTGCGCCACAACCGCAGCGACTGGCAACTCGCCATCGTCGACCTGTTTCTCAAGGAAGGCAGCGGCCTGGGCGTGCTGAACGCCTGCCGTGAGCGCCGGCCGCAGCAGAAGGTGGTGGTGCTGAGCAATTACGCGACGCCCGACATCCGCCGCCGCTGCGCGCAGCTGGGCGTGGATGCGGTCTTCGACAAGTCCAACGAGATCGACGCGCTGGTCGACTATTGCCTGGCCCAGTCGCAGCTGAGGTCGTCGGCCACGCACTGACCTTCACGCCCCAAAAATGAAAAGCGCCCGGCGATCCCGGGCGCTTTTCGCTGTGGAGCACCGGAAGCGGCAGCCAGGGCCGCTGCCGATCAATCGATCAGCTTGTTCTTCAGCGCGTAGTAGGTGAGGTCGCTGTTGGACGAGAGGTTCATCTTCTCCATCAGGCGCGTGCGGTAGGTGCTCACGGTCTTGACCGACAGCGACAGCGTCTTGGCGATCTCGCCGGCCGTCTCGCCCTTGGCCAGCTTCAGGAACACCTGGAACTCGCGCTCGGAGAGTTGCTCGTGCGGCGCGGCGTCGTCCTTGCGGTCCAGCTGGCGCGCCAGCAATTCGGCCACGGCCGGGGTGATGTAGCGGCGACCCAGGGAGATGGTACGGATCGCGTTGACGATCTCCATCGGATCGCAATCCTTGTTGAGGTAGCCGCTCGCACCCTGCCGTATGAGGTTCATCGCATAGTGCTCCTCGGGGTAGCCGCTGAGGATCAGAATGCCGACGTCCGGCGCCTTGGCGCGGATCATCGCCAGCGCGTCGATGCCGCTCTGGCCGGGCATGGAGAGATCCATGACCAGCACGTCCAGTTCGGTGGTCCTCACCAGTTCAATCGCTTCACGGCCGGTCGCGGCTTCTCCCACCACGCGCAAATCCACATGCTCGGAGAAAAACTGCTTCAGTCCGGACCGGACGATCGCATGGTCGTCCACAATGCCAATCTTGATCATTTGTTGCCTTTGTCGAGTCTCAGGGGACCCTTAACCTTTGCCAACACAGGTTAGTTGCAGAGCATTATTCAATAAATGACCCCCTGAAGCCCCTTCCACGCATGCTGAAACACAAGCTGTCGCTGTTGGCTTACAAGCGGAAGGCTTTGAGTCTGAGCCTTGCCATTCTGGCCGCCGTAGCCCTGGTCGCGTTCAATGAGTCCGGCTACCACCGCTCGAACCGCGCCCTCCAGGAAATCGGCCAGGCACAGGACGCACGCCTGTCGATCCATCTGCTGGTGCGGCACATCCTCGACGCCGAGACCGGCACCCGCGGCTTCATGCTGACCGGCGACCCCCGCTACCGCGAGCCCTATGACCGGGCGGTGGCGGAACTGCCTGCGCAGATGAGCCGGCTGCGTACCCTGTACGCCGACCGGCCCGTCGAATACGCGCACCTGCAGGCCCTCTCCAATCATCTGTCGCGCAAGCTGGCGGAGATGGAAATGAGCGTGCGCATGCTCAACAGCGGCAATGCCGATGCCTCGCGCTTCGTGCTCAGCACGGACGTGGGCCGGGAAGAAATGAAGGGCATCCGCGAGGAGGCCGACGCGTTGCTCGCGCTCAGCACCCGGTCGGTGGAAGACGGCCGCACCCAGATCGCGCAGGCGCTGGGCCTGGCGCGGGTGGGCATCGGGCTCATCGTGCTCGTGGCCCTGCTGGCCTTCGTGCTGTACCTGCGCCAGACCTCGGCCCTGCAGCGCGCCAACGAGCGCCAGCAGCAGGCCTTGCAGCGCGAGCGCAATTCGCTCGAGCTGGAGGTGCGCGACCGCACGGCCTCGCTCGCGGAGCTGGCCACCCACCTGCAGGAAGTGCGGGAAACCGAGCGCGGCTACCTGGCCCGCGAACTGCACGACGAACTCGGCGCGCTGCTGACGGCGGCCAAGCTGGACGTCGCGCGGCTGAAGTCGCGCCTGGGCGATTCACCGGAGGCGGTGCAGCGCCTGGCGCACCTGACCGAGCTGCTCAACTCGGGCATCGCGCTCAAGCGCCGGATCATCGAGGACCTGCGCCCGTCGTCGCTGTCCAACCTCGGCCTCGTGGCCTCGCTGGAAATCCTGGGCCGGGAATTCGCCGAACGCTCGGGCGTGCAGGTGGAAATGGCACTGGAGCCCGTGGACCTGGACGAGGCCCGGCAGCTGACCATCTACCGCATGGTGCAGGAAGGCCTGACCAACATCGGGAAGTACGCCCAGGCCGCCGAAGCGACGATCGTGCTCAAGGACTACGACAACCACGTCGAGGTCGAGGTGAGCGACAACGGCGCCGGCTTCGACACGCAGCAGCAGGCCACCCGCGCCAGCCACGGCCTGGCCGGCATGCGCCATCGCGTGCAGGCCGCCGGCGGCAAGCTGTCGGTGGAAAGCGGCGTCGGGCGGGGCACGCGCCTGCGTGCAGTGATGCCCAAGCACTGAGCGCTCGCCGCCCGTGCAGCAGGCGCCGCCGCATCGACGGCGCGGCCAGTCGCCCCTTTCCTACGCCCCCCGGACCCGACTGCTGACAGGGCCCGGGAGGCCCGCGCTCCTAAGCTTTCGCCATCGACAAAACCAGATGCGTCGACGCGCCAGAGGCACCTTGCCGCGGCAGTCCGGCCATCGATGCGAAAGGAGCCCGTCATGCTTCACTACACCGTTGTCTTCCTGGTCATCGCCCTGGTGGCCGCCCTGTTCGGGTTCGGCGGCATTGCTGCTGGCGCGGTGGGCATCGCGAAGCTGCTGTTCGTGATTTTTGCCATCCTGACGATTGCCAGTTTCGTCGCGGGCCTGTTGCGCCGTCGTTGACGCGCTAGCATCTTTTGGCGCCCGCTACGGCAGGCGCACCGTTTCTTTCTTTCGACAAGGACATGCACATGAACTCGACTGCCAAGACCGCTTCCCAACTCGCCGACGAACTGCGCGGCGCGGCCCAGGACGCCGCGGACAGCACCCGCAACTACGCCAAGAACGCCGTCGACGCGACTGGCCAGAAGGTGCGTAATCTGCGCGGTGAAGTCGAGCCGGCGGTGGAACAGATCGCCTCGCGCGTGCAGCAGGCCGTGCAGCGCGGCCTGGAGGCCGCGTCCAAGACCACCAGCCGTGCGCAGGAGCGCTTCGGCGAGGCGGCCAACGTCACCACCCGCTACATCGCCGACCAGCCCGTGCGCTCGGTGCTGATTGCCGCCGCCGCCGGCGCCGCCATCACCGCACTGATCGTGCTGGCCAGCCGCCGCAGCAGCGACGACTACTGATCGTTGGCGAGGCGCCGCACGAGCCCATGATTCATCCTGCATTCTCAGCGGCGCTCCGACATCCGGCGCTGGTCGGGCGCCACCTGCTCAATTATGCGGCCCTCGCACGCGTCGAAGTGGCCGAGGCCGGCCGGTCCGTCGTCGTGCGGCTGATCGGCGCGGTCGTGGCACTTCTGGGTGCGATCTTCGCCCTCGGCTGGGGTGGTGTGGCCGTCATGCTCGGCGTGCTCCACGGCCGTTTCGAATGGGTGCTGCTCATCGTGCCCGCCGTCGGCGTGCTGGTGGCCGTCATTGGCGCGGTGCTCGCCATGCGGCCGCCGCAGTTGCCTCTTTTCTCGGGATTGAAGGCGCAAGCCGCCGAGGATCTCGAACTGGTTCAAGCCCTCTCCGAAAGCAGCCATGCAGATCGATGACAGCCTGCAGGCCGACGTGCCGCTGACGCCCGAGCAGCGGCTGGCCCAGTCGCGGCTGGCCTTGCTGGAGGCATTGGCGCCCCCCGCCCCGCCGCCTCGCCGCGCGGGCGCACCGGCGGCCAAGGCTGCCACAACGTCCCGGGGCAAGTCGGTGCTTCGTAGCCTGCCCTGGCTCGACATGGGCCGCAACATGGCGCGCCGCTGGTGGCAACGCCATCCGCTGCACGCAGCCGGACAGCTGGCGCATCCCCTCATCCAGGGCTATGCGAGCCGACATCCCGCCAAGCTGATGGCCGGCGCGGCGGCAGCAGGTTCGCTGCTGGCCCTGACTCGGCCGTGGCGGCTGCTGTCGGGTACCGCATTGCTGGCCCTGCTCCTGCGCACCTCGGACGTGGCGGACTTGATCACCACGCTGACTGCCTCTCGCTCAGAACCATCCCCACGAAAGGAAATCCCATGAACGACACACTCGCTGCCCGCCAGCGGCTGGAACTCGACCAGGGCGCGATCGACGCTGCCGCCAAGAGCCTGGACGACGGCGCCGTGACCCCGAGTTACGGCCCGTGGCGCGACGACATCGTCAAGCTGCTCAACGACGCACTGGCCACTGAACTGGTCTGCGTGCTGCGCTACAAGCGCCACTACTTCACCGCCAAGGGCGTGGAATCGCCGGCCATCGCGGACGAGTTCCTGGTGCATGCCAACGAGGAATCGGCCCACGCCGACCGCATCGCCGAGCGCATCGTCCAGCTGGGCGGTGAGCCCAACTTCCAGCCGGACAGCCTGTCGAAGCGCAGCCACGCCGACTACGATGAGTCCAAGGACCTGCAGGCCATGGTGCGCGCCAACCTGAAGGCCGAGCGCATCGCCGTCGAAAGCTATCGCCAGATGGTCGCGCTGATCGGCGACAAGGACCCGACCACCCGCCGCATGCTGGAGGAAATCCTCGCGGACGAGGAAGAGCATGCCGACGAGCTGAGCGACTGGATGGGCAAGTAAGCCACCCGCCGCCAGCCAAGCAGGGCGCCGCTCAGGCGCCGACGATCCAGCCTTCGAGCGGATCCATCCGGGCCGGGAGTCCAAATCCCGGCCCTTCGCTTTCGGCGCGCGCCTCGCCCCAGGCCGCGAGCATCAGGCACAGCGCCGCGTCCAGTGCGTCGCCGCTGGCGTCGTCGACGAAGACTTGGCCCAACGCATCCGGAGCCTGCAGGCGCAGGCCGAGCCGACCTTCGCCGGCGCCGAGACGATGCAGAAGTTCGACGCGCGCCGCCTGCCGCTGCGGCGTCTGCTTGGCGCGTTCGTCGCTCTTGTAGCTGCGCGCGCCCAGCAGGTCGCGCGCCACCAGGCCGGGATAAGCCTCCAGCGCCACACGCGGCGCGCCGACCACGCCGCCCTGACCCGGCAGCCATGCGCCGGCGGCCAGCAGCCCCGGCACCCCGGCGTGCATCATCCAGGCCACCGGCGGATTGACCCATTTCATCGAAGGCGAGGAGCCGGCGGGCCGATCGGCCGCGCGGTGCGCGAACTTGCCGCCCACGGGCCGCGCCGCGCAGAAGGCGACGAAGCGCTCGCGCAGTTCGGCGCGGCCCAGGGCGGTGTAGGTGGCCATGCAGCCGGCCCAGTCCAGCGGCCAGCCCTGGGCGATGACGAACTCGCGCGGCAGTCCGAAGGGAAAGTCGAAGCCGCCGATCCAGGCCGGCACCTGCGCAAGGCGACCGGTCCAGGCGGACAACGTGGGAAAGCGTTCGAGCGCCTCGAGCATCACCGTGTTGCCCTCGCATCGGCCCCAGGCCAGGACGATGGGCTTGCGCCGGCTGGGTGTGCTGGAAAAGTCGCAGCCCAGCAGCCGCGGGCGGGCAGGCCCGGGACCGCTCATGGCAGGCAGCGGCCGGCGCCGATCAACTGCGGCCGACGATGGCGGCCGTGGCCATCAGCTCTTCGAGCAGGGCCAGCGACACCTTGCCCGAGACGGCATAGGGATCCAGCTCCGGCCGCTCGGAATACTTCAGCACCGTGGTGGCGTTGAGCTTGTTGAGGTTGACCTGGCCCATGGTCCAGCCACCGAAGCGGCGCTCCAGGATTTCCTCGTAGTGCAGCAGCACCACGTCCTTGTGGCGCGGATCGCGCAGGATGTGACCGTACAGGTTGTTGACGGCCATGCGGCCGCCTTCCAGCGCCTGCAGGAACATGCCGCCGCCGTAGCAGAGGATGCCGGTGATGCCCGAGCCCGTGTTGTGCGAGCGTCCGGTCGACAGGATGCTCTCGAGCGCCGCGGGCGACACGTCGACGGCACGGCTTGCGTAGAGAAGGCGCACGAGCATGGCATTCACCCTTTGCGTGGAAGCAGCGACAGGAATTCGCGGCGCAGGTTCGGGTCCTTGAGGAAGACGCCGCGCATGACCGAATTGATCATCTTGCTGTCCGTCTCCTTCACGCCGCGCCACTGCATGCAGAAATGCTCGGCCTCCATCACCAGGGCCAGGCCGTCGGGCTGGGTCTTCTCCTGGATCAGGTCGGCCAGCTGGACCACGGCCTCTTCCTGGATCTGCGGCCGGCCCATCACCCATTCGGCTAGGCGCGCGTACTTGGACAGGCCGATGACGTTGGTGTGCTCGTTGGGCATCACGCCGATCCACAGCTTGCCCATGATGGGACAGAAATGGTGGGAGCAGGCGCTGCGCACCGTGATCGGCCCGACGATCATCAGCTCGTTCAGCCGCTCGGCATTGGGGAATTCGGTGAGGTTGGGGCCGTGCACGTAGCGGCCGCGGAAGACCTCGTTGAGGTACATCTTGGCCACGCGGCGCGCCGTGTTGCCCGTGTTGTGGTCGCTGTCGATGTCGATCACCAGGCTCTGCAGCACGTCGCGCATCTTGACCTCGACCTCGTCGAGCAGCGCCTCCAGTTCGCCGGGCTCGATGAACTCGGCGATGTTGTCGTTGGCGTGGAAGCGATGGCGCGCGGCCTTCAGGCGCTCGCGGATCTTGACGGAGACGGGCGTGCCCTCGTCGCTCGCCGCAACGGCGGGACGGTCCTCGGGCTGGGCGGGGATCAACATGGGGCGGAATCGTAACAGCAGGGTTTTTTCATCACGGGCATGCGGCGCCCAATCCCACGTCCGGGCACAGGCCGCTGTGATCCGGGTGCCGTGCGGCGCGCGTCAAGCCGCACGCCGGTCCTGCAAGCTCAGTCGAGCGCGAACTCGGCCACCAGCGGCAGGTGGTCCGACATGCGCGACCAGATGCGTCCGCGCGGCACCGACAGCGCCACCGGGCGCAGTCCGCGGCCGTAGATGAAGTCCAGCTGCGCCAGCGGCAGCCGTGAGGGATAGGTGGCGCAGCGCGGCATCACGAGGTCGACCAGGCCCACGTCGTTCATCGCCGGGCGCATGCGCGCGCCCCAGTCGTTGAAGTCGCCGGCCACCACCAGCGGTTCGCCGGGCGGCACCTCGCGCTCGATGTAGCGGTGCAGCTGCGCCACCTGGCGCACGCGGCTGCCGCGGATCAGGCCCAGGTGCACGACGATGGCATGCACCGGCTGGCCGGCCACGGTCACCTCCACGTGCAGCAGGCCGCGCTGCTCGAAGCGGTGGTCGGACATGTCCTCGTGGCCATGGCGCACCACCGGCCAGCGCGTGAGCAGCGCATTGCCGTGCTCGCCGTGCCGGGTGTAGGCATTGGTTTCGTAGACCGCGCGATAGCCTTCGGGGCAGAGGAAGTCGGCCTGCGGCTGCAGCGGCCAGCGGGCGAAGCGGCGCTCGCCCTGGCGGTTGAGCTTGCGCACCTCCTGCAGGCACACCAGGTCGGCATCGAGCTGCTCGACGGCATGGCCGAGGTTGTGGATCTCCAGCCGCCTGGCCGGCCCCACGCCCTGCACGCCCTTGTGGATGTTGTAGGTGGCCACCCGCAGCGTCGACAGGGCGCCGAACGCGCTCTCGGGCTGCCCGGATTCGCTCGTGGCATGCGCAGCAGCAGTCATGCGCGAAATTGTGGCAGCAGCAGGATGGCTTCCGCGTTCGAAGGGGAAAAGCAGGCGTCGGCCGCTTCGCGCCAGGGCAGCCACTGCCAGGCGTCGTGCTCGCGCGGCGCGAGCACGGGCGTGATGGGTGCGGGCAGGCACAGGCCGAACAGGTGCTCGGTGTTGCGGGTCACGCCCGGCGCATAGCGGTGCAGCCAGCGCGGGTAGATGTCGTAGACGTTTTCCAGGCCCCAGTCCTGCAGCGACAGCGGCGTGCCGGGGCCGCAATGGATGCCGGTTTCCTCGGCCACCTCGCGCACGGCCGTGGCGGCCCAGCTTTCCTCGGGCCAGTCCTTGCTGCCGGTGACCGACTGCCAGAAGGCAGGCGCGATGCCGGCGCGGCGGATGAGCAGCACCTCCAGCGCCGGCGTGTGGATCACCACCAGCACCGACTGCGGGATCTTGAAGGCCGGCGGCGGTTCGTCCGTGGCCATGGTGTGCCGACCGGTGTGCCCGCCTGCCGCGGTCCCCTTCGACGGGCCACGGCAGCCGGGCCGGGACTCAGGCGGCCGGCTGCGGGTTGCGCAGGCGGATGTGCAGCTCGCGCAGCTGCTTCTCGTCGACGGCGCTGGGCGCCTGCGTGAGCAGGTCCTGCGCGCGTTGCGTCTTGGGGAAGGCGATCACGTCGCGGATCGACTCGGCGCCGGTCATGAGCATGACCAAGCGGTCCAGGCCGATGGCGATGCCGCCGTGCGGGGGCGCGCCGTACTGCAGCGCGTCCAGCAGGTAGCCGAACTTGAGCTGCGCATCCTCGGCCGAGATCTTGAGGGCGCGGAACACCTTGCTCTGCACTTCCTCGCGGTGGATACGCACCGAGCCGCCACCCATCTCGATGCCGTTGAGCACCATGTCGTAGGCCTTGGCCAGGCACTTCTCGGGCGCCGTGTCCATCAGGTCCTCGTGGCCGTCCTTGGGGCTGGTGAACGGATGGTGCACCGCGCTCCAGCGCTGGTTGTCCTCGTCGAACTCGAACATCGGGAAGTCCACCACCCACAGCGGCGCCCAGCGGTCCTCGAACAGGCCGTTCTTGCGGCCGAAGGGGCTGTGGCCGATCTTCACGCGCAGCGCGCCGATGGCGTCGTTGACCACCTTCTCCTTGTCGGCGCCGAAGAAGATCAGGTCGCCGTTGCGCGCGCCGGTGCGGGCGATGATCTCGCCCAGGGCGTTGTCGTCCAGGTTCTTCACGATGGGGCTCTGCAGGCCCTCGCGGCCCAGCGACCAGTCGTTGACCTTGATGTAGGCCAGGCCCTTGGCGCCGTAGATCTTGACGAACTCGGTGTAGCCGTCGATGTCGCCGCGCGACAGGCCGCCCTCGGCCGCGCCGCCGCCTGGCACGCGCAGGGCCACCACGCGGCCGCCCACCATGTTGGCGGCGCCGGAGAAGACCTTGAACTCCACCCGCTTCATCACCTCGGTCAGCTCGGTGAACTCGAGCTTGACGCGCAGGTCGGGCTTGTCGGAGCCGTACTTGAACATCGCGTCGCCGTAGCTCATGACCGGGAACACACCCAGGTCGATGTCGGCCACGTTGCGAAAGACGTTGCGGATCATGCCTTCGAACATGTCGCGGATCTCGTCCTCGGTGAGGAAGGAGGTCTCGATGTCGATCTGCGTGAACTCGGGCTGGCGATCGGCGCGCAGGTCCTCGTCGCGGAAGCACTTGACGATCTGGTAGTAGCGGTCGTAGCCCGACACCATCAGCATCTGCTTGTAGAGCTGGGGCGACTGCGGCAGTGCATAGAAGGCGCCGTCGTGCACGCGGCTGGGCACCAGGTAGTCGCGCGCGCCTTCGGGCGTGGACTTGCCGAGCATCGGCGTCTCGATGTCGATGAAGCCGTTGGCGTCGAGGAACTTGCGCGCCTCCATCGTCACCTTGTAGCGCGTCATCATGTTCTTCTGCATCGCTGGGCGACGCAGGTCGAGCACGCGGTGCGTCAGGCGCGTGGTTTCCGACAGGTTGTCGTCGTCCAGCAGGAAGGGCGGCGTGACGGACGGGTTGAGCACCTTCAGCTCGTGGGCCAGCACCTCGATCTTGCCGCTCTTGAGGCCGTCGTTGGTGGTGCCTTCGGGCCGGGCGCGGACAAGGCCCTTGACCTGCACGCAGAACTCGTTGCGCAGGCCTTCGGCCGCGGCGAAGGTGGTGGCGCGGTCGGGGTCGCACACCACCTGCACGTAGCCTTCGCGGTCGCGCAGGTCGACGAAGATCACGCCGCCATGGTCACGGCGACGGTTGACCCAGCCGCACAGGGTGACGGTTTCGCCCATCAGGGCCTCGGTCACGAGACCGCAGTAGTGAGAACGCATGGCCATGCTTTGCTTCCTGCGTCCCGCGCGGGACGCCTTCTTGTGTGTGATGTCAGGATTGCCTGGTGGGCAGTGCGGCAGGGCCGCCCGGCACCACCACGCCCATCGAGACGATGTACTTCAGCGCCTCGTCGACGCTCATCTTCAGCTCGATGCAGTCGCTGCGCCGGAGCATGACGAAGTAGCCGCCCGTGGGGTTGGGCGTGGTGGGCACGTACACGCCCAGGTAGTCGCCGTGCAGGTGGTTGACCACGTCGCCGCCGGGCGCGCCGGTGACGAAGGCGATGGTCCACATGCCCTCGCGCGGCCACTGCACCAGCACCGCGGTGCGGAAGGCGTTGCCGCTTTCGGAGAACAGCGTGTCCGAAACCTGCTTGACGCTGGAGTAGATGGAGCGCACCACCGGAATGCGGCGCACCAGCGCATCGCCCCAGCCCAGCAGCCGCTTGCCGATGAAGTTGCTGGCCACGGCGCCGACCACCAGCAGGATGGCCAGCGTGAGCAGCACGCCCAGCCCACGGATGCGGTGGTCGGACAGCCAGACCTGCCACTGCTCGGGCAGCAGCCAGAGCGTCTGGTCCAGCGTGCCGACGATCCAGTTGAGCACGCCCAGGGTCACGGCCAGGGGCACGATGACCAGCAGGCCGGACAGGAGCCATTTGCGCAGGGCGAGCATGGTGCGACGACGTGCGAGGCGAGGGTCAGTCGGCCTTGGCGGCGGGCGCCGGGGCCGGTGCGGGCGCCGGCGAGGCTGCGGCCGGGGCGGCCGCCGGCGCGGGGGCCGCGGCATCGCCGCTCGCGGGGGCCGGTGCCGGCGCGTTGCCGCCGGACTTGCCGGTGTTGGCGCCGCCTTCGCGGAAATCGGTCACGTACCAGCCCGAGCCCTTGAGCTGGAAGCCGGCGGCGGTCAATTGCTTGCTGAACGAAGCCGCACCGCAGGAGGGGCAGACGGTGAGCGGCGCATCCGACATCTTCTGCAGCACATCCTTGGCGAAGCCGCAGGCGCTGCATTTGTAGGCGTAGATGGGCATGGGAAAAGGGGCTGGAAAGACGTGAAACGGGCGACCGGCGGCCGCCGCGCAAAGCCCGCGATTATAGGCGCCGGCCCCGGGCTTTCCCCAGCCATCGGCCGGCCGGGCGGCACCTGCGCGGCCTTACTCGCCGGCCAGCATCCGGTGCGGCATGCGCCGGTTGGCCACCCACTGCGGCAGCAGCGAGCCCACGACCATGCCCGCCGCCGAGGCCAGCACGCCCGCCAGCTGGGCCGGGAACACCTGGCCCCACGGCAGCGCCAGGCCCGCCAGCCAGACGCCGATGCCCAGCAGCACCGCCGCCACCGCGCCCTGCGTGGTGGCCCGGTTCCAGTACAGGCCGAAGACCAGCGGCACGAAGGCGCCCACCAGCGGCACCTGGTAGGCGCCGGACACCAGTTCGTAGATCGAGGTGCCCTGCATGCGGATGGCATAGGCCAGCACGGCCGCGCTGAACACCAGCACGGTGATGCGCATGGTGCGCAGGTTTTCCCGGTCCGTGCCCTGGGGGCGGAACTGGCGCCAGATGTTCTCGGTGAAGGTCACGCTGGGCGCCAGCAGCGTCGCCGAGGCCGTGGACTTGATGGCCGACAGCAGCGCGCCGAAGAAGAACACCTGCATGATGAAGGGCATCTTCTCCATCACCAGCGTGGGCAGCACCTTCTGCGGATCTTCCTTGAGCAGCGCGGTGGTCTGTTCAGGCATGATGATCAGCGCGCTGGCCACCAGGAACATGGGCACGGCCGCGAAGAGGATGTAGGCCACGCCCCCGATGACCGGGCCGCGCGTGGCGGCCTTCACGTTGTTGGCCGACATCACGCGCTGGAACACGTCCTGCTGCGGAATGGAGCCCAGCATCATCGTGATGGCCGCCGCAATGAAGAAGACGATGTCGTGCCACGTCGGCTCCGGCCAGAACTTGAAGAGCTCCTTGCTGGCCGCGAGGTCGATCACCTTGTCGGCGCCGCCGGCCATGTTGCCCGCGAAGACGGCGATGATCGACAGCCCCGCGACCAGGATGATCATCTGCACGAAGTCGGTGACCGCCACCGACCACATGCCGCCGAAGAGCGTGTACGCCAGGATGGAGAGGACGCCGATCACCATGCCCCAGGGCACGCTCACCGCGCCGCCGGACAGCAGGTTGAACACCAGGCCCAGCGCGGTGACCTGCGCCGACACCCAGCCCAGATAGCTCAGCATGATGATCAGCGAGCACACCACCTCGATGAAGCGGCCGTAGCGCTCGCGGTAGTAGTCGCTGATGGTCAGCAGCGTCATGCGGTAGAGCTTGCCGGCGAAGAACAGGCCGACCAGGATCAGGCAGGTGCCGGCGCCGAAGGGGTCCTCCACCACGCCGCCCAGGCCACCCTCGATGAACTTGGCCGGGATGCCCAGCACCGTCTCCGACCCGAACCAGGTGGCGAAGGTGGTGGTCACGATCATGAAGAGCGGCAGGTGCCGGCCGGCGATCGCGAAGTCGGTCGTGTTCTTCACCCGCCGGGCCGCATACAGGCCGATGCCGATGGTGACCAGCAGGTAGACGATGACCAGTGACAGCAGCACGGCAGGTTCTCCTCGAGGAAGGCTTGTTGTTGGAACCGGAAAGACGAAGGGGGGGAAGTCGCTCAGAGCCAGTGCAGCCGCGGCAGCACCTGCATGACCAGCACGCCCAATACAAAACCCGTGCCACCCCAGATCACGGCCTGCAGCAGCCGGTGGGTGCGCTTGTGGGCCGCCAGCAGCTCCTGCAGCTCGCGGCGGTCGTCGCCCGGACGCTGCGCCAGGTAGTCGTGCAGCAGGCGCGGCAGCTGCGGCAGCAGCTTGGCGTAGCGCGGGCCTTCGGCGCGCAGCTGCTCCCACAGCTTGCGCGGGCCGATCTGGTCGGCCATCCACTTCTCCAGGAAGGGCTTGGCGGTGGCCCACAGGTCCAGCTCGGGGTCGAGCTGGCGGCCCAGGCCTTCGATGTTGAGCAGCGTCTTCTGCAGCAGCACCAGCTGCGGCTGGATCTCGACGTGGAAGCGGCGCGAGGTCTGGAACAGGCGCATCAGCACCATGCCCAGCGAGATCTGCCGCAGCGGCCGGTCGAAGTAGGGCTCGCACACGGTGCGGATCGCGGCCTCCAGCTCGTCGATGCGCGTGCCGGGCGGCACCCAGCCGCTTTCCAGGTGCAGCTCGGCCACGCGCTTGTAGTCACGGCGGAAGAAGGCCGCGAAGTTCTGCGCCAGGTATTCCTTGTCAGACTCGGTGAGCGTGCCGACGATGCCGAAGTCCAGCGCGATGTAGCGGCCGAAGGTCTCCGGCGCCAGGCTCACCTGGATGTTGCCCGGGTGCATGTCGCCGTGGAAGAAGCCGTCGCGGAAGACCTGCGTGAAGAAGATGGTCACGCCGTCGCGCGCCAGCTTCTTGATGTCCACCCCCGCCGAGCGGATGCGGTCGAGCTGGGCGATGGGCACGCCCTTCATGCGCTCCATCACCATCACTTCGGGATGGCACCAGTCCCAGAACATCTCGGGGATCAGCAGCATGTCGAGCTTGGCCATGTTGCGGCGCAGTTGCGCGGCATTGGCCGCCTCGCGCACCAGGTCGAGCTCGTCGTGCAGGTACTTGTCGAACTCGGCCACCACCTGCCGCGGCTTGAGCCGCTTGCCGTCGGCGGACAGGCCCTCGACCCAGCCAGCCATCATGGCCATGAGCTCCAGGTCCTTGTCGATGACGGTGCGCATGCCCGGGCGCAGCACCTTGACCGCGACTTCGCGCAGGCTGCCGTCGGCCAGGCGCAGGGTGGCGAAATGCACCTGCGCGATGGAGGCGCTCGCCACCGGCGTGGTGTCGAACTGCTCGAAGATCTGGCCGATCGGCCGCCGGAAGGCGCGCTCGATGGTGGCCACCGCGATGGCCGAGTCGAAGGGCGGCACGCGGTCCTGCAGCCAGGCCAGTTCGTCGGCGATGTCGGGCGGCAGCAGGTCGCGGCGCGTGGACAGCACCTGGCCGAACTTGACGAAGATCGGGCCCAGGCTTTCCAGCGCCTCGCGCAGCCGCTGGCCGCGCGGCGCCTCCAGGCGGCGGCCCAGCGTCAGGATGCGCGCCAGCCGGCGCAGCAGCGGGTTGTGGAAGCTGGTGAGGACGAGTTCGTCCAGGCCGTAGCGCAGTGCGACCCAGACGATGAAGAAGCCGCGGGCGATGCGCCTCATTCGGCGCTGCCGCCGGACGCGCGCGGCCGCGCAGCGCGGTCCACGAACTGGCGCAGCGCGCCCGCCACCTTGCGGGCGGCGCTGCCCACGGCATGGGCCGGCGCGTCGCCGATCAGCCGGGCCAGGTCGTCCTCGACGTCCCAGCGCACATGGTCGACCAGCCAGTTGACCTCGGCGGCGAGCTGAACGTCGCCCTCGATCTCGACCTTGGGCTTGTCGCCGCGCAGTTGCGCACCGGCGAGCGCGAAGGGGGAGGTTTCGGCGATGGTCAGCGTCAGGTCGGGCAGGGCCGCATCGGGCGCCAGATCGAGCAGCCCTGCCGGCGTGGCGACAAGGCGCATGTGCATCGTGCGCCAGCGGAAGAGCACCACCCGCCCCTTCTGACGCGCCAGGCGGTCCTGCGCCTCGGGCTCCTGCTGCAGCACGTGGTTCAGGAAGAGCACGGCGCGGTGCTGGACCTCGTGGACGGCCCAGGCGGGCGGCTGCAGGCGCTCGCCGATGCGTGCGAACAGCGATTCCACAAAAGCAAATGGGGACGATGGTGTGACCATGTCCCCATTATCTGGTGGCGGGCCGCTGCGACGGCAGAAACCCGCGCCCGTCCGACGGGCCGATGCGCCTTATTGGAGCGCCTGCACCCCGGCCACGAGCCAGCCGCCGCCCTGCGCCGGCTTGCTCATGTTCCAGACCTCCCGGAAGGGGCTGGGGCCGGCAGAATCGTCCTCGCGGATCATGCCGGAGAACTCCACGCTCGCCAGGTACATGTCGGCGCTCTCCTCGATGCCCAGCAGCTTGGCGTCGAGCATCACCACTTCCGTCTTGTTGGGACGGCCGCCGGAGCTGCGCTCACGCTCCTCCAGCTGGGTGCGGATTTCCTCGACCATGCTGTCGGTCATCATCGAACGCAGCGCCGGAATGTCCGCGCGGTCCCAGGCATGCTGCAGCGTCACGAAATTGCGCTTGGCCGCGGCCAGGAAGCCTTCCGTGTCGAAGCCGGCCGGCACACCCCAGCCCTGGGCGCCCTGCAGCGCCGAGCCGATGCTCACACCCGCAGCGCCCGCCAGCGTGGACGACGAAGCGCCGCCCGTGCTGCCCGCCGCCGAGCCATCGAAGGCGGCCTGCTGCCGTTCCCACGGCCGCGCCGACGCATCGTTGCCCACGTTGCTGGGGCTGTAGCTGCGCGGCATGTCGGGCGTTCCACCCGCACCGGCGCCCTGCATGGCCAGCTGGCCGGCGCCACCGCGCGAGCGGTTGCTCAGCACGCGCCAGATCACCACGGCCGCGAGCACCAGCAACGCGATCAGCAGGAAGTTGCCGAAGGCAGCGCCGAGGCCCAGCGAGTTGGCGAGCCACGCCAGACCCAGGCCGGCAGCGATGCCGCCGAGGATGCCGGCCCAGGGCCGCTTGGGGGCCGCCGCGGCGGCCGGCGTGCCGGGCTTGGCCGCGGGCGCCGCATTGGTCGCGTTCTGGGTCGGGGCGCCCGGCGCGGCCGGCGGCGCAGCCTCGCGCTGCGTCACGTTGTTGGACTGCCGCCCCATCGACTTGCCCCCGCCGAGCCGCTTGGCATCGGCGTCGAGGCTCACCACGGCCATCGACGCGCAGACCAGCAGCACGGCCCACAGATTTCGTTTCATCGTCCTGTCTCCTTACGGATGCGAAACATCGGTTTCAGATCAACTCGTTCTTGTCTTGTTGTGTGAATAGCGAGCGCGCTACTCCCCTTGTGCCTGTCGCCCGTCACCGTGCCGGTGGGGCTTCCCTCAGCATTTGATTCCAACATGCAGGGCGACCACGCCCCCCGTCATGTTGTGATAGTCCACATGTCCGAAACCGCCCTCTTTCATGAGGGTCTTGAGCGACTCCTGGTCCGGATGCATCCGGATGGATTCGGCCAGGTAGCGGTAGCTGGCGTCGTCGCCCGCCACGGCCTTGCCCAGGCGCGGCAGCACGTTGAAGGAATACCAGTCATAGGCCTTGCGCAGCGGCTGGGCCACCTGCGAGAACTCCAGCACCAGCAGCTTGCCGCGCGGACGCAGCACGCGGTTCATTTCCTTGAGCGCCGCGTCCTTGTGCGTCATGTTGCGCAGGCCGAAGGCCACGGTCACGACGTCGAAATGGTTGTCCGGAAAGGGCAGCTTCTCCGCATCGCAGACCGTGGTGGGCAGCACCACGCCGGCGTCGAGCAGACGCTCGCGGCCGGTGCGCAGCATGGCCTCGTTGATGTCGGTGTGCACCACCTGGCCGCTGCGGCCGACCTTCTTGGCAAAGGCCAGCGCGAGGTCGCCGGTGCCGCCGGCGATGTCCAGCACCTTCGAGCCTTCGCGCACGTTCGCGACCATCACCGTGTACGCCTTCCATGCCCGGTGCAGACCCATGGACATGAGGTCGTTCATCAGGTCGTAGCGCGGGGCCACGGAATCGAACACGCCGCGCACGCGGCGCGCCTTGTCGCTTTCGTCGACGGTCTCGAAACCGAAGTGGGTGGAACTCATGGGTCCGATGTTAGGCGGATCGCCCGGCCTTCCGGCCGACGACCCTTGACAGGCGCCGGACATTCGCGCAAAGCGCGAAGCGCCGAACGCTCAGGAAGGACTGCAGGTGGACGGGCCCGACCTGGGCATGGGCGCATCGCGGTCGGCGCCGGCCTCGGCCAGGCGGCGCTCGTACTCGGCCCAGTGCTCGGCCTGGCGCGCGCCGATGTCGTAGAGCAGGTCCCACGAGTAGATGCCGCTCTCGTGTCCGTCGCTGAAGAGCGGCTGCACGGCATAGTGGCCCACCTGCTGCAGGTCGACGATCTCGACCTCGCGCTTGCCGGTTTGCAGGATCTCCTGGCCGGGGCCATGGCCCCGCACTTCGGCCGAAGGCGAGCAGATGCGCAGCAGCTCGTAGGGAATGCGGAACACCGCACCATCGGAAAAGCCCACTTCCAGCACGCGCGATTGCGTGTGCAGCGTGATGGATTCGGGCGTCGGTGCGCCGGGCGTCAAGCCTGCCATGCGGAGGATTCCTTGCTCAAGATCAACGGCGCGCGAGCGCGGCCGTCATGGCCGCCTCCGCCGCGGGCAGGCGGGCCTGCACGTCCTGCTCGCGCGCCATGTCGCGCGGGCGGCGCGCCTCGGCCCACACGGGCGAGGGAAAGTGGCTGTCCCAGTCGAAGCGCGCGATCACGTGCCAGTGCAGGTGCGGCACCATGTTGCCGAGCGTGGCCACGTTCATCTTGGCGGGCGCCAGCGCATCGCGCAGCGCACGTTCCACGGCCACCACCACGCGCATGCATTCGGCACGGTTGTCGTCGGACAGGTCGGAGAACTCGGCCACGTGCGCCGCCCAGACCACGCGGTAGAAGGCCGGAAAGCCCGCCTCCTGCGCATGGATCACGCGCCACTGCGCGCCCTGGGCGACCACACGGCCGCCAGGCGCGTCGCACAGCGGGCAGCCTGCGGCCGTGCTCACACCAGCACCCGCTCGATGCCGCCGGCATTGGCGGCCGAGACGTACTCGGGCATCCAGTTCTCACCCAGGATGCGGCGCGCCATCTCGACCACGATGTAGTCGGCTTCGAGCAGGCCGTTGTTCAGGTCATTGCCGTAGCGCGACAGGCCCTGCAGGCAGCTGGGGCAGCTGGTGAGGATCTTCACGTCGCCCTGCGCCGGCAGCGCATGGGTGGCGCGCAGCGCGGCCTCGCCCTTCTTCAGCTCCTCTTCCTTGCGGAAGCGGATCTGCGTGGAAATGTCGGGCCGCGTCACGCCCAGCGTGCCCGACTCGCCGCAGCAGCGGTCGCTCTTGAGCACCTGATCGCCCACCAGCGACTTGACCGTCTTCATGGGGTCCTGCAGCTTCATGGGCGTGTGGCAGGGGTCGTGGTAGAGGTAGGCGGCGGCGTTGGCCTCCAGCTTGATGCCCTTCTCCAGCAGGTACTCGTGGATGTCGATGATGCGGCAGCCGGGGAATATCTTGTCGAACTGGTAGCCCTGCAGCTGGTCGTAGCAGGTGCCGCAGCTCACCACGACGGTCTTGATGTCCAGGTAGTTGAGCGTGTTGGCCACGCGGTGGAACAGCACCCGGTTGTCCGTGATCATCTGCTCGGCCTTGTCGAACTGGCCCGAGCCGCGTTGCGGATAGCCGCAGCACAGGTAGCCCGGCGGCAGCACCGTCTGCACGCCCGCGTGCCACAGCATGGCCTGCGTCGCCAGGCCCACCTGGGAGAACAGCCGCTCCGAGCCGCAGCCCGGGAAGTAGAAGACCGCCTCGGTCTCCGGCGTCGTGGCCTGCGGGTTGCGGATGATGGGGACGTAGTCGGCGTCCTCGATGTCCAGCAGGGCGCGCGCCGTCTTCTTGGGCAGGCCGCCCGGCATCTTCTTGTTGACGAAGTGGATGACCTGTTCCTTGACCGGCGCCGCGCCCAGGCTGGCGGGCGGGTGCGCGGTCTGCTTCTTGGCGGCGGGGCGCAGCAGGTCGTTGGCCAGGCGCTGGGCCTTGAAGCCGACTTCCACCATGCCGGTGCGCATGGCCTTGATGGTCGACGGATTGGTCGCGTTGAGGAAGAACATGGCCGCCGCGTTGCCGGGGCGGAAGCTCTTCTGGCCCATCTTGCGCAGCAGGTTGCGCATGTTCATCGACACGTCGCCGAAGTCGATCTTCACCGGGCAGGGCGTCAGGCACTTGTGGCACACGGTGCAGTGGTCGGCCACGTCCTCGAACTCCTGCCAGTGCTGGATCGACACGCCACGGCGGGTCTGCTCCTCGTACAGGAAGGCTTCCACCAGCAGCGACGTGGCGAGGATCTTGTTGCGCGGGCTGTAGAGCAGGTTCGCGCGCGGCACATGGGTGGCGCACACCGGCTTGCACTTGCCGCAGCGCAGGCAGTCCTTGACCGAATCGGCGATGGCGCCGATGTCGGACTGCTGCATGATGATCGACTCGTGCCCCATCAGCCCGAAGCTGGGCGTGTAGGCGTTGGTGAGGTCCGCATGGCGGGCATCGGCCGGCGCCGCATCGCCGCGCAGCAGCTTGCCCTTGTTGAAACGGCCTTCCGGATCGACCTGCTGCTTGTACCGCGCGAAGGGCGCCAGCTCCTCGTCCGACAGGAACTCCAGCTTGGTGATGCCGATGCCGTGCTCGCCCGAGATCACGCCGTCCAGGCTGCGGGCGAGCTTCATGATGCGCTCCACGGCCTCGTGGGCCGTCTGCAGCATCTCGTAGTCGTCGCTGTTGACGGGGATGTTGGTGTGCACGTTGCCGTCGCCGGCATGCATGTGCAGCGCCACCCACACGCGGCCCTTGAGCACGCGCTTGTGGACGGCCTCGCACTCGGCCAGGATGGGCGCAAATTCGCTGCCGCCGAAGATCTTGGCCAGCGGTGCGCGGATCTCGGTCTTCCAGCTGGCGCGCAGCGTATGGTCCTGCAGCTGCGGGAACAACGCGTCGGCGTCGCCCAGCCAACTCTGCCAGCGGCCGCGCACCTCGCGCACCAGCGCCACGGCCTGCTGCACGCGGCCTTCCAGCAGTTCGGCCGCCGGAATCTCGTGCGCATCGTCGCTCTTGCCCAGCGGCAGATTGCCGCGCGCTAGGAAGGCCTCCAGCTCGTGCGTGAGCCGGATCTTGTTGCGCAGCGACAGCTCGATGTTGATGCGCTCGATGCCGTCGGTGTACTCGGCCATCCGCGGCAACGGGATCACCACGTCCTCGTTGATCTTGAAGGCGTTGGTGTGGCGGCTGATGGCGGCGGTGCGCTTGCGGTCCAGCCAGAACTTCTTGCGCGCCTCGGGGCTGATGGCGATGAAGCCTTCGCCCGAGCGCGAGTTGGCGATGCGCACCACCTCGCTGGTGACGCGGGCCACGGCGTCGGCATCGTCGCCGCTGATGTCGCCGAAGAGCACCATCTTGGGCAGGCCGCCGCCGTGCTTCTTGCTCTTGGTGGCGTAGCCCACGGCCTTGAGGTAGCGGTCGTCCAGATGCTCCAGGCCGGCCAGCAGGACGCCACTGCGCTTCTGCTCCGCGAACATGAAGTCCTTGATCTCGACGATCGAGGGCACGGCGTCCTTGGCATTGCCGAAGAACTCCAGGCAGACGGTGCGGGTGTGCGCCGGCATGCGGTGCACCACCCAGCGGCAGCTGGTGATCAGGCCGTCGCAGCCCTCCTTCTGGATGCCGGGCAGGCCGGCCAGGAACTTGTCGGTGACGTCCTTGCCCAGGCCTTCCTTGCGGAAGGTGCGGCCGGGGATCTCCAGCCGCTCGGTGCGCAGCGGCGTGCGGCCATCGGCGGCGAAGTATTGCAGCTCGAAGACGGCGCGCTCGGCGTCGTGGATCTTGCCCAGGTTGTGGTCCAGCCGGGTGACTTCCAGCCACTCGGCCTGCGGCGTCACCATGCGCCAGGAGGCCAGGTTGTCCAGCGCCGTGCCCCACAGCACGGCCTTCTTGCCGCCGGCGTTCATGGCCACGTTGCCACCCACGCAGGAGGCCTCGGCCGAGGTCGGGTCGACCGCGAAGACGAAGCCCGCCCGCTCGGCCGCATCGGCCACGCGCTGCGTGACCACGCCGGCCTCGGTCCAGATGGTGGGCACCGGCCCGTCCACGCCGGGCAGGCTCCGCATCTCGACCTCGGTCATGGCCTCGAGCTTCTCGGTGTTGATCACCACGCTCTTCCAGGTCAGCGGAATGGCGCCGCCGGTGTAGCCGGTGCCGCCGCCGCGCGGGATGATGGTCAGGCCGAGTTCGATGCAGGCGGCCACCAGCGCGGCCATCTCGGCCTCGGTGTCGGGCACCAGCACGACGAAGGGATATTCGACCCGCCAGTCGGTGGCGTCGGTCACGTGGGCCACGCGCGAGAGGCCGTCGAACTTGATGTTGTCGCGCGCGGTGCACCGGCGCAGCACGCGCTGGGCCTTCTGGCGCAGGGCGGCGAGTTCGTCGAAGTGGGCCGAGAAGCCGTCGATGGCCTGGCGCACCAGCGTCAGGAGCTCGCCGACCAGGGCATCGCGCTGGGCATCGTCCTGCGGCGTGCGGCGGCGCTGCACCTCGGCCAGGCGGTGGCGCAGGGCCTCGACCAGCTGGCCGCGGCGGCGCGGATTGTCCAGCAGGTCGTCGACCAGGTAGGGATTGCGCTGCACCACCCAGATGTCGCCCAGCACCTCGTACAGCATGCGCGCGGAGCGGCCCGTGCGGCGCTCGTCGCGCAGGCTCTGCAGCAGCTCCCAGGCCCGGCTGCCGAGCAGGCGGATCACGATCTCGCGATCGGAGAAGCTGGTGTAGTTGTACGGAATCTCGCGCAGACGCGCCGGCTCGGCGGCCTGCGACAGCAGCGCATCGAGCGCGGTCGGGGCATTCATCGGGGGAAGGCGCCACGGCAGGGCGCCTCGCGCCCTTGAACCGGGGGGCGGATTTTAGTCGGCGAGGCCGGAGCTACCGGGGAGCCGGGTCATCCTGACCGGCCCCTGCGCCGCGCTCCTCGTCGCACAGGGCCTGCGCAAGCAAGGACTCGATGCGCGCCAGGCGTTCCGGCTTCAGCCCCTGCAATTGCGCAAGCGCGATGCGCCGCTCCCTGAGCAGCCACACGAACAGCAGCTCCAGCCGAGGATAGCCGTAGTCGTACTTGTCGCTGATCTCCCGCCGCCTGCGAGAGAGCAGTTCCTGCAAGTCCCACAGCTCATCGGGCGTGGACAGGGTCGCCGCCGTTTCCCGGACCTGCGCGATCAGCTCGGCGAGTTCGGATTGCAGCGCCGCGTCGAAGACGCTCCGCGCGATCTTCTTTTCCGTGGGGGACCAAGAACTGCCGTGCAACATGTGATCACCATAATCGGGTTTGCACCGCGCGCTCAACTTCGTGTGCTCCACGCGGCGCATCACGCACCGTCGGGGCGTTCATTGGAGAGGGAAGCCATGGCAGGCGCGTCGTGCGGTTGAACCAGGGGGCATTGCGGTCGCCGCTCTACCCCGGCGCCCTCGCGGGGCCACTGAAGGTTGGCAGCGCCGGCCGCGCAGCTAGACGGTGATCTCGATCCGATTGCCCTCCGGATCGAGCACGACGCTTTCGTAGTAGCCGTCTCCCGTACGCCGCGGGCCATCGAGCAACGGCGAGCCACGACGCTGTAGCTCCCGGGTCAGCGCGTCGACCCGGGCCTCGCTGCCCACGGCGATCGCCAGATGGGTAAGCCCCATGCGCTGGCTGCCAGGTGCGGATGCGATGGGCGCGAGGGTGGTCGTGGTCATGAACTCGATGCGCGCGCCGTCTTCGAAGACCACGAAGCGGGACGCGAATCCCTTCGTGAGGTTCTGGTACAGCGGCCCAGGCTGTCCGCCGAAGGCCTCCGAATAGAAGGCGCACATGGCGTCCAGGTCGTTCACCCAAAGGGCGACGTGATCGATGCGTGGCATGAGACTGGAGAAGGAAGCGACGGTTGCGGGCAACGGATTTTCAAGCCCTGTCGTCGTCCGCGAACACCGCACCGCGGGCGGCGAGCAGTTCGCGCAGGACCGAGCGATGGCACCGGCCCTCATGCTCGCAATAGCAGCCCACGGACAGGTTGGCGTCGCGCGACAGGACGGCCAGCAGGTCGAGCGACTGCTGGGCCTCCGGCGTGTTCAGCTCCGCCTTGAATTTACGGACGAAGGCGGACCATTGCTGCGGCGTCTCGGCTTCGCGCCCCTGCTTCATCGTGTCGGCCGAGGGCGCCAGGACGGGGAACCAGACGTCGTACCAGTTGCCCGACGCAAAGGCCGCCTTGGGCACACCGCGAGGCGGGCGGCGGACGGTCCCGATGCGCGTGCCTTCGTCGGCGGCACGCGGCGATCCCAACTGAACGACTCGAAGCGGCATGGACGCTCCCGGCAATGACAAGGGGCGCCATCGTACGGCCACCCGCGGCAGACAGGCTGGACATCAGCCGCGGCTTTGGCACCGTGGCAAACGGGTCCCGAGAGGCCCGGGAGCTCACGCCAGCGCAAGCCGCGAAGCCGTGACTAGAACAGCACCCGGCTCTTGATCGTCCCCGGCACCTTGGCCAGCGCCTCGTGCGCCACGTCGGAGGAGGCGGCATCCACGTCGGTCACCACGTAGCCGACCTTGTCGTTGGTCTGCAGGTACTGGGCCGCGATGTTGATGCGGTGGTCGGCAAACACCTGGTTCACGGCCGACAGCACGCCCGGCACGTTGCGGTGGATGTGCAGCAGCCGGTGCTTGCCCGGGTGGGCCGGCAGCGCCACCTCGGGGAAGTTGACCGAGCGCGTGGTGGTGCCGTTGTCGCTGTAGCGCACCAGCTTCTCGGCCACCTCGACGCCGATGTTGGCCTGCGCCTCCATGGTCGAGCCGCCGATGTGCGGCGTGAGGATCACGTTGTCCAGCCCGCGCAGCGGCGACAGGAATTCGTCCTTGTTGCTCTTGGGTTCCTTGGGAAAGACGTCGATGGCGGCGCCCAGCAGCCGGCGCTCGCGCAGGGCGGCGGCCAGCGCCTCGATGACCACCACCGTGCCGCGCGAGGCATTGATGAGGATGGCGCCGGGCTTCATGGCCGCGATCTCGGCCTCGCCCATCATCCATTGCGTGGACGGCAGCTCGGGCACGTGCAGGCTCACGATGTCGGCCTGGCCCAGCAGCTCGTTCAGGCTGCGAGCCTGGCGCGCATTGCCCAGCGGCAGCTTGGCCACCACGTCGTGGAAGACCACGTGCATGCCCAGCGCCTCGGCCAGCACCGACAGCTGGGCGCCGATGGAGCCGTAGCCCACGATGCCCAGCGTCTTGCCGCGGATCTCGAAGGCGTTCTCGGCCGTCTTGAGCCAGCCGCCACGGTGGGCGGCGGCGTTCTTCTCGGGCACGCCGCGCAGCAGCAGGATGGCCTCGGCCAGCACCAGTTCGGCCACCGAACGGGTGTTGGAATACGGCGCGTTGAACGCGGCCACGCCATGCTCGCGCGCCGCATCCAGGTCGATCTGGTTGGTGCCGATGCAGAAGGCACCCACGGCCACCAGCTTGGGTGCGGCAGCGAACACCTCGGCCGTGAGCTGTGTGCGCGAACGGATGCCCAGGAAGTGCACGTCGGCCAGGCGGGCCTTGAGTTCCTCACCCTCCAGCGCGCCGGGCAGCACCTCCACCTGGGTGTAGCCGGAGGCCTGCAGCAGTTCGACCGCCGAGGGATGGATGCCCTCCAGCAACAGGAACTTGATCTT
The DNA here is from genome assembly GCF_001476815.1 of Pseudacidovorax intermedius. GTDB lineage: Bacteria > Pseudomonadota > Gammaproteobacteria > Burkholderiales > Burkholderiaceae_C > Xenophilus > Xenophilus intermedius_A. The sequence continues at coordinate 39,594 of NZ_LDSL01000070.1, read as the reverse complement.
GCCCTTGTCCAGCGAGGTGGTCTTGGTCATGCCCGGCATCAACACGGTTGTCAAAACGCTCGAGTATGGTTCAAGCGTGCTGCGCTGCCGCAGTCGGCAGCCCTGCGGCCCTGGCCGTGAAAAGGGTTTCCCCGCTTGAGCCGGGACCGCACGCCATGCGACAACCCGCCGTCATGCTGTCACATGACAGCCATAGTCTTTTCATCTTTGTCATCGTTCGCAGACACAGGAGTCTTCATGCGATTCACGCAACTTGCTGCAGCCGCCACCGTGGCCGTCATGGCCGCCGTCCCGGCGCATGCACAGACCGAGATCCAGTGGTGGCACGCCATGAGCGGCCCGCTGGGTGAGTGGGTCAACGACCTCGCCAAGCAGTACAACGAGAGTCAAAAGGACTACAAGGTGGTGCCCACCTTCAAGGGCACCTACGACGAGTCGATGACGGCGGCCATCGCCGCCTTCCGCTCGGGCAACGCGCCGCACATCCTGCAGGTGTTCGAAGTGGGCACGGCCACGATGATGGCCTCCAAGGCCGCCATCAAGCCGGTGGCCGAGGTGATGAAGGAAAGCGGCGTCAGCTTCGACCCCAAGGCCTACATCCCCGCCGTGGCCGGCTACTACACGGCCCCCAACGGCCAGATGCTGAGCCTGCCCTTCAACAGCTCGACGACGATCTTCTACTACAACAAGGACGCTTTCAAGGCAGCCGGCCTGGACCCCGAGAAGGCGCCCAAGACCTGGCCCGAGGTCGTCGCCGCCGCCGCCAAGCTCAAGGCCAGCGGCCACCAGTGCCCCTTCACCACCAGCTGGATCAGCTGGACGCAGCTGGAGAGCTTCTCGACCTGGCACAACACCCTGTTCGCGACGCGCAACAACGGCTTCGGCGGCACCGATGCGCGCCTGGCCTTCAACGCGCCGCTGCACGTGCGCCACTTCGAGAACCTGGCCAACATGGCCAAGCAGGGCCTGTTCGTCTACAAGGGCCGCGGCAACGTGCCGGACGCCGCCTTCCCGGCCGGCGAGTGCGCCATGATGACCGCCTCGTCCGGCCTGTACGCCCGCGTGGCCAAGGACGCCAAGTTCGCCTACGGCATTTCCACCCTGCCCTACTACCCCGACGTGGAAGGCGCGCCGCAGAACACCGTGATCGGCGGCGCCAGCCTGTGGGTCATGGCGGGCCGCAAGCCGGCCGAGTACAAGGGCGTGGCGGACTTCTTCAAGTTCCTGTCCCGCGCGGACGTGCAGTCGGCCAGCCACAAGCGCACCGGCTACCTGCCCATCACCCTGGCCGCCTACGAGCTGACGGAGAAGTCGGGCTTCTACAAGGAGAAGCCGGGCACCGACGTGGCCGTGACGCAGATGATCCGCAAGACCACCGACAAGTCGCGCGGCATCCGCCTGGGCAACTTCGTGCAGATCCGCACCATCATCGACGAAGAGACCGAGCAGATCTGGTCGGGCAAGAAGAGCGCCAAGGAAGCCCTGGACGCCGCCGTGCAGCGCGGCAACGAGCAGCTGGAGCGCTTCCAGAAGGCCACGCGCAGCTGACCCGCGCGCCTTTCGCTGTCGCATGCGCGACCCTTCGCATCCCTGCCGGACGGGGGTACGAAGGTGTCGCGAATGTTGACGCAACGTAGACTCCCGGCCGCCCGCACTGCTTCGCGCTGCGGGCGTTCCTGTTTCTCGAGGCCCCATGGAAAAACGCGTCCTCTTCCGATCCTCCTGGCTGCCCTGGGTGCTCATCGCGCCGCAGATGGCGGTGATCCTGGTGTTCTTCTTCTGGCCCGCCAGCCAGGCGGTGCTGCAGTCCTTGCAGAGCGAGGACGCCTTCGGCACCTCCACGGTGTTCGTGGGGCTGGAGAACTTCCAGCACCTGTTCCAGGACCCGGCCTATCTCGAGTCCTTCAAGGTCACGGCCGTCTTCTCGGTGCTGGTGGCCGGCTGCGGCATCGCGCTGTCGCTGGTGCTGGCCATCTTTGCCGACCGCATCCTGCGCGGCGCGCTGGCGTACAAGACCTTCCTCATCATTCCCTATGCCGTGGCACCGGCCGTGGCGGGCGTGCTGTGGGTGTTCATGTTCTCGCCCTCCATCGGTGTGGTGGCCTACGGCCTGCGCAAGATGGGCTACGACTGGAACCATTTGCTCAATTCCAACCAGGCGCTGGCGCTGATCGTGGTGGCCGCGGTGTGGAAGCAGATCTCCTACAACTTCCTGTTCTTCCTGGCCGGCCTGCAGTCGATCCCCAAGGCGCTGATCGAGGCCGCCTCCATCGACGGCGCCGGGCCGCTGCGGCGCTTCTGGACCATCCAGTTCCCGCTGCTGTCGCCCACCACCTTCTTCCTGCTGGTGATCAACGTGGTGTATGCCTTCTTCGACACCTTCGCGCTGGTGCATGCCACCACCGAGGGCGGGCCGGGCCGCGACACGGCGATCCTGGTCTACAAGGTCTGGCACGACGGCTTCCGCGCGCTCGACCTGGGCGGCTCGGCCGCGCAGTCGGTGGTGCTGATGCTGATCGTGGTCGCATTGACCGTCGTCCAGTTCCGCTACGTCGAAAAGAAAGTCCAGTACTGACATGGTCGAACGCCGCCCGGGCCTGACGGTCCTTTCGCACGTGGTGCTCCTGCTGGGCATTTTGATCATCGCCTTCCCGATCTACCTGGCCTTCGTGGCCTCGACGCACACGCGCGATGAGATCGTGCAGGTGCCCATGCCGCTCACGCCCGGCAAGCACCTGGTGGAGAACTACACCGCCGCCCTGACCGGCACGGCCGAGACGCAGGGCTCCAAGGCGGCCGTCGGCCGCATGATGTGGGTGAGCCTGGTCACGGCGCTGGTGATCGCCATCGGCAAGATCGCCATCTCGCTGCTGTCGGCCTTCGCCATCGTGTACTTCCGCTTCCCGTTCAAGAAGCTCGTCTTCTGGATGATCTTCGTGACGCTGATGCTGCCGGTGGAGGTGCGCATCCTGCCCACCTACAAGGTCCTGTCGGACCTCAACATGCTCAACACGTACGCGGGCCTGACGGTGCCGCTGATCGCCTCGGCGACGGCCACCTTCCTGTTCCGGCAGTTCTTCCTGTCGGTGCCGGACGAACTTGTGGAGGCGGCGCGCATCGACGGCGCGGGGCCGATGCGCTTCTTCAAGGACATCCTGGTGCCGCTGTCGCAGACCTCCATTGCGGCGCTGTTCGTCATCCAGTTCATCTACGGCTGGAACCAGTACCTCTGGCCGCTGCTGGCCACGACCACCGAGGACATGTACCCGGTGGTGATCGGCATCAAGCGCATGATCGCCAGCGGCGATGCGGCCAACGACTGGAACATCATCATGGCGACGGCCATCCTGGCGCTGCTGCCGCCGGCGGTGGTGGTGATCCTGATGCAGAAGTGGTTCGTCAAGGGACTTGTCGATACAGAAAAATGACCACCCCGTTTCTTGCTCACTTCGTGTAGCCGAATCCCCCTCAAGGGGCGACACCGGCGGCCCGGCAAAGCCGGTTCCGCGGTGTCTCCCGCACCAACAGCCACCCCGAGCGCACTCAACCTTCTCTTCTTGCCTATGTCCGGTATTTCCCTTCGCAACGTCATCAAGCGCTACGGCAAGGGTGCCAAGGCCAATCAGGTCATCCATGGCGTCTCGGCCGATATCCGGGATGGCGAGTTCGTCGTCATCGTGGGCCCGTCGGGCTGCGGCAAGTCCACGCTGCTGCGCATGGTGGCAGGGCTGGAGGAGATCTCCGCCGGCGAGATCGCCATCGGCGGGCGGGTGGTCAATGACGTAGAGCCTGCGAAGCGGGACATCGCGATGGTGTTCCAGAACTACGCGCTCTATCCGCACATGACCAACTTCGACAACATGGCCTATGGCTTGCGCATCCAGGGCGTGCCGAAGGACGAGATCAAGACCCGGGTCGACAAGGCCGCCAAGATCCTCGAACTGGGCCACCTGCTGGAGCGCAAGCCGCGGGAGCTGTCGGGCGGCCAGCGCCAGCGCGTGGCCATGGGCCGCGCCATCGTGCGCCAGCCGCAGGTCTTCCTGTTCGACGAGCCGCTCTCGAACCTGGACGCCAAGCTGCGCGCCCAGACCCGCCTGGAGATCCAGAAGCTGCACCGCGAGTTGGGCATCACCTCGCTCTTCGTCACGCACGACCAGGTCGAGGCCATGACGCTGGCCCAGCGCATCATCGTGATGAACGGCGGCGTGATGGACCAGTTCGCCACGCCCGAAGAGGTCTACCACCGGCCGGCCACCACCTTCGTCGCCAGCTTCATCGGCTCGCCGCCCATGAACCTGCTGAAGAACGCGCCCGGCGTGCCGGCGGGCAAGATCCTGGGCATCCGGCCGGAGCACATTTCGCCGCACGATTCGGGCTGGAGCGTGAACGTCGAGCAGGTCGAGCTGCTGGGTGCCGAGCGCCTGGTCTACGGCCGCATCGGCGACGAGCAGATCGTGATGCGCACCGATGCCGACAAGCCGGCGCCCAAGGTGGGCGACACGCTGAGCCTGGGCGCCAGCGAAGAGCGGCTGCACTGGTTCGATGCCGGCTCCGGAAAAAGATTGGATTGACACCCCCGCGCCGCGGCCTTTCGATCGCAATGCTTGGCTCGCCATGAACGACCTGCCCCCCTGGCCCTATCCCCGCTGGATCGCCCACCGCGGCGCCGGCAAGCTCGCGCCGGAGAACACGCTGGCGGCCTTCCGCCTGGGCGCGGAGCACGGCTACCGCATGTTCGAATGCGACGCCAAGCTCAGCCAGGACGGCGTGGTCTTCCTGATGCACGACGCCACGCTGGCGCGCACCACCGGCATGCCCGGCATCGGCGGCGACCAGCCGTGGACCACGCTGTCGCAGCTGGACGCGGGCGGCTGGCATTCGCGGCGTTATGCCGGCGAGCCGCTGCCCACGCTGGCGGCGCTGGCGCGCTTCTGCCTGGCCAACGATTACCTGCTCAACATCGAGATCAAGCCCACGCCCGGCACCGATGCCGAGACGGGCGCCGCCGTCGCACGCGAGGCGGCCCGCCTGTGGGCCGGCACGGCCGTGCCGCCGCTGCTCAGCTCCTTCCGGCCCGACGCCCTGGCCGCCGCGCGCGACGCCGTGCCGGCGCTGCCGCGCGCCCTGCTGCTGGACACGCCGCGCAGCGACTGGCTCGACCTCGCCCGCCAGCTCGGCTGCGTGGCCATCGTCTGCAACCATGCCCTGTGGGACGCGCAGACCGTGGCCGATGCCCGCGCCGCCGGCTTCCGGCAACTGAGCTACACGGTGAACGACGACTGGGCGGCGCAGCGGCTCATCGACCTGGGCACCGACGGCATCATCACGGACCGCGTGGACCTTTTTTCACCGGCGGCCTGAACAGCGCCAGGCCGGCCCAGGCCACGCCGGCCACCGCCCCGGTCGGCCGCCCGCCGAGCGCGGCCTGACAGCGCGCACCGACAGGGCGCCACGGGCGGCCTGCCTATGATCCGCCGGATGCGCCGGACTTCGCATTCCCCCTCGTTCCTCGCCCGCGGCCTGGCCCTGTTCGCCGCCCTGGCCGTGCTGGCGGCCCTGGCCGCCGCACCCGCCGCCCGGGCCCAGGCCCAGCCCGCCGCCGGCGCCACGGCCGCGGCCGCAGCGGCGGCCGACATGCCCGCCGACATCACCACGCTGCGGGCCCAGCTCACCGCCCTGCCCAAGTCGGCCGAGACGAGCGACGAGGCCCGCCTGCTGGTGCGCCAGGTGGACGCCATCGGCACCGCCGCGCAGAAGCTGATCGACCTGCGCACGGGCCAGCTCAACGACCTGAACGCCCGCCTGGGCGAACTGGGTCCGGCGCCGGCCGCCGGTACCACCGAAGACCCCGACATCACCCGGCAGCGCACCACCCTCACCCGCGAGCGCAACGGCGTCGATGCCGACATCCGGCTGGCACGGCTGGTGGTGGTGGATGCCCAGCAGCGCGCGACCGAACTGCTGAACAAGCGCCGCCAGGACTTCGAAGCCCGCCTGACCGAACGCACCGCCTCGCCGCTGTCGCCCGCCTTCTGGCGCGCCATCGCCACCGCCTGGCCCGACGACCGCGAACGGCTGCAGCCGCTGGCCATCGAATTGCGCAGCGCGGTCTCGGCCAGCCTCTCACCGCCCCACCGGAATGCGGTGCTCGGCGCCCTGGCGCTGGTGCTGCTCACGATCACCGTCGGCAACATGCTGGCCGAACGCGGGCTGGTGCTGCTGGCCCAGCGCATCCTGCCCGGCGGACGGTTGCGGCGCTCGCTGCTGGTGATCGCCGTGGTCGGCGTCAACATGCTGCTGGTGGCGCTGGCGCTGCACGGCTTGCGCGGCCTGCTGGAAGACCGGCAGCTGCTCGGCGAGGCCGCGCGCGAACTGGTGCGGGAGCTGATCGGCGTCGCGCTGTTCATGACCTTCGTGCTCAGCCTGGGGCGCGCGCTGCTCGCCAATGCCCGGCGTTCCTGGCGGCTGCCGCCCATCGCCGACGCCATGGCGCTGCGGCTGCGGCCCTTTCCGCTGCTGGTGGCCATCGTGGGCGCGCTGGTGTGGATTCCGGCGCAGGTCAATTCGCTGGTGGAGGCGAGCTATGCCGCGCTGCAGGCCACGCAGGCGGCCACGGCCGCGGCGCTGACGGTGCTGGTGGCGCTGCTGCTGTTCCGCCTGCGGCCCGCGGCCACGGGTGGGCGCGGCACGGCATCCGCCGCCGCCCCGGACGCGCCCCCGGCGCCGACGGCGACTACGGCCGGCGACGGCGCGGCGGCCCGCTTCACCGTCCGTCCGGTGTGGGTCGGGCTGCTGCGCGGACTGGTCTCGCTGGTGCTGCTGGCCGTCACGGCCCTGCTGGCCAGCGGCTATGTCGCGCTCGCCAGCCTGGTCGCCAGCCAGCTGATCTGGACCGGCATCGTGGTCTGCGCCTTCTACGTGCTGTTCAAGTTCATCGACGACCTGTGCATGGCGCTGCTGGCGTCGGGCAGCCCGACGGGCCAGCGGCTGGCGGCCAGCTTCGGCCTGACAGCCACGCGGCTGGACCAGGCGGCGGTGCTGCTGTCGGCCGTGCTGCGGCTGGCGCTGTTCTTCTACCTCGTCATCACGCTGATGGCGCCGCTGGGCACGGGGCCGGAAGAAGTGGTGCAGCGCTCCGGCCAGTTCGGCAGCGGGCTGCGGGTGGGCGAGTTCCAGTTCGTGCCCGCCGCCCTGTTCAGCGCGCTGGCCGTGCTGGTGGCGGGCTTCGTGGCGCTGCGGGTGCTGCGCGTCTGGCTGGACACGCGCTACTTCCCCGCTTCGGGCCTGGAGCCCGGCATGCGCAGCTCGCTGACCACGCTGCTGGGCTATGCGGGCGGCGTGCTGGTGGTGGCGATGGCGCTGTCGGCGCTGGGCATCGGCATCAACCGCATCGCCTGGATCGCCAGCGCGCTGTCGGTGGGCATCGGCTTCGGCCTGCAGGCCATCGTGCAGAACTTCATCTCGGGCCTGATCCTGCTGGCCGAGCGGCCGGTGAAGGTGGGCGACTGGGTGGTGCTGGGCACCACCGAGGGCGACGTGCGGCGCATCAACGTGCGCGCCACCGAGATCCAGCTGGCCGACCGCTCCACGGTGATCGTGCCCAACTCGGAGTTCATCACCAAGACCGTGCGCAACATGACGCTGGCCAATGCCGAGGGCCGCGTGCTGATCCGCCTGCCGATGCCGCTGGCCAGCGACGCGCGGCAGGTGCGGGACCTGATGCTGGCGGCCTGCGGCGCGCATCCGTCCATCCTGCCCACGCCGGCGCCGTCGGTGTCGCTGGAGGGCATCGAGAACGGCATGCTGATCTTCCAGGCCATCGCCTACGTCAACAGCCCGCGCGTGGCCGGCGGGGTGAAGAGCGACCTGCTCTTCACCATGCTGGAGGACTTCAAGAACGCCGGCCTGCCGCTGGTCGCGCCCGTGGTGGCGGCGGTGCCGCCGGCGCCCGCGCCGCTGGCCTGACGGGCGCCTGGCCGCCAGCGGGCCGGTGCGGGGCCCGCGTGCGTGCGCCATCAGTCGGGCCAGCGGGCCGCGTCGACCACCGGGAAGCCGCCGCTGACGTTGTCGAGCAGGCCGAAGAAGCGCGGCAGCAGGCCGGCATCGCCACGCAGCTGCGCCTCGCCGGCCGTCGTCAGTGGCTGCAGGGTCTGCTGGCGCGACAGCAAGGCGTCGAGGGCGCGGCGCTGGCGCGCCAGTGCCGACGGAGCAGCCGATGGCCTGGGCGATGTCGCTGACCGTCACCTCGGACCAGCGGCGGCTGGCCGTGCGCTTCAGCCCGGCTTCGATCAGCGCCCGCCACGCAGCAGCGCCCACTGCACGGTGCCGGCGACCAGCACCAGCGCCGCATAGCTCGCCATGCGCCCGTCGTGGCCTGTCAGCACCAGGCCGCCGAGCAGCGTCGCGACGCCCGCACCCGTCGTGATCGCGATCTGCTTCCACAGCGGCACGCGCAGCGATCGGGCCCGATGCAGCCCACGCAGGGCCAGCGCCAGCAGCACCGCCACCGCCACGGCCGGCGCCACGAAATTGAGCAGGTGATCGAGCAACTGGAGGGGAGACATGCGCCGCGGTGCGTCCGGCAATGACTGCGATAGGCGGGTTTGTTGCAGTGCAAGACGCCGAAGAGGGGCGCGAATTTTATAATGCGCGGTTATGGCAGTCTGGGCCCTCGGCTTGAACCACACGACCGCGCCGCTCGACCTGCGCGGCCGGTTCGCCTTCGCCGTCGACCAGATCGCGCCCACCCTGCAGAGCCTGCGCAGCGCCGTGGGCATCGGTGGCCACCCGCCGGTGGAGGCGGCCATCCTCTCCACCTGCAACCGCACCGAGATCTACTGCGCCGCCGACCGGCCCGCGCTCGAGCACACGGTCGACTGGCTGGCCGGCAGCGGCGGCGTGTCGCCGGCGCTGCTGCGCTCGCACACCTACACCCTCACCGACGGCCAAGCCGCGCGCCATGCCTTCCGCGTGGCCAGCGGCCTCGACTCCATGGTGCTGGGCGAGGCTCAGATCCTGGGTCAGATGAAGGATGCCATCCGCGCCGCCGAGTCGGCCGGCGCCCTGGGCACCACGCTCAACCAGCTGTTCCAGCGCTCCTTCGCCGTCGCCAAGGAAGTGCGCACCTCCACCGAGATCGGCGCGCATTCCATCAGCATGGCCGCCGCCGCCGTCCGCCTGGCCGGCCAGCTCTTCGAGGACCTGCGCGAGACGCGCGTGCTCTTCGTCGGTGCCGGGGAAATGATCGACCTGGCCGCCACGCATTTCGCCGCGCGCCAGCCCGCGAAGATGGTCATCGCCAACCGCACCCTCGAGCGCGGCGAGAAGCTCGCCGGCCGCCTGGGCGGCGAGGCCATGCGCCTGGCCGACCTGCCCGGCCGTCTGGCCGAATTCGACATCGTGGTCAGCTGCACCGCCAGCACCCTGCCGCTGATCGGCCTGGGCGCGGTCGAGCGGGCGCTCAAGGCACGCAAGCACCGGCCCATGTTCATGGTCGACCTGGCCGTGCCGCGCGACATCGAGCCCGAGGTCAAGGACCTGGAAGACGTCTACCTCTACACCGTGGACGACCTGGCCCACGTCGTCCGTCAGGGCGAGGCCAGCCGCCAGGCCGCCGTCGCCCAGGCCGAGTCGATCATCGACGCCGGGGTGCAGAACTTCCTGCACTGGATGGACCAGCGCAGCAGCGTGCCGCTGATCCAGCAGCTGCAGGCCCAGGCCGATGCCTGGCGCGCGGCCGAACTGGCCCGCGCACGCCGCCAGCTCGCCCGTGGCGACGACGTCGAGGCGGTGCTGGACGCCCTGTCGCGCGGCCTCACGCAGAAGATGCTGCACGGCGCCATGGCCGAACTGCATGCCGGCGACGCCACGAGCCGCGCGCAGACGGCGCAGACGGTGAGCCGGCTCTTCCTGCGCAACGGCGATACGCGCCGCGACAACTAGCGACGCTCGCTCGCCGCGGCCTCCGCCACCGGCCGCAACTGCCTGCAGCGCCCTGCCTTGCGCCGCCTTCGGCCCGCTTCCCAGATTCCGCCTCGCCCGTGAAAGACTTCCTCCGCCACCAACTCGAACGCTTCGCCCAGCGCCTGGACGAGCTGGACTTCCTGCTCTCGCGCGAGGACATCATGGCCGACATGGCGCAGTACCGCGTCCTCTCGCGCGAGCATGCCGAAGTCACCGCCATCGCCGGCCGCTGGGCGCGCTACCGCCAGCGCGAGGCCGACCTGGCCGGCGCCCGCGACATGCTGGACGACCCCGACATGGCCGAGATGGCCCGCGAGGAAATCGCCGCCGCCGAGAACGAGCTGCAGCAGCTGGCCGACGAACTCCAGCGCCTGCTGCTGCCCAAGGACCCGGACGACGCCCGCAACGCCTTCCTCGAAATCCGCGCCGGCACCGGCGGCGACGAGTCGGCCCTGTTCGCCGGCGACTTGGCGCGCATGTACACCCGCTTTGCCGCCAGCCAGGGCTGGAAGCTGGAGGTCATGAGCGCCAGCGACAGCGAGATCGGCGGCTACAAGGAAGTGGTGCTGCGCGTGGAGGCCGACGGCGCCTACGGCCGGCTGCGCTTCGAATCGGGCGGCCACCGCGTGCAGCGCGTGCCCGCCACCGAGACGCAGGGCCGCATCCACACCAGCGCCTGCACCGTCGCCGTGATGCCGGAACCCGATGAGGCCCAGGCCATCACCCTCAACCCGGCCGACCTGCGCATCGACACCTTCCGCGCCAGCGGCGCCGGCGGCCAGCACATCAACAAGACCGACTCGGCCGTGCGCGTGGTGCACCTGCCCACCGGCCTGGTCGCCGAATGCCAGGACGGCCGCAGCCAGCACAGCAACAAGGCCAAGGCGCTGCAGGTGCTGCAGGCCCGGCTGCAGGAAAAGGAGCGCAGCGAGCGTGCCGCCAAGGAAGCCGCGCTGCGCAAGGGCCTGATCGGCAGCGGCGACCGCAGCGACCGCATCCGCACCTACAACTTCCCGCAGGGCCGGCTCACCGACCACCGCATCAACCTCACGCTCTACAAGCTCGGCGCGGTGATGGATGGCGACCTGGGCGAGGTGCTGGACGCGCTGCAAGCCGCGCGTGAGGCCGAGCAGCTGGCGGAGTTGGAGGCGAGCCAGGCATGAGCGTGCGCCCTGCCGCTGCGATGGAGGCTGGCCGCGCCGTCGTCGACGGTCGTTCCCCGGTCCCAACACCAGCTTCGGCGGCCGAACCGATGGCCGAGCCGGCGCCCCCGCACGTCGCCGCCGCCCTGCAGGCCGGACTGCGGGCCGGTCTGGACCGGCTCGATGCCCAACTGCTGCTGCTGTACGCCCTCGGCCGCGCGCCGCACGACCGGGCCTGGCTGCTGACGCACGACGGCGACGCGCTCGCCGCCGGCGACTGGCCGCGCATCGCCGCCCTCTTCCGCCGGCGCCTGGCCGGCGAACCCGCCGCCTACCTGCTCGGGGAAAAGGAATTCCACGGCCTCGACCTGCAGGTGGACGCCCGCGTGCTGGTGCCGCGTCCGGACACGGAAACACTGGTCGACTGGGCGCTGGACTGCCTTCAGGGCCGCAGCGCCCCGCGCGTGCTCGACCTGGGCACCGGCAGCGGCGCCATCGCCCTGGCGCTGCAGCGCGCCCGGCCCGACGCGCGGGTCGAGGCGGTCGATGCCAGCACCGACGCGCTCGCCGTGGCCACGGCGAATGCGCAGCGGCTCGGCCTTGCCGTCGCCTTCCGCCAGGCTTCCTGGCTCGACGGCGCGCCTCGGGCGGCCTACGACCTCATCGTCAGCAACCCGCCCTACATCGCCGACGGCGATCCGCACCTGCCCGCCCTGCGCCACGAGCCGCGGTCGGCCCTGGTGGCCGGCGCCGACGGCCTGGACGACCTGCGGCAGATCGTGCGCGACGCTCCCGCGCACCTGGCCGCCGGCGGCCAACTGCTGCTGGAACACGGCCACGACCAGGCCGCCGCCGTGCGCCAGTTGCTCGCCGGCGCGGGTTTCGCCGACATCCAGCGCCGCCATGACCTGTCCGGCATTGCCCGCTGCACCGGCGGAACCTGGGCCCCGGTGAAATAATCCACCCCTCTTCCCATCCCACACATCCACAGGAAACCCCATGAGCGACGTTCAGCAACGCATCGACGGCATCGTGAAGTCGAGTGATGTCGTGCTCTTCATGAAGGGCAACGCGAGCTTTCCCATGTGCGGCTTCTCCGGCCGCGCCGTCCAGATCCTGAAGGCCTGCGGCGTCGAGCCCAAGTCGCTCAAGACCGTCAACGTCCTGGACGACGCCGAGATCCGCCAGGGCATCAAGGAATACAGCAACTGGCCCACGATCCCGCAGCTCTACGTCAAGGGCGAGTTCGTGGGCGGCTCGGACATCATGATGGAGATGTACGAGTCCGGCGAACTGCAGCAGATGCTGACCCAGGCCGCCTGACGGCCGGTCCGCCCGCCGCCCTGAAAGGGGAGGTCCGGCGCCTGATGCCGATTCGTTGGCCCAGCACCGTTCTCGCCCCCTCACCGTCGTCGACCCGTCACCGTTCGGGCTGAGCCTGTCGAAGCCGGGGCACGACGCCTTCGGCAGACCCTCGGGGGCGAACGGATCGACGGACTGGCACCGTGCCTCACCGCCAAATCGGCCCGCCGCGCGCGGGCCGTTTTTCATGGCACGCGCCACACCGTTCGGACGCCGCCTGCCCCGCTGTAGTCGCCAAGCCACATCGCCTGTCGGCGCCTGCGGCTCGCGTGCACGCCGCGCCGGCACGTCTTATGCTGTATCGCACCAGGTGTTGTTGTTCGATACGGAGGTGTTCCCGATGGATTCCCGCAGTCTCGTCCCCACCAGCGCAGGCTTTCAGCTGCCTGTGGCGCAACTGCGCAGCGTCTACGAGACGCACGAGGTGGAGCGCCGGCTCGCCAAGCTGCCGGAGCGCGATCACGAAACCCTGCGCAGCACCTACACCCGCATGCTCGAGCGCGGCCCCGAGCGCTTCCAGGTCAAGCCCAGCGGTGTGCCCGACATGGCCGCCCTGTACGAGCAGTTGCCTAACTTCACCGACGCGCTCGACGACGTGCGCCGCCACGTCGCGCTGGCCCAGGACAGCCGCGACGGCCTGGAGGTGACGCCCATGCTGCTGCTGGGCCCGCCCGGCATCGGCAAGACCCATTTCGCCCGCAAGCTGGCCGAGCTGCTCGGCACCGGCATGCAGCTGGTGCCGATGAGTTCGATGACCGCCGGCTGGCTGCTCTCCGGCGCCTCCTCGCAATGGAAGGGCGCCAAGCCCGGCAAGGTGTTCGAGGCGCTGGTGGACGGGCAGTACGCCAACCCGGTCATCGTGGTGGACGAGATCGACAAGGCCAGCGCCGACGCGCAGTACGACCCGCTGGGCGCGCTCTACGGCCTGCTGGAGCACGACACCGCCCACCATTTCGTCGACGAATTCGCCGAAGTGGCCATCGACGCCAGCCAGGTCATCTGGATCACCACCGCCAACGACGAGCGCAGCGTGCCCGAGCCCATCCTCAACCGGATGAACGTGTTCGAGATCGAGGCGCCTTCCGCCGAGCAGGCGCGGCGCATCGCGCGCAACCTCTACCTGTCGATCCGCGCCGAGCACGACTGGGGCCGACACCTGGCCGCCGAACCGGCCGACGACGTGCTCGACGTGCTGGCCAGCCTCGCCCCGCGCGAAATGCGCCGCGCGCTGATGACCGGCTTCGGCAATGCCCGCCTAGCCCGGCGCGAACAGATGCAGGTGGACGACCTGCCGCGCAGCGCGGCCGGCCAGCGCCAGCGCATGGGTTTCGTGCAGTAGCCATCCTCCGAAACCGGCAGCGGACTGCGCGGCAGATGCCGGACGGGGTCCGGCGTCCCTGCGCAGCGCCACGCAGCGTGCTGCAGCACGCCAACCTTCTCGGCGAGGCGGCATCGCGGCGGGACGCTATCCTCAGGCCGGCGCCACTTCCTGCCTGCCGATGACCCTGACCCAAAGCCTGCTCCTGATCGCGTTGCTGATTGCCGTCAGCGCCTTCTTCTCCGTCGCCGAAATCTCGCTCGCCGCCGCCCGCCGGCTGCGCCTGCGCCAGCTGGCCGACGATGGGGACGCGCGCGCCCAGGAGGTGATCGCGCTGCAGGAGCAGCCGGGCCACTATTTCACCGTCGTGCAGATCGGGCTGAACGCCATCGCCATCCTGGGCGGCGTGGTGGGCGAAGGCGCGCTGACGCCCTACTTCGCGCGCCTGTTCGAGCTGGCGCTCGACGCCGAGAACGCCCAGCGCGCGGCCTTCACGGCCTCCTTCATCACCATCATCGCGGCCTTCCTGGTCTTCGCCGACCTGTTCCCCAAGCGGCTCGGCATGAGCGATCCGGAGCGCATGGCGATGCGCATCGCCCGGCCCATGCGCTGGCTGATCACGCTGCTGGGCCCCCTCACCTGGCTGTTCACCCGCATGACCGACGGCCTGTTCCGGCTGCTCGGCCTGCCCATGGTGCGCGAGGACAAGATCACCCTGGCCGACATCCTCGCGATGTCCGAGGCCGGCACCCGCGCCGGCGTGCTGGCGGCACAGGAGCACCAGGTCATCGCCAACGTCTTCGAGCTGGACGTTCGCATGGTCAACAGCGTGATGACGCCGCGCGAACGCATCGCCTGGCTGCACCGGGACGATCCGGAGTCGGTGCTGCGCGCGCGCATCGTGGCCGAGCCCTATTCCGCCTACCCGGTGTGCGAGGGCGACATCGACCACGTGTTGGGCTACGTCGACGCCAAGGACATGTTCCAGCGCGTGCTGGGCGGCCAGCCCCTGTCCTTCGACCAGGGGCTGCCGATCCACAAGGCGCTGGTGATTCCCGACCGGCTGACGCTGACCGAGGTGCTGGAGCAGTTCCGCTCTGCGCACGAGGACTTCGCCATCGTGGTCAACGAATACAGCCTGGTGGTGGGCGTCATCACGCTCAACGACGTGATGAGCACCGTGATGGGCGATCTGGTGCCAGCCTCCACCGACGAGCAGCAGATCGTGCAGCGCGACGAGCATTCCTGGCTGATCGACGGCGTCACGCCCATCCAGGACGTGCAGCGCGCCCTGGGCATCGACGAGATGCCGCACGAGGACGAGTACGAGACCCTGGCCGGCTTCCTCATGGTGATGCTGCGCCGCGTGCCGCGCCGCACCGACAGCGTGAGCTGGGCCGGCTTCACCTTCGAGGTGATGGACGTGGACAGCCACCGCATCGACCAGGTGATGGTCACGCGCGGCGGGCCGGCGGCGGCGCAGCCGGAGGCCAAGGCGGCAGCCTGACCCGCGTCGGCGCGATGGCTGCGCCGCCCGCTCAGCCCGTGGCGGTGAGCGGCCGCCCGGGATCGAAGATCCAGTGGCGCTGGTTGGCGAACACCGCGTCCGGGTACGGCGCCCGCCCGCGGCTGCCGTTGTAGCGGCCGAGCGCCATGAAGACGTCGCCGCGCTCGCGGTCCAGGTAGTGGCGCAGGATCACGCAGCCGAAGCGCAGGTTGGTCTGCATGTGGAACAGCACGGATGGATCGCCATTGCCGATCACCCGCACCCAGAAGGGCATCACCTGCATGTAGCCGCGCGCTCCGGCGCTCGAGACGGCGTGCTTGCGGAAGTTGCTTTCCACCTGGATCAGCCCCAGCACCAGGCTGACATCCAGCCCGGCGCGGCGGCTTTCGTACCAGATGGTCTGCAGCAGCTCCTTGCGCGTCTGCCAGTCGGGCACCCGGCGGCGCAGCCGGTCGCCCATGGCGCCCAGCCAGCGCAGGTACTGCAGGCGGCTGGCGAAGTCGTCGAACTCCGGCACCGGCGGCGCGTTGTTGAGGATGGCCGAGCTGAGCGCGGTGCGCACCGCGTCGGCCAGCGGCTCCTCGATCTGGGCGCCGGCATGGGCGGTGGCGGGCAGCCACAGCGGTGCGGCGAGGCTGGCCCAGGATGCCAGGCCCGCGGCGCGCCCCAGGAAGCTGCGGCGGCCGGTCTGCAGGGCGGAGGGCGCCGCAGCACCGGCCGAAACGGCGGCCGCAGCGGTGCCGTCCAGCCCGCCGGCCTGCGCGTCGGCGAAGGCCGGGCGCCGCGTCACACCGCCAGGCGGCCCTTCAGGAAGGCCGCCGCCTCGGCCACCGGCACCTTGGTCGCCGCCGTGTCGCGGCGGTGCTGGTACTCGAACTGGCCCTCCTTCAAGCCGCGGTCGGAGATGACCAGCCGGTGCGGCACGCCGATCAGTTCCCAGTCGGCGAACATGGCGCCGGGGCGCTCGTTGCGGTCGTCCAGCAGCACGTCCACGCCATCGGCCAGCAACTGGTCGTACAGCGCCTCGGCGGCGGCCTTGACCTCGGCGCTGCGGTCCATGCCGATGGGGCACAGCACCACGGTGAATGGCGCCAGCGCATCGGGCCAGATGATGCCGCGCTCGTCGTGGTTCTGCTCGATGGCGGCGGCCGGCAGGCGGGTGATGCCGATGCCGTAGCAGCCCATCTCCAGCGTGCGGGGCTTGCCGTCCTCTTCCAGGAAGGTGGCGTTCATGGCCTGGCTGTACTTGGTACCCAGGTAGAACACATGGCCCACCTCGATGCCGCGTTCGATGGCCAGCACGCCCTTGCCGTCCGGCGACGGATCGCCGGCCACCACGTTGCGCAGGTCGGCCACCAGGTCGGGCTCGGGCAGGTCGCGGCCCCAGTTGACGCCGGTGATGTGGAAGTCGGGCTCGTTGGCGCCACAGATCCAGTCGGCCATCAGTGCCACCTCGCGGTCGGCGACGACCTTGACCGGCTGCCTCAGGTTCAGCGGGCCCAGGTAGCCGGGCTTGCAGCCGAAGTGGGCCTCGATCTCGCCCACGGTCGCGAAGCGGAAGCCGGCCAGGCCGGGCAGCTTGCCGACCTTGACCTCGTTCATGTCGTGGTCGCCGCGCAGCAGCAGCAGCCAGACCTGCGTGCCCTTGACCGCGCCCTTGTCGTCGAGCAGGTCGGTGGCCAGCACCAGCGACTTCACGGTGGTCGCGAGCGGCACGCCCAGCAGTTCGGCCACGTCCTGGCAGGTGGACTTGCCCGGCGTGGCCGTCTTCGTCAGCGGCTTGCCGGCCGCGCCGCGCGGACCGGCGGGCGCCAGCGCCTCGGCCTTTTCCATGTTGGCGGCGTAGTCGCTGTCGGGGCAGTAGACGATGGCGTCCTCGCCCGTGGCGGCGATGACCTGGAATTCCTCGCTCAGGTCGCCGCCGATGGCGCCGCTGTCCGCCGCCACGGCCCGGTAGCGCAGGCCGAAGCGGTCGAAGATGCGGCGGTAGGCCTGGGCCATCACCTGGTAGCTCGCCTTCGCGGCCTCGGGGCTGCGGTCGAAGCTGTAGGCGTCCTTCATGATGAACTCGCGCCCGCGCATCAGGCCGAAGCGCGGGCGGCGCTCGTCGCGGAACTTGGTCTGGATCTGGTAGAAGTTCCGGGGCAGTTGCTTGTAGCTGCGGATCTCCTGCCGGGCGATGTCGGTCACCACCTCTTCGCTGGTGGGCTGGATGACGAAGTCGCGGTCGTGGCGGTCCTTGATGCGCAGCAGCTCGGGCCCCATCTTGTCGAAGCGGCCCGTCTCCTGCCAAAGCTCGGCCGGCTGCACCACGGGCATGGTCATCTCGATGGCGCCGGCGCGGTTCATCTCCTCGCGCACGATCGCTTCCACCTTGCGGATCACGCGCAGGCCCATGGGCATGTACGTGTAGATGCCGGCGCCGAGCTTCTTGATCATGCCGGCACGGGTCATGAGCCGGTGGCTGGCCACTTCGGCGTCGGCCGGGGCCTCCTTGAGTGTGGACACCAGGAAACGGGATGCTTTCATCGACTGCAGGGCAAGAAGCTGGAGGAAGTAAGGCGGCGTGCCGCACGCGGCGCGGGGCCGGGAACTGGGCGGGCCGGCGTCAAGCCCCGGCCAGCATCGATCTATGCATAATCGAACCAGTTCAAAAATTGGGGTTTGATTATGCTTGACCGGGACGGCTTCAGGCCCAACGTCGGCATCATCCTGCTCAACCAGAAAAACCAGGTGTTCTGGGGCAAGCGCATCCGCACCCACTCCTGGCAGTTTCCTCAAGGCGGGATTGATCGGGGCGAGACACCCGAGCAGGCCATGTACCGCGAGCTCCACGAAGAGGTCGGCCTGCTGCCCGACCACGTGCGCATCGTGGCCCGTACCCGCGACTGGTTGCGCTACGAGGTGCCCGACCGCTACATCCGCCGCGACGCCCGCGGCCATTACAAGGGCCAGAAGCAGATCTGGTATCTGCTGCAGCTCGTGGGGCACGACTGGGACCTGAACCTGCGTGCCACCGACCATCCCGAATTCGACGCCTGGCGCTGGCACGACTACTGGGTCCCGCTGGACGTGGTGGTCGAGTTCAAGCGCGGCGTCTACGAGATGGCGCTGACCGAACTGGCCCGCTTCCTGCCACGGCCCGACATGCGCAACCGCTTCCTGCGGGGCAGCATGCGCGGCCGCGAGGGCGAGCACCGCGACCGGCCGGCCCATGCGCCGCTGACCGTGGCCGCCACCCCCACCTTCGAATTGCCGCCGGGGGCCTGCTTCGACCCCGACCCCAACACCGCCAACGACCATGCCCCGCAGCCCGACACATCGCCCTCCAACCCGCAGTCGCTGGGCACGCCTCGCTGAGGCGGCGCGCCGCGCGGCGCTGGGTCTGACCGGCGCCCTGCTGCTGGGCACGGCGCAGGCGCAGCTGGTCGACAACCCCGACTGGAAGGAATCCGAAGCCCCGCCGCCGCCGGCCTACGACCTCAAGCGCGCGCTGGAGATCGACATGCCGGCGTACATGACGCTCAAGTTCGGCGTCGATCCCAAGACCATCGTCATCACGCCCGACGGCGTGGTGCGCTACGTGGTGGTGGCATGGCGCGAAGGCGGCAACGCGGTCAATGCCTTCTACGAGGGCGTGCGCTGCGCGACCGCCGAGTACAAGACCTATGCGCGCTCGTCCGGCAGCGGCTGGCGGCCGGTGGACAACCCCGAGTGGAAGCGCATCGGCGACCGCAACTCGGTCTACACCGCCGAACTCGCGCAGCAGGCCCTGTGCCGCGGCCGGGCGCCCCGCGCCAGCGTGTCGGACATGGTGCGCGAACTCAAGCGCCCGGAAATCCTGCTGTACTGAAGACGCCGCGCGCGCCTGCTCCGGCGCTGCGCGGCGATGTGCCGGCCCGGTGGCGTCGCTGGCCGCCGGCGCGCAGCCGCCCGCTCACATCAGGACCATGTTGTCCCGGTGGATCATCTCGGGCTCCGCAGAATAGCCCAGCAGCCCTTCGATCTCGGAGGAGGCGCGCCGGCACAGCAGCCGGGCCTCGGCCGCCGCATAGTTGGCCAGGCCGCGCGCCAGTTCCACGCCATCGGCATCACGCACCGCGATCACGTCGCCGCGCGAGAAACCGCCCTCGACGGCCGTCATGCCGATGGGCAGCAGGCTCTTGCCCTCGGCGCGGACCTTGTGCGCCGCGCCGGCATCCACCACCACCGCGCCGCGCAACTGCAGATGGTCGGCCATCCAGCGCTTGCGGGCCTGGTGCTTGGCGGTGTCGGCGACCAGCAGCGTGCCGATGGCCTCGCCCTGCGACAGCCGCATCAGCGCATCGGGCTCGCGGCCCCAGGCGATGACGGTGGAAGCGCCCGAGCCCGCCGCCCGCTTGGCCGCCAGGATCTTGGTCAGCATGCCGCCACGGCCGATGCTGGAGCCGGCACCGCCGGCCATGAGTTCCAGCGCCGGATCGCCCGCCCGGGCCTCGTGCACGAAGGTCGCGTCCGGGTTCTTGCGCGGGTCGGCGGTGTAGAGGCCCTTCTGGTCGGTCAGGATGACCAGCGCATCCGCATCCACCAGGTTGGCGACCAGGGCGCCCAGCGTGTCGTTGTCGCCGAACTTGATCTCGTCGTTGACGACGGTGTCGTTCTCGTTGATGACCGGCAGCACGCCCAGGCCCAGCAGCGTCAGCAGGGTGGAACGGGCGTTGAGGTAGCGCTCGCGGTCCGCCAGGTCGGCATGGGTGAGCAGCACCTGGGCGCTGCGCAGGCCGTTCTCGCGCAGCTTGTTCTCGTACATGTGGGCCAGGCCCATCTGGCCGACGGCGGCGGCGGCCTGCAGTTCGTGCACTTCCTTGGGCCGCACCGCCCAACCCAGGCGCTTCATGCCTTCGGCGATGGCGCCGCTGGACACCATCACCAGTTCCCGCCCATCGCGCACCAGCGCGGCCAGCTGCCGGCACCATTCGCCGATGGCCTGCTCGTCCAGCCCCCGGCCTTCGTCGGTGACGAGGCTGGAGCCCACCTTGACCACGAGGCGGCGCGCATCGCGCAGGACGGGGGACGAGAAGTTGCGGGTCATGGAGCGGGGATCGTTCGGCGCCGGGCGCCACGGACAAAGGCGGACGGGAAGCGGCGGTCAGTCCTGCGGCGAGGCGAAGCGGGGATCGACGTACTCCGGCGGCTGCTCGGCCTTCTGTTGCGCCTTCACGTGCTGGTAGATGGCCTGCATCAGCGGCTCGCAGCCCTCGCGCGTGAGCGCGGAGATTTCGAACACCGGGCCCTTGAAGCGCAGGCGCTTGACGAAGTCCTTGACGCGGGCGGCGCGCTCCTCGACCGGGATCATGTCCAGCTTGTTGAGCACCAGCCAGCGCGGCTTGTCGTAGAGGCCCTGGTCGTACTTCTTGAGCTCGCCCACGATGGCCTTGGCCTGGGCGACCGGGTCCACACCCTCGTCGAAGGGCGCCACGTCGACCACGTGCAGCAGCAGCCGGGTGCGCTGCAGGTGGCGCAGGAAAAGGTGGCCGAGGCCGGCCCCTTCGGAGGCGCCTTCGATCAGCCCCGGCAGATCGGCGATGACGAAGCTCTGCTCCGGCCCCAGGCGCACCACGCCCAGGTTGGGATGCAGCGTGGTGAAGGGATAGTCGGCGATGCGCGGCCGGGCGTTGGAGACGGCGCTGATCAGCGTCGACTTGCCGGCGTTGGGCATGCCCAGCAGGCCCACGTCGGCCAGCACCTTGAGCTCGAGCTTGAGGCTCTTGCGCTCGCCGGGCCAGCCGGGCGTCTTCTGCCGCGGCGCGCGGTTGATCGACGACTTGAAGCGCAGGTTGCCGAAGCCGCCGTCGCCGCCCTTGGCGATGGTCACCGGCTCGCCGGGCACCAGCAGTTCGCACACCACCTCGCCCGTCTCGGCGTCGCTGATGATGGTGCCCACGGGCATGCGCAGCGTGACGTCGTCGCCGGCGGCGCCGAACATGTCGGAGCCCATGCCATGCTGGCCGCGCCGGGCTTCGTGCCGGCGCGAGAACCGATAGTCGACCAGCGTGTTGAGGTTGGGATCGGCCACCGCGAAGACGTGGCCGCCGCGGCCGCCGTCGCCGCCGTCGGGGCCGCCGAATTCCTTGTACTTCTCATGGCGGAACGACACGCAGCCGTTGCCGCCATCGCCAGCGGCGATGTCGATGAAGGCTTCGTCGACGAACTTCATGAGGGCAGTTTACAAATGATGAAGTCTCCGGAGGGAGACACAAACGATGAAGCCCCGGCAAAGCGGGGCTTCACGCGGAAGGAGCGGGAGTCGCTCAGACCGGGGTGATGTGCACGACGTGCTTGTTCAGCGCGCCACGCATGCCGAACGACACGCGGCCATCGACCAGCGCGAACAGGGTGTGGTCCTTGCCCACGCCCACGTTGTCACCGGCGTGCAGGCGCGTGCCGCGCTGACGCACGATGATCGAACCGGCGCTGATCACTTGGCCGCCATAGGCCTTCACGCCGAGCATCTTGGGCTTGGAATCGCGCCCGTTTCGCGTAGAGCCGCCGCCTTTTTTCTGTGCCATGGTGTCCTGCTCCTGGGCTTAGCCGGCAATCGCGCCGATCTGCAGTTCGGTGAACTGCTGGCGATGGCCTTGGCGCTTTTGATAATGCTTACGGCGACGCATCTTGAAGATGCGCACCTTGTCATGCTTGCCATGGGACAGCACCGTGGCCGTCACCGTGGCGCCGGACACCAGGGGCGTGCCGACCTTGATCGCGCTGCCGTCGCTGACGGCGAGCACCTGGTCGATCACGATTTCCTGGCCAACGTCCGCAGCAATCTGTTCTACCTTAATTTTTTCGCCGGGAGCAACGCGATACTGCTTGCCACCGGTTTTTATGACCGCGTACATGGATAACCTCTTGGAAAGATTCTCCGCGGCGAATCCGCGAAGCTCTCCATGATAGCACGGCTTTGGCCGACACGCATCTTTCGCGGTGTGCGGCCCAATATCGCTCTCGCGCGCTCCCTATAATTCCCGCCGCTCGACCGACTGAGCTCGACCGATCGACCTTCGCGCATTGCGCTCGCCGTCTTGTCTTCCCTCCCCGCCAGCCCACCCTCCCAGAACTTCGCCGCGCTCGAACTCGTCGCCAGCGACATGGCGGAGGTCGACCGGGTCATCGACGCGCGCCTGTCCACCGGCGTGCCGCTGGTCAGCCAGGTGTCGCGCTACATCATCGCGGCCGGCGGCAAGCGCCTGCGGCCGGTGCTGCTGCTGCTCATGAGCCGCGCGCTGGGCTGCGAGGGCGACCAGCGCTTCAACCTGGCGGCGGTGGTCGAATTCATCCACACCGCGACGCTGCTGCACGACGACGTGGTGGACGAGTCCACGCTGCGCCGCGGCCGCCCGACGGCCAACGAATCCTTCGGCAATGCCGCCAGCGTGCTGGTGGGCGACTTCCTCTATTCGCGCGCCTTCCAGATGATGCTGGACGCCGGCGAGATGCGGGTGATGGAGGTGCTGGCCGAGGCCACCAATGTGATCGCCGAGGGCGAGGTGCTGCAGCTCATGAACATGGGCGACGCCTCGCTGGACGAGCAGGCCTACCTGCAGGTGATCCGCTCCAAGACGGCCAAGCTGTTCGAGGCCAGCACCCGCCTGGCCGCCATTCTGGCCAAGGCGCCGCCCGCGCTGGAAGAAGCCTGCGCCACCTACGGCCAGGCCCTGGGCACCGCCTTCCAGGTGGTGGACGATGTGCTGGATTACGCCGGCGACGCAGCCGAGACGGGCAAGAACGTGGGCGACGACCTGCGCGAGGGCAAGGCCACGCTGCCGCTCATCCTGGCGATGAAGCACGGCAACGCCGAGCAGGCCGCCATCGTGCGCAATGCGCTGGAGACCGGCGACGTGTCCCAGCTGGCGCGCGTGGTGCAGGTGGTGCGCGAAACGGGCGCCTTGGAAGCCACGCGCGATGCCGCGGCCCGCGAGGCGCAGCGCGCGATCGCCGCACTCGAAACGCTGCCTTCGAATATTTATGCGAAAGGTATGCTACAGTTAGCGGCTCAGCTTCTTGAGCGCCGCACCTGAGGTGCTCCAGGAAGCCTGAAAAAACGGGGTGTAGCTTAGCCTGGTAGAGCGCTACGTTCGGGACGTAGAGGCCGGAGGTTCGAATCCTCTCACCCCGACCAATTTTTTGTCGCCCTGGTGGCGACCGCCGAAGAGCCCCACGCCGTGGGGCTTTTTTCGTTGGCTCCGCGCGACGCTCGAAGCAGCCCGCGCATGGCGAAGGAATGTTGCATGATGTGTTATTTGCAACCAATGTACATTCCCGTCACGGTCGTTCATGATCGTGTGTAGTCCCTTGCCCCCGCCTTCGCCGCATGGCCGCCGCCGACCCTCTCCTCCGTGACACCGCCGCAGCCGCCGTCGCGCTGCCCGGCGTGGCGCGGGCGCTGGTGTCGGCCGGCTTGCTGGAAGCGCGCGCGGCGCAGCAGATCTACCAGCGCTCGCAAAGCGGACGCACCAGCTTCATCGCCGAGCTGACCGGCACCGGCCAGGTGCTGCCGCGCGAGCTGGCGCATGCACTGTCCGCCACCTTCTCGACGCCGCTGCTGGACCTGGACGCGGTGGATCCGCAGCGCCTGCCCAAGGGCCTGCTCGATCCGCGCCTGTGCGAGTCCTACCGCATCGTGGTGCTGGCCAAGCGCGGCAACCGGCTGGTGGTGGCGACGGCCGACCCCTCCGACCAGCAGGCCGCCGAGAAGATCAAGTTCGCCTCCCAGCTCGGCGTGGACTGGGTGGTGGCCGAATACGACAAGCTGCTGCGCCTGGTCGAGGCCCACCAGGCCGCCGCGGACGATGCCGTCGACAGCATCGTCGGCCCCGACATCGAGTTCGACGACCTGGCGGCCGAGCCCGTCGATGCGCCCGACACCTCCGCCGCGGCCGACGTGGAGGACGCGCCGGTGGTGCGCTTCCTGCACAAGATGCTGCTGGACGCCTTCGCGATGCGCGCGTCGGACATCCATTTCGAGCCCTACGAGCACAACTACCGGGTGCGCTTCCGCGTCGACGGCGAACTGCGCGAGATCGCCAGCCCGCCGGTGGCCATCAAGGACAAGCTGGCCTCGCGGATCAAGGTGATCTCGCGCATGGACATCTCCGAGAAGCGCGTGCCGCAGGATGGCCGCATGAAGCTCAAGGTCAGTGGCGACCGCGTGATCGACTTCCGCGTCAGCACGCTGCCCACGCTGTTCGGCGAGAAGATCGTGATCCGGATCCTGGACCCGGGCAGCGCCCGCCTCGGCATCGACGCCCTGGGCTACGACGCCGACGAGAAGGAGCGGCTGCTGGCGGCCATCGGCCGGCCCTACGGCATGATCCTGGTCACGGGGCCGACCGGCTCGGGCAAGACGGTGTCGCTCTACACCTGCCTGAACCTGCTGAACAAGCCCGGCGTGAACATCGCCACGGCCGAGGACCCGTCCGAAATCAATCTGCCGGGCGTGAATCAGGTCAACGTCAACGACAAGGCCGGACTGACCTTCGCCTCCGCCCTGCGCGCCTTCCTGCGCCAGGACCCGGACATCATCATGGTGGGCGAGATCCGCGACCTGGAAACCGCCGACATCGCCATCAAGGCGGCGCAGACGGGGCACCTGGTCCTGTCGACCCTGCACACCAACGATGCGCCGACCACGCTGACGCGCATGCGCAACATGGGCATCGCGCCGTTCAACATCGCCTCCAGCGTGATCCTGATCACTGCCCAGCGGCTGGCGAGGCGGCTGTGTCCCCAGTGCAAGCAGCCGGCCGACATTCCGCAGCAGGCGCTGCTGGATGCAGGCTTCCGGCGCGAGGCACTGGACGGCAGCTGGACGCCGTACCGCCCCGTCGGCTGCAGCGCCTGCAGCAGCGGCTACAAGGGCCGCGTCGGCATCTACCAGGTGATGCCGATCTCGGAAGAAATCCAGAAGATCATCCTGCGCGACGGCAGTGCGCTCGAGATTGCCGCCCAGGCCGAGCGCGAGGGCGTGCGTTCGTTGCGCAAATCGGGCCTGCAGAAGGTGCAGCAGGGCGTCACGTCGCTCGAAGAGGTTCTGGGCGTCACCAACGAATAGACTCGGGCGCGCGCCCACCGGAGTTGCCATGGCCACAGCCGCCCAGAAACGAACCCCCGCCCGCCCTGCCACGCAGAAGGAATTCCTCTACGAATGGGAGGGCCGTGACCGCAACGGCAAGACCGTGCGCGGCGAAATGCGCGCCCTGGGCGAGAACCAGGTGCAGGCCAGCCTGCGGCGCCAGGGGGTGCTGACCACCAAGATCAAGAAGCGCAAGCTGCGTTCGGGCAAGTCCATCAAGCCGCGCGACGTGGCGGTGTTCACCCGCCAGATGGCGACCATGATGAAGGCCGGCGTGCCGCTGCTGCAGGCCTTCGACATCGTCGGGCGCGGCAACAGCAACCCCAACATGGCGCGGCTGCTCAACGACATCCGCACCGACGTGGAGACCGGCACCTCGCTGTCCTCGGCCTTCCGCAAGCACCCCAAGTACTTCAACACCCTCTACTGCAACCTGATCGAGGCGGGCGAGGCGGCGGGCATCCTGGAAGAGCTGCTGGACCGGCTGGCGCTCTACATGGAGAAGACCGAGGCGATCAAGTCCAAGATCAAGTCGGCGCTGATGTACCCGACGGCGGTGATCGTGGTGGCCTTCGTGGTGGTCACGATCATCATGCTGTTCGTGATTCCGTCCTTCAAGCAGGTGTTCACCTCCTTCGGGGCGGACCTGCCGGCGCCGACGCTGTTCGTGATCGGCATGAGCGAATTCTTCGTCAGCTACTGGTGGCTGATCTTCGGCGTGCTGATCGGCGGCGGCTACTTCACGCTGCAGGCCTGGAAGCGCAACGAGAAATTCCAGCAGGCGGTGGACCGGCTGCTGCTGCGCCTGCCGATCTTCGGTGCGCTGATCGAC
The DNA here is from genome assembly GCF_001476815.1 of Pseudacidovorax intermedius. Lineage (GTDB taxonomy): Bacteria > Pseudomonadota > Gammaproteobacteria > Burkholderiales > Burkholderiaceae_C > Xenophilus > Xenophilus intermedius_A. The sequence goes on along the minus strand of NZ_LDSL01000070.1, from coordinate 13,359 downwards.
AAGTCCTGCGTGGCGCGCTGGACGCGCACGCTGTCCACCATGTTCGCCGCCGGCGTGCCGCTGGTGGAAGCCCTCGACTCGGTGGGCGGCGCCTCGGGCAACTCGGTCTATGCCAAGGCCACCACCCGCATCCAGCAGGAAGTGTCCACCGGCACCAGCCTGACCACGGCCATGACGGGCGCCAACCTGTTCCCGCCCATGGTGCTGCAGATGACGGCCATCGGCGAGGAGTCCGGCTCCATCGACCACATGCTGGGCAAGGCCGCCGACTTCTACGAGCAGGAGGTCGACGCCATGGTGGCCGGCCTGTCGAGCCTGATGGAGCCGATCATCATCGTGGTGCTGGGCGTGGTCATCGGCGGCATCGTGGTGTCGATGTACCTGCCGATCTTCAAGCTGGGCCAGGTGGTCTGATGGGGTCTGCGGCGCTGGACGCCGGTTTGGCCGGCCTGGTCGGCCTGCTCATCGGCAGCTTCCTGAACGTGGTGATCCACCGCCTGCCGCGCATGATGTACCGGGGCTGGCTGGTGGACGCCACCGCCAACCTGGCGCCGCAGCCGGGCCTGCCCAGCCTGTGGTCGCTGGTCTTCGGTCCCGGCAGCGCGCCGCCCGGCCGGCTGGAGCAGGAGGCCGAAGCCGCGCTGGCGCAGGTGGACGCCCTGCCGGCCTACGACCTCGCCCGCCCGCGCTCGCGCTGCGGCCACTGCGGCCACGGCATCCGCTGGTACGAGAACATCCCGGTGCTGAGCTGGCTGGTGCTGCGCGGCCGCTGCAGCGCCTGCCGGGCGCCCATCGGCATCCGCTACCCGCTGGTCGAGCTGGCCACCGGCGCCCTGTTCGCCCTGTGCGGCTGGCGCTTCGGCCTGAGCCTCACCGGCGTGCTGTGGGCCGCCTTCTGCGCGCTGCTCGTGTGCCAGTTCGTGATCGACCTCGACACCCAGCTGCTGCCGGATTCGCTCAACTACCTGCTGCTGTGGCTGGGCCTGGGCGGCGCCGCCTTCGGCCTGACGGGCGTGGCGCCGGCCTCGGCCATTCTGGGCGCGGTGTTCGGTTACCTGAGCCTGTGGGTGGTCTACCAGCTCTATCGGGCGGCGACGGGCCGCGAAGGCATGGGCTACGGCGACTTCAAGCTGCTGGCCGCGCTGGGCGCGTGGCTGGGCGCCTCCTACCTGCTGGCACTGATCCTGGTGTCGTCGCTGGTGGGCGCGGTGCTGGGCGTGGCGCTGGTGCTGGGCGGCCGGCTGGCCAACCGGCACGTGCCGATCTCCTTCGGCCCCTTCCTGGCGGGCGCCGGGCTGCTGTGCCTGGTGGCAGGCCCGGCCGCGGTGCGGGCGTGGCTGCCCTTCGCCTTCCCGCTCGGCCTTTGAGCGGACGCGCCACCCGCATGCTGCGCATCGGCCTCACCGGCGGCATCGGCAGCGGCAAGAGCACCGTGGCGGCCCAGCTGCAGGCGCTGGGCGCCGGCCTGGTGGACACCGACGCCATCGCCCGCCAGCTGACGGCGCCCGGCGGCCGCGCCATGCCGGCCATCGCCGAGGCCTTCGGCACCGAGGCGGTGGCGGCGGATGGCAGCCTGGACCGCGAGCGCATGCGCGCTCTGGCCTTCGGCGACCCCACGGCCAAGGCAAGGCTGCAGGCCCTGCTGCATCCCCTGATCGGCGAGGAATGCGAGCGCCAGGCGGCCGCCCACGGGGACGTGCCGGCCCTGGTGTTCGACGTGCCGCTGCTGGTCGAATCGCGCCGCTGGCGCGAACGGGTCGACCGCGTGCTGGTGATCGACACCAGCGAAGACACGCAATTGCGCCGCGTCGTCGCCCGCTCGGGCTGGCCGGCGGACACGGTGCGCGCCGTCATCACGCAACAGGCGACGCGGGCCGAGCGGCGCGCCGTGGCGGACGCCGTGATCCACAACGAGGAACTCGGGCTGGACGACCTGGCTCTGAGCGTCCAGTCGTTGTGGCAGCGCTGGGTCAGCCTCGGCTTGCGATAATCCCGCGTTGCTCCTTCGCGACCCGCCCACCTCGGGGTGGGCATCACAACGCAGAGACGCGCGCAGGACAGATGGCCCCGCCTCGATGGCGCACAAGAAGCCCCACCCCCGATGCTTTTCAATTCCTACGCGTTCATCTTCGTCTTCTTCCCGCTGGTGCTCGCGGGCTTCTTCCTGATCGGATGGCGCAGCGCGCGGGCGGCCGCGGGTTTTCTGGCACTCGCCTCGCTGTTCTTCTACGGCTGGTGGAGCCTCGAGGCGCTGCCGCTGCTGCTGGGCTCGATCTGCATGAACTACTGGTTCGGCCTGCAGCTCACGCCGCAGGACGGGCGCACCGACCGGGGCCGCAAGCGCATGCTGATCCTCGCGCTGACGGTCAACCTGGCGCTGCTGGGGGTGTTCAAGTACGCCGACTTCTTCCTCGGCAACGTCAACGAGGGCCTGGCCGAGGCCGGCATCGCGCCGCTGCCGCTGCTGCACGTGGCATTGCCCATCGGCATTTCCTTCTACACCTTCACGCAGATCGCCTTCCTGGTGGACGCATGGCAGGGCAAGGTGCACGAGCGCAGCTTCGTGCACTACGTGCTGTTCGTCACCTACTTCCCGCACCTGATTGCCGGCCCGGTGCTGCACCACGCGCAGATGATGCCGCAGTTCGCCAACCCGGCGACCTACCGCGTGGACACCAACAAGCTCGCGCTCGGCCTGGCGATCTTCAGCTTCGGCCTGGCCAAGAAGCTGCTGATCGCGGACCGCATGGGCGAGTACGCCGACATGGTGTTCCACGGCGTGCAGGGCGGCACCATCCCCACGCTGGGCAGCGCCTGGTTCGGCGTGCTGGCGTACACGCTGCAGATCTACTTCGACTTCTCGGGCTACTCCGACATGGCGGTGGGCATCGCGCTGTGCATGGGCGTGAACCTGCCGCTGAACTTCGCCTCGCCGTACAAGTCGACCAGCATCATCGAGTTCTGGCGCCGCTGGCACATCTCGCTGTCGACCTTCCTGCGCGACTACCTCTACATCCCGCTGGGCGGCAACCGCAAGGGCGAGGCGCGGCGCTACCTCAACCTCTTCCTCACGATGCTGCTAGGCGGCCTGTGGCACGGCGCGGCCTGGACCTTCGTGCTGTGGGGCGCCCTGCACGGCGCCTACCTCACGCTGAACCACCTGTGGGTGGCGAAGGTGCGCCGCCACCGCCCGCCCAGCAAGTGGACGCTGCCGCTGCGCTGGCTGGTCACATTCCTGTGCGTGATGGTCGCCTGGGTGGTCTTCCGCGCCGACAGCATGACCACCGCCATGCACATCTACAAGGGCATGCTGGGGCTCAACGGCGTGTCGATGTCCGCGTTCTCGGAATTCACCATTCCCTACCGCAAGCCGGAGTTCTTCCAGACCATGTTCCTGGGGCTGTTCATCTGCCTCGCACTACCGCCGACGATCAGCCTGCAGCGCTGGGTGCCGATGGTGCCGGCGTTGGCGGGGCGTCCGCGCCTGTCGGCCTGCGTGACCGTCTGCACGGCGCTGGTGACGGTGGTGCTGCTGGGCCTGTCGATCTCGCGCCTGGGCACCTACAGCCCCTTCCTGTACTTCCAGTTCTGAGCGGGTGGCGATGCACAAACCCGCGCGGATCTGGCTCGGCGTTTTCACGGCGGGCTTTGCCGTCATCGTCGCGCTGTTCCTGGTCACCCTGTTCACCCAGCCGGCGGAGGGCGGGCTGACGCGCATTGGCCGCGTGTCCGAGACGGCCTTCGGCTGGCGCTCGGTGCCGCCGCCCATCCCGATGACGGCGGTGCGCGGCTGGGAACCGGCCGAGGCGGACATCCTGGTCATCGGCGACAGCTTCTCGATGTACTACGCCTGGCAGTCGCCGCTGGTGGCGGCCGGCTACAAGGTCGCGACCACGCACTGGGACCGCACGGGCCCGCTGTGCACCGACTTCCCGGCGTGGCTGCAGTCGATCGGCTTTCACGGCCGCCTGGTCATCCTGGAGAGCATCGAGCGGCTGCTGCCGGAGCGCCTGGAGCAGGCCCAGGCCTGCGCGACGATGGCGCGCCGCCCGCTCAAGTCGCTGCCCGTGCCCACCGGGAGCCCCTCTCAGCCGCCGCCGCCGCGCCGCCTCAACTGGACGTCGCCGCTGATGACCGGCCTGGTCACCTGGCGCAACACGCGGCAGATCGTGCGCACCGACGGCGTGGTGGACGTGGAGCACGAGCGCTTCGGCGACTACATCTTCTCCAGCCCGGTGGCCGAGGGCTGCCGCCAGTTCAGCAGCCCGGTCTGTGACAAGAGCCTGTTCCTCACGGCCGACCGCACCAACCGCGAACTGCAGCCGGCCGACGCCGACTTCATGGCCGCCTTCGCCCGCCGCGCCGCCCCGGTGCAGGTGATGTGGATGGTGGTGCCCAACAAGACAACCGTCTACCTCGACACCCGCAACGCGCGGGCCTTCGCCGACCGCGCCGATGCGCTGGGCATAGGCCCCGACCTGTTCGCCATGGCCCAGGCACAGCGCCTGAACATCATCGACCTCTACTGGCCCAACGACACCCACTGGTCGATGCAGGGCCAGGTCTACTTCGGCGGCCGCATGCGCGAGGCCGTCCAGGCCGCGCTGGCCGTCCCTTCTTCCCGAGAGCGTCCATGAACAACGCCGCGATCTGGCTTCGCACCTTCCTCGTCGGTTTCCTGATCGTCAGCGCCATGCTGGTGGTGACGCTGTTCACGGCCGTGCCCTACGGCGACCTCACGCGCATCGGCCGCCTGTCGGACGACGAGTTCGGCTGGCGCCAGCCGGCGCCCGCCGCCCCGCCGGCCGAAGCGCTGGTGTCCTCGCCGCTGAAGGACGCCGACATCTTCGTCGTCGGCGACAGCTTCTCGATGACGCTGTACTGGCAGTCCACGCTGGTGCGGGCCGGCTACAAGGTCGCCACGCTGTACTGGGGCCAGGTCGGTTACCTGTGCGGCGATTTCTCGCAGTGGCTGCACAACGCCGGTTTCCGCGGCAAGCTGGTGATCGCCGAGAGCGTGGAGCGCCTCCTGGACGAGCGGGTGCGCAAGGGCGCCGAGTGCAAGACCATGGGCAAGCCGCCCGAGATCAAGCCCACGCCCTTCATCCGCCCGCTCGCCGGCGTGCCGGACCTGGGCCTGAACTGGACCGCCAAGCTCACCACCGGCCTCATCACCTGGCAGAACATGCGCGAGGTGCGCGCTGCCCACACCGACCTGCAGTTCGGCGACGAGACCCAGGTACGCTTCGTTCCCGAGGGATGCAAGCAGTTCTCGCACCGCATGTGCGACCGGGCACTGTTCTTCAAGGACGACCTGAACAACGGCCCGCTCACGACGCAGACGCTGGACCTGATGGCCCGCTTCACCCGCTCGCAGACGGTGCCGATCCTGTGGATGGTCATTCCCAACAAGACCACCGTGTACCTCGATCCGGACTACTCGGCCGCCTTCGTGAAGGGCCTGCGCGACAGCGGCCTGGGGCCTGACCTCTTCGGCTACGCCCAGGCCGCGCGGCACCAGGTGGTGGACCTGTACTTCCCCAACGACACCCACTTCTCCATGCACGGGCAGTACGCCCTCGGCGACATCATGCTCAAGGCGGTGCAGGCCCGCCTGGGCACGCCGTCGGCACCTTGAAACATTGCGCACCCTGCGCGCCACGTGACATCGCGGCAACTATGATGTCGCGAAGGAGCCCCCCAGAGACGTGATCCTCTACGAATATCCCTTCAACGAGCGCATCCGGACCTATCTTCGGCTCGAGCACCTGTTTCGCCGCCTGGGCGAACTGGTGCCCTCGGACTCGGCGCTGCACCACCATTTCGCGCTGCTGACCATGTTCGACATCATGGACGTGGCCGGCCGCGCCGACCTCAAGTCCGAGGCCCTGCGCGACCTCGAGAAGCAGAAGGCCGTGTTCAACGGCTACCGCGGCAATCCCGCCATCCAGGAGTCGCTGCTCGATGCCTTCGTGCAGCAGCTCGACCGTGCCTTCCAGTCGCTCAACAATGCCACCGGCAAGGCCGGCCAGGCGCTGACGGAGAACGAGTGGCTGATGGGCATCCGCAGCCGCGCGGGCATTCCCGCCGGCACCTGCGAGTTCGACCTGCCGGCCTACCACGCCTGGCAGAACCGCCCGCCGACGGAGCGCCGGGCCGACCTGCAGCGCTGGGCGAGCAGCCTGTCGCCGCTGGCCGAGGCCGTCTTCCTGCTGCTCAAGCTGCTGCGCGATGCCGACATGCCCTACCGCGTGATCGCCACCGGCGGCCAGTTCCAGCAGACGCTGCCGCAAAGCCGCAGCTTCCAGCTGCTGCGGCTGCGCATCGACCCGGCGCTGGCGGTGGTGCCGGAGATCAGCGGCAACCGCCTGATGGTGTCGGTGCGCCTGATGCGCCAGGACGACCAGGGCCACCTGCAGCCCAGCACCGAGGACGCGCCCTTCGAGCTGACGCTGTGCGCCTGAGGGGGTGGCGATGAACTCTGTCGACAAGAAGAAGTCCGCGAAATCCGGTGTCCGCCTGGTGCCCTGTCCCGCCTGCGGGCAGGACAGCGTCTACGCGCCCGAAAACCGCTTCCGCCCCTTCTGCAGCGCCCGCTGCAAGGGCATCGACCTGGGGGCCTGGGCCAGCGAGCAGTTCCGCATGCCCACCGACGCGCCGCCGGACGACGAGCCTTTCGGCGACCCGCGGCTGCAGAGCTGAGCGGCGCCGGCGCCTGGTCAAGGCGCGCAGCTTCAGCCAGAACGCGCCGCCGCGCGGCGCCGTGAATCGGGCTCAGCCGCCGGCGAGCACCGGGCCCGAGAGGCCGCGCTCTTCCGCCAGCCACTGCAGCACGGGCATGGCGCCCGGCAGCACCGGCGTCACGGTGAGCGGCAACTGCTGCCAGCACATGGCCTGGCCTTCGCGCATCTCGAAGTCGCCGGACCACTCGAACACCTTGCACCAGTGCAGCCGCACCAGCGCATGCGGGTAGTCGTGCTCGGTCACGCGCCAGACCGCGGCACCAGCGATGGTGATGCCGAGCTCTTCCTGCAGTTCGCGGCGCAGCGCCTGCTCGACCGTTTCGCCGGCCTCGATCTTGCCGCCCGGAAACTCCCAGTAGCCCGCATAGGGCTTGCCTTCGGGCCGCGTCGACAGCAGCAGGGCGCCATCCGGCCCGATGAGCACGCCGACGGCGACCTCGGTGTGCTTGCGCGGCGCCGGCGTGGCGCTCGCGTCCGTCTCTGCCGAAGGCATGGCCGACGTGCCGCTCATGCGGCTCATGCCGCCATCCTGCCGGCGAAATCGCGGGCGAACTGGTAGGCCACACGCCCGCTGCGCGAGCCGCGCTCCAGCGCCCACACCAGCGCCTGGGGCCGCGCCGCCTCGACGGTGGCGGCATCCAGGCCGAAGGAGGACAGCCACTGCGCCACGATCGCCAGGTACTCGGCCTGCGAAAAGGGATAGAAGCTCACCCACAGGCCGAAGCGCTCGGACAGCGAGATCTTCTCCTCCACCACCTCGCCGGGATGCACCTCGCCATCCTCCGTGTGCGTGTAGCTGAGGTTCTCCTTCATGTACTCGGGCAGCAGGTGGCGCCGGTTGCTGGTCGCGTAGATCAGCACGTTGGGCGTGGCCGCAGCCACCGAGCCGTCGAGGATGGACTTGAGCGCCTTGTAGCCCGGCTCGCCCTCGTCGAAGCTCAGGTCGTCGCTGAAGACGATGAACTTCTCGGGCCGGCCCGAGACCACCTCCACGATGTCGGGCAGGTCGGTGAGGTCGGACTTGTCGACCTCGATCAGCCGCAGGCCCTGCGGCGCGAACTCGTGCAGGCAGGCGCGCACCAGCGAGGACTTGCCGGTCCCGCGCGCGCCGGTCAGCAGCACGTTGTTGGCCGGCCGGCCTTCGACGAACTGGCGCGTGTTGCGCGCGATCTTCTCCTTCTGGCCATCGATCTCCTTGAGATCGCCCAGCGCCATCGCCGCCACGTGGCGCACCGGCTCCAGCCGGCCGTGGCCGGAACTGCGCCGCCGGTAGCGCCAGGCGATGGCGGCATTCCAGTCGGACGGCGCGCCCAGCGGCTGGGGAAGCACGGACTCGATGCGGTCGATCAGTTGCTCGGCCCGTTCGATCAGGCGCTCGAATTGCTCGTTCATGGCGGCGGTGCGGCGGGCAGGCGCCCGCACGGGGTCAGGAGCGGTAGTCCGCGTTGATGGAGACGTAGTCGTGGCTCAGGTCGCAGGTCCAGACGGTGTCGCTGGCCTCGCCGCGGCCCAGGCCGATGCGCACCACGATCTCGCTCTTCTTCATCACGCGCTGGCCGTCTTCCTCGCGGTAGTCGGGATGGCGGCCGCCACGGGTGACGACGTGCACGTCGTCCAGGTGCAGTTCGATCAGGGTCTGATCCAGGTCGGCGATGCCGGCATAGCCCACGGCCGCGAGGATGCGGCCGAGATTGGGGTCGCTGGCGAAGAAGGCCGTCTTGACCAGCGGCGAGTGGGCCACGGCATAGGCCGCCTGCCGGCATTCGGCGGCGTTGCGGCCGCCTTCCACCTGCACGGTGATGAACTTGGTCGCCCCCTCGCCGTCGCGCACGATGGCCTGCGCCAGGTCGCGCGCCACCGCCTGCATGGCGGCCAGCAGAGCCTGGCCGTCCGCGCTGTCCAGCGTATCGATGGCCGGGCCGGTCTTGCCGGTGGCGATGACGACGAAGGAGTCGTTGGTGGAGGTGTCGCCGTCGATGGTGACGCGGTTGAAGGAGCCCTCGGCCAGCGTGCGGGCCAGCGGCTGCAGCAGGGCCGGCGCGATGCGCGCATCGGTCGCCAGGAAGCCGAGCATGGTCGCCATGTTGGGCCGGATCATGCCGGCGCCTTTGCTGATGCCGGTGACGGTCACCGTTGCACCGCCCAGCGTCACCTGGCGGCTGAAGGCCTTGGGCACGGTGTCGGTGGTCATGATGCCTTCGGCGGCGCGGCCCCAGTGCGCCTCGGACGCGTCGTCGAGCGCAGCGGGCAGGCCGGCGGCGATGCGGTCGTTGGGCAGCGTCTCCATGATCACGCCGGTGGAGAAGGGCAGGATCTGCTCTGGCGCCACGTTCAGCAGGCGGGCCAGGGCGATGCAGGTGGAGCGGGCGCGCACCAGGCCGTCGTCGCCCGTGCCCGCGTTGGCGTTGCCGGTGTTGATCACCAGCGCGCGCACGCCGAAACCCGCGGCCAGGTGCTCGCGGCAGACCTGCACGGGAGCGGCGCAGAAGCGGTTCTGCGTGAACACGCCGCCGACGGCGCTGCCCTCGTCGAGCAGGAACACGGTCAGGTCCTTGCGGTTGGCCTTGCGCACGCCGGCTTCGGTGACGCCGATGCGCACGCCGGGCACCGGATGCAGTTGGGCAGGATCGGGGGCGGTCAGGTTCACGGGCATGGAAGGTTCCTGAAGGGATCGGACGCGAATTGTGCGGACCGCCCCATGCCACGCCGATGACGGCGGGCCGGGCGATCCAGGCGAGGGCTCAGTTGGCGATCAGCTCAGCTTGCCGTGGCACTGCTTGTACTTCTTGCCGCTGCCGCAGGGGCAGGGATCGTTGCGGCCCACGCGACCGGCGGCCACTGCGGCAGCCACGGCGGCGGCCGCGGTCTGGCTGGCCGCGGCGGTGCTGCGCACCTCCGGCTCGCCCGTCTCGGTCGGCGCGGTGTAGGTGATGTTGGAGATGGCCTCGGCACGGCTTTCCATGTCGTCGGCCGCCTGCTCGATCTGCTCGGCCGACTGGATGCGCACCAGCATCAGCTGGCGGGTGACTTCGTTCTTGACGGTGTCCAGCAGCTGGCCGAACAGCTCGAAGGCCTCGCGCTTGTATTCCTGCTTGGGCTGCTTCTGCGCATAGCCGCGCAGGTGGATGCCCTGGCGCAGGTAGTCGAGCGAGGAAAGGTGCTCGCGCCAGTTGCTGTCCATGGCCTGCAGCAGCACCATGCGCTCGAACTGCGTGAACTGCTCGCGGCCGACCAGGGCCACCTTGGCCTCGTAGGCCTCGTTGGCGGCCTTGACCACGCGCTCGACGATGTCCTCGTCGGTCATGGCTTCGGCGGCCTCGACCTCCTGCACCAGCGGCAGTTCCAGGCCCCAGTCCGCGGCCAGCACGCGCTGCAGGCCGGGCAGGTCCCACTGCTCTTCCACCGACTCCGCCGGCACGTACTGGCGCACCAGGTCGGTGAAGCAGCCTTCGCGCAGCGCGTCGATCTGGGCCGACAGGTCGCCCGCGTCCAGGATCTCGTTGCGCTGCTGGTAGATGACCTTGCGCTGGTCGTTGGAGACGTCGTCGTATTCGAGCAATTGCTTGCGCACGTCGAAGTTGCGCGCCTCGACCTTGCGCTGCGCGCTCTCGATGCTGCGAGTGACGATGCCGGCCTCGATGGCCTCGCCATCGGGCATCTTCAGGCGGTCCATGATTGCGCGCACGCGGTCGCCCGCGAAGATGCGCATCAGCTGGTCGTCCAGGCTCAGGTAGAAGCGCGAGGAGCCGGGGTCGCCCTGACGGCCCGAACGGCCACGCAGCTGGTTGTCGATGCGGCGGGACTCGTGGCGCTCGGTCGCGATGATGCGCAGACCGCCCAGCGTGCGCACGAACTCGTGCTCCTTCTTCCAGCCTTCGCGCAGCTCGTCGATGCGCGCCTGTTTGGCCGCGGCATCCAGCGACTCGTCGGCCTCCACGGCCTCGATCAGCTTCTCCACGTTGCCGCCCAGCACGATGTCGGTGCCGCGGCCCGCCATGTTGGTGGCGATGGTGATCATCTTGGGCCGGCCGGCCTGGGCGATGATGTCCGCCTCCCGCGCGTGCTGCTTGGCGTTGAGCACCTGGTGCTCCAGGCCCGCCTGGGTCAGCAGCCCGGAGATGATTTCCGAGTTCTCGATCGACGAGGTGCCCACCAGCACCGGCTGGCCGCGCTCGTGGCATTCGCGGATGTCGGCAATGGCCGCCTCGTACTTCTCGCGCGTGGTCTTGTAGACGCGGTCGAGCTGGTCGTCGCGCTTGCTCGGCCGGTTGGGCGGGATGATGACCGTCTCGAGCCCATAGATCTCCTGGAACTCGTAGGCCTCGGTGTCGGCCGTGCCCGTCATGCCGGCGAGCTTGCCATACAGGCGGAAGTAGTTCTGGAAGGTGATCGAGGCCAGCGTCTGGTTCTCGGCCTGAATCTCCACACCTTCCTTGGCTTCCACGGCCTGGTGCAGGCCATCGCTCCAGCGGCGGCCGCTCATCAGGCGGCCGGTGAATTCGTCGACGATGACCACCTCGCCGTCCTGCACCACATAGTGCTGGTCGCGGTGGTACAGGTGCCGCGCCCGCAACGCGGCGTTCAGGTGGTGCATCAGCGTGATGTTGGCCGGGTCGTAAAGCGACGCGCCGTCCGGCAGCAGGCCGGCCTGGCTCAGCAGCTGCTCGGCCTTCTCGTGGCCGTCTTCGGTCAGGAAGATCTGGTGCGCCTTCTCGTCCACCGTGAAGTCGCCCGGCTTGGTGATGCCCTCGCCGGTGCGCGGATCTTCCTCGCCTTCCTGGCGGGTCAGCAGCGGTGCGACCTGGTTGATCGCCAGGTACATCTGCGTGTGGTCCTCGGCCTGGCCGCTGATGATCAGCGGCGTGCGGGCCTCGTCGATCAGGATCGAGTCCACCTCGTCGACGATCGCGAAGTTCAGCTTGCGCTGCACGCGATCGGCCGGCTCGTACACCATGTTGTCGCGCAGGTAGTCGAAACCGTACTCGTTGTTGGTGCCGTAGGTGATGTCGGCGCCATACGCCGTCTGCTTCTCTTCCTTCGGCATATTGGGCAGGTTGATGCCCACCGTCAGGCCGAGGAAGTTGTAGAGGCGGCCCATCCAGGTCGCGTCGCGCGTGGCCAGGTAATCGTTCACCGTGACCACGTGCACGCCGTTGCCCGTCAGCGCATTCAGGTACACCGGCAGCGTGGCCGTGAGCGTCTTGCCCTCGCCGGTGCGCATCTCGGCGATCTTGCCCTGGTGCAGGGCCATGCCACCGATGAGCTGCACGTCGAAGTGCCGCATCTTCATCACGCGCTTGGAGGCTTCGCGCACCGTGGCGAAGGCTTCGGGCAGCAGATCGTCGAGCGATTCGCCCTTGGCCAGGCGCTCCCGGAACTCCTGCGTCTTGCCGCGCAGCGCCTCGTCGTCGAGCTTCTCGAACTGCGGCTCCAGCGCGTTGACGCGTTCGGCGTTCTTTCGATACTGCTTCAGGAGGCGGTCGTTGCGGCTGCCGAATAGGCGGGTGAGGAAGTTCGTGGCCATTGGATGCTGGATCGGCGCGCGCTTCGAGCGGACTCGAGAAACGGCGGGTCGGAAAGCCTAAGATAGTGGTTGAGTTGGGGGCTCCGGCGGACCTTCCAAGCAGAAGACCCACCGCACCTTCCCCGACATGCCTTGCCGGCTGAAAGCCGGCAAACAGGGCATTTTAGAGCTTGTCCATGACCCGACGTTCCCACGCCATCACCGTGCTGCAAGCCAGCGAAGATTCACCTGCGCTGGCGGGGCTGATGGGCCGCGTGCGCGACAGCCAGTCGCGGCTGAAGGCCATTCAGCCGCTGGTTCCCCCAGCCATGTTCGGTGCACTTCAAGCCGGTCCCGTCGAGGATGGCAGCTGGTGCCTGCTGGTGCGGGGCAATGCGGTGGCGGCCAAGCTGCGGCAGATGGTGCCGATGCTGCAGGCGCATCTCCGGTCGAAGGGATGGGAAACGACGGCCATCCGGATCAAGATTTCCACGGGCGGTTGAGTCCGGCCCTGGGCTGTCGTGGACATCTTTGAGCGGCGATCACAGAAGTGCGCGCAGCAAGCGATAGCTGATCGGATCAACGGACGGCTTTGCGGTCGGTTCTCCGTCCCGTACGCCCAACGTCGGCGGGGAGATGGCTGCGCTGACGCTGGACGTTTATCAAGCGACTGGCTGCCTAGGAGTCGTGATGCCGAGCCACGGCGGCATGTTAGGAGCGTCGAAGATGTGCCGACGCGCGCATGGCGCCGCTTGGCACAGCAGATGGCCGACGCACCAGCGTTTGAATGCCACGCGCCCAAGGCGCTCAGATGTTCAACTTGCTGAAGCAAGGCCGGGCGCCCAGTCCTTGTTGGGGGCATGAATGGACTGCCTGCTGCGGGGCAGCTCGCCGCGCGTTGTTCTGCGGCACGCCCGTTGCGACGAGCGCTTTAAGGAACGTCGCATTGGCGCAGCTGTCGCGAGTGCCATATCTGTGGTGGGAGCATGTCGCTTGTGCAAGCAATTCGTGGCTACCGTTCTAGAGGCGAATTCCTGCTCTCATCTTGGCGGCGGATGCTGCATTTGCATCTGGTGCACCTTCATTTCCTTGCGCGCCAAAACAAAAAGCCCC